>CAZENZ010000010.1:0-23573 GCA_964513705.1 uncultured Gammaproteobacteria bacterium
GAATGGTTTTCGCTTTGGTAGGGGACTCGACGATAACGAGGTGCATAGATAGAGATGGAGCTAGTGTACTGATGGACAGCAGGTGGGGCAAATAATGGGCTGACTATGAGCAAAAAACGCTTAAATTCGTGCCCACTGTTGGTATCCGGCACGTGTTACGAGTTGTCGGAGTTCCAGCATGGTCAGTGCATGATTTACTCGGCTTATAGACCAATCGATCAGGCGTGATAACTCATCCGCACTCTGCGGGGTTTTTAGTTTATCGAATAATGACCGCTCGTCGGTTGAGAGTGGAAGTTCGGCCTGAGCCTTGGTGCAGGTTTCTACACGATCGAGCTGAAGGGCGTCAAAAATGTCCTGGGCAGTGGTGCAGAGTCGTGCCCCTCCTTGAATGAGTTTGTGCGTCCCAGCGGATTTAGCGGACAGGATCGATCCAGGAACGGCCAGCACCTCGCGATTTTCTTCGAGGGCTACTCGGGCCGTGATCATCGTTCCGCTGTCGAGCGTGGCTTCCACTACCACGACTGCATTTACAAGCCCGGCGATAATTCGATTCCGAATCGGAAAATGACTTTTGAATGGGCGTGTTCCAGGAGGGAACTCCGAAATCACACCGCCGCCTTGATCTAAGATACGTTCTGCCAGTAAGGCGTTGGAGCGTGGGTAAATACTTGTGCGGTCAACGCCTGATCCAAGCACAGCGCATGTGTAGCCGAAGGCGTCGAGGGCAACGATGTGCGCATTGGCATCTGTACCAAGCGCGAGGCCTGAGATCACCGGGATCCCTGCACGAACGACCGGTTCAATCAACTGGTTCAAAATACGTTGACCATATTCAGAGGGGCCACGACTCCCGATGACGGCAATACTCGGCTTAGCTGGAGGGAGCGTGCCGCGCACAAACAGCACCTCTGGTGCACCGATCGTTGTATTAAGCGCATGCGGGTAATCAGCGTCTTCTCGAAGAACGATCCGAATCGAATCCCGCTCAAGGAGTTCTACGAATTTCGCACGATCGAATTGATTGCACCAACGGGGGATTTCCTGTGCCAACGCATCATTGATTCCTGTTTCTCTTAGTGTTTTATATGAAGCGCTCCAAACAGCCTCAGCATCCAGTCCGCTCGTAAACAGGTGGCGAATGGTTTTCGCACCAATGCGTTTATGTGAGGCGATCGCTCCCCAAAGGAGCCGATGGTTCTGCGGCGGCGTCATATATACTGCCGTTCCATGAATTCATACTCTTTGTCAAGCCTTCGCGCATCCAATATTCGATCGCGTCTGTTGTCCGTACAAAAAGTTTTTCCAGATCAGCACGTTCTTCTTTGCTGAATAATTCAAGAACATAGTCTTTTGATACACGAGGCGCAGGTGGGCGTCCGATCCCAAGGCGCAAACGAGCAAATTGCGTCGTACCTGATTGTTCGTAAATCGAAGCGATGCCGTTATGACCGCCTTCGCTCCCACCATCACGAAACGCCATACGACCGAGTGGAAAATCTAATTCATCTTGCACGAGCAGGATGTTGGTAAGTGGAATCTTAAAGTAGTGCGCAATGGCCTGGACTGCGCGCCCTGATTCGTTCATGTACGTCGTCGGTAGGGCGAGGAGCGCTTGTGTTTCGCCGACGCGAATATCCGCCATCAAACAATGAAGGCTACGTTCTTCGCGAAACGAAGTCGCATGGCGCTTAGCGAGGGCTTCAACCGCTAACCAGCCTAGATTGTGGCGGGTATGAGCATATTCAGGTCCGGGATTCCCGAGACCAACCACCAGATATTTAGGCATACACGTAAAGGACAAGGAGAAGATTACTGATATTTCTGACGACGACGTGTTTGGTTGACCAGAACTTTCTTTTCGCGAATCTTCCCTGCGACCGCTTCCATGCCAGGTCCAAAGACGTTGCGCGCCTTTTGTGACTTCGCGACAGGTAAATGACGCACTTTACAAATGATCGGTGTGCCCGTGAAGAAAAATTTTTGACGCAAACGCTTCTCGAAGAACTTCAACCAGTTCGGATGGACGTTATCTTTTTCGCCGTGCACCGTCACGAGGAAGGTTGGCGGTTCATGTTCAATCTGAGCTACGTCGTAAATACGTGGCGATTTGGGGCCGTATGATGCGAGCGGCTTCATGGTTTTGATACACGCCTTCAACAAGCGGTTGAGAGCATTGTAATCAATATGACGCTTACGCTCTTCTTGTACTTTCAGGGCGTTTTCAAGCAAAGCATGCATGCGCTGCTTCTTGAGGGCGCTCACAAACAACATCGGTGCCCAATTCAAGAAAGGGAAAAGCGAGCGCACAAGTTCCTCAAACTTCTGTGAGGTCTTTGTGTCCTTGGCTGGAATCAAATCCCATTTGTTGGCGACGAGGATCACCCCTTTGGCGCGTTCGGCGAGATAGCCGGCGAGGTGACGGTCCTGTGCGGTTGGGTCTTCACTCGCGTCGAATACAAGGAATGCTACGTCACACGCATCAATCGCGCGTAGATTGCGCTGGACACCTGCTTCTTCGATGTCGGTGCGGAGCGATGCATTGCGACGCATACCGGCTGTATCGATAATCGTGATCTTGTGTCCCTGGAACTCAAGTTCAGTGTCTTGTGGTTCGCGCGTTGTGTGAGCGATCGGGGAAACGATCACACGATCTTCGCCGAGAATCGAATTGACCAGAGAGGATTTTCCAACATTCGGTCGACCAACGATGGCGATCTTGATGCGTTCATCGCGTTTGGCATCGAGCGGGGGAACGCCACGTTTGTCGAGTTCTTTCGACACTTCATCGAGTAGGTCGCCGATGCCGAGACCGGTGTTGGCGCTGATTGGGTGGACTTCTGAAAAACGGAGCGCGAAGAATCCTGGATCGGTCGAAGACGCAAAATCTTTCATTGTGTCCGTTTTGTTCACCAGCAACCAGATGTCTTTCTTGTGATGAGCGCGTACGAACTCGGCGAGCTCTCGGTCTTGAGGGAGGGGGCCGCTCTTGCCATCTACCACGAACAACACAAGGTCAGCGTCCTCGATAGCGTTCAGCGATTGCTTCTTGATGTTCTCACCAATCACGTTTGGCTCTGTATCCATTCCACCGGTATCCACGCACACGAATTCACGCCCCTGCCAGATGACGAGGCCATGCTTACGATCACGCGTCGTATGCGGATCTTCGCTCACGAGGGCGTGCCCGCTTTCAGTAAAGCGGTTCCATAGGCTTGATTTTCCGACGTTGGTGCGGCCAACGAGAGCGACACGCGGTAGTCGAGGTGTATTGGTCTGTTCCATACCTTAAAGTGAGCTATTCAGCAGAGGATAGCTGGCTTCGCCCAAAATGACAAAGAAATCGACCTCTACTCCGGTAGTTGGACGCTCTGGAGCGAGCCCGTCGGTAGGGCGAAGGGTATCGGGTGGGTTCAATGAAACCGTGGCCTGGAGGGCTTTTTTGAGCTTGGCGAGGTCCTCTGGGTTCTTGCCTTGGGTGAGGTCGTAGATGACGGTTTGCTCATAGCCACGGCGGATCGCGTTGCCAAAAGCTTTCACCTCGTAGCCGTTTTTCTCCAGTTTGGCTGCCATTTGGGCGGCAAAGCCCGTTCGGGTGGTTCCGTTCCGAACTTCGATGCGAGGGCGAGTTTTGGGGACGGTTGTTTTGGTGGCGGTCGTGGTGGTTGAAGGGTTTGTGCTGTTTTGGGTGGTTTTTCCGAATGGGTCAGCTGCCAATGCACGAATTTCAGACCAATCCGGGTTCTTCGGAGAGAGCATGAAGGCGCCGTTTACGTTGGCGGCGACCAGCTCCTTGCCAGGTTCATCTGTCAGGACTTGGAGATTCACCTGGTCACTCGAGAAATCCTTTAATATCGGGGCGAGAGCCAAGGCACTCCAGGGGGTGAAGTCAGTTTGGATGTGATTCGTGACCGTTGTGTAGAGATTGGCGAGAGCTCGGTGGTCTGTGAGAGTGCCGAGTGAGAGCAGTTTGTCGCGTACAGCCATGATGACGATTTGTTGTCGACGACTGCGGGCAAAGTCACTGCCTTCGCCATTGTTTCCGTGACGAGAGCGGGCGTAGATCAGGGCGGTACGGCCATCCATCTTTTGTGGGCCCTTTCTGAACGAGACCATCATCCATTTTTTGTCCGCCGTTGGATATTGATAATCCGTAAAGCTGCGTTCAACGTTTACGTTAATCCCATCAAGTGCATCGATGAATTTCGCGAAGCCGTCAAAGTCGATGCGAAGTACGTGGTCAATCGGCTGGCCGAGCAGGGTGGAGAATGCTTGTGCAGTACGCGTTGCTCCTTCGCCTGGATGATCCTGTTCAAAGTACGCATTGACGGAATTAATTTTTTCAAACCGGCCCCCACCAAGTGGGTAGGCGGTATCGCGAGGAATGGAGAGGAGGCCAACCCGTTTCTCCTTGAGATCGATCGAAGCCAGCATGATCGTATCTGTGAGCTGCGATCCCTCGTGGCCTTCACCGCCGATGCCAAGGAGTAAGACGTTCATGCGATCTTGGCGTGTTTGGGTTGGTTGCTCAGTGGGAGGGTCTGCTGGAAAACCCACAGCGCGTTCTAAATGTGAGATGAGAGGCAATCGCTGAATCTCATGGATGACACTGGTTCCGCGAGCAGAAGCGCGATACGAGGCGGTAGCACCCATGGCGCAAAGGAGGCCCACGATTACAGAAAACACAATCGCCAAGACAATGGTTTGGCGTGACACCGAGCGTTCGGTTGGAACAATAAAATTTGTGGACAGAGGATCCGGCTTACGAAACGACAGCATGGATCTCAGTCTACCACGCTCAAGTCTTGAAACAACCCTCCGAGCGTGTGGACGAAGATGCCTACAAGACCTGATGCGCGTGTGGTATCCTACAGCCACGTTTTCTATGCGTTCTTTTTTTGGATCAAGGAGCAAACTAGGGCAGTCACTTTTCTGTAGGAGGCTATGTCTGCTCTTAATGACTTTCTTGATTGGGGGATCTCTACTCTTGCCGTTTTCGAACGTGCAGGCACAGCAGCAACCCAGATTTCAAGGAACCGGAGCGCGTGATGTGGGTGTTTTAGATTTCGTGGGTGATTCAGCCACTGCGCTATGGGATCGGGCAACGGGTCAAGAATCGACGGGTGGTGCTGCGGCGGCGCGTGGTGCGTGGAATGATGTAGCTACTGATCCAATCGGAACAGCTAGGACGGAGTGGACGGATATCGCTCGTCAGGCTACTGGCGCTGGTTCTATCCTTGATGCATTGACCGCGCGTCTGGTCGGGTTTATCGCCTTCATCATGGGGTTGATCGTGGCCTTTTTGGGTAAGATTATTCTGTTATTGGTGAACGTGCTGCTGGGTTTCTTGAGTTATAACGGATTTGCGACGGCGCCTCCGGTCGTGATTGGTTGGAAGATGGTGCGTGATTTGGTGAACATGTTCTTCATCGTCATTTTGATTTTGGCGTCTTACGCCACGATCTTGGGGTGGAGGACGGGTGAGCTTCACGTGAAAAATATTTTGCCGAAAGTGCTGCTTGCAGCAGTCTTGGTAAACTTTTCAAAGACAATCGTAGCGCTGTTGATTGATGCGTCTCAGATTGTGATGCTGACCTTCGTTAATGCCTTTGGAGCCATTGGAGCGGGAAACTTTACAAACGCCCTGCATTTGCCACTGATTCAAGGGGCGACCTACGGGCAACAGTTGCAGAACAGTATTAGTGCAACGTCAACAGCGGCAGCGAATGTGGCGCAGAACGGGGCGGGGCAAGTCATTCTGGATGTTGTTTTAGCTGCGGCCTTCCAGATCTTTTTGTTGATTGTAGCGATCGGCGTCATGCTCATGATGGTGGTGTTCGTGGTCGCGCGTATTGTTGGACTTTGGATGTTGCTGATTTTTTCACCGGTGCCGTTCTTGGCGAGCGCTCTTCCTGCCACCATGAAAAAGGTATTGGGAAAGCAGGTGGAGAGTTTCTGGGGTCGATTGAGTGGACTTCTTACGGGAGGTCCAATTATGGCATTTTGGTTATGGCTTACCTTTGCTACGTTGTCGGCGCAGGGGGCGGACGAGCGTCTTGGATTGTTTGAAAATACACAGGCGGCAGATCTCGGAAATACCTTTGGTATGGTGCAGGACGGTGCAAGCATGTTTATCAACGCCATCGGTAACGCCCGTGGCTTGGGTTCGTATCTCGTTGCAATTGCCATGATGATGATGGGGCTTGAGGCGGCAACCGATGCGGCAAGTGCCGTGGGGGGTTCCGCTGGTGACCTCATGAAGAAGATTAAAAACAAATCGCTTGATTGGGGTCAGCGCGCCGCTTTGTTTGCGGCAGGTGGTGGAGCCGTGGCTGGTGCTGGGTTGGCGTTACGTGGTGGAAAGGCATTTGCGTTGGGGGCTGGCAGTTTAGGTTTGCGTGGAGCGGGTGCGGCATTACGTGGCGCGGGGGCGATTGCGGGCGGTGCGGCTGGTCTTGTTGACCGTCGCTATGACGTACGTGGCAAGTTGGCGGCGGCCGCTCGTCGTGTGCCGTTCGCGAGCCAGAACAAATGGTTACGTGATCAGGAGCACTACAATCGCAACGAAGAAGGGAAGCGTCAGGCTGAGTATGAGAAGATCATGAACGATCCGAAGCTCACCAAGGAGCAGAAAGCGTTCGAAATGAAGAAGATCGGTCGCAACGAATTCTGGACGGGCGATCGTGCGGGTACCAAGGCGGTTCAAGCGGTCAGCGCGAGTGACGGTATGAAGAAGGGGACCAATGAAAAAGCCTTTGATGATGAACTGAAGGCGCGTAAAGACGGGGCGAAAGATGCTGTTAAAGCGGCGACGGGCGATGATACCGTCGCGAAGCGCGTCTCAGATCGTGCAGCGAAGCAGGAATCAAATCGTTTGCGCTTAGAAGAATTGGAGAAAGGGAAGGCGGCGCTCAGCGATGTTGGGAAGCGTCCACATGAGATTGAAGCCAATAAGCAGATGCGTCAGAAGTTTGATGATGAAATTAAGAAGCTGCGTGCAGAGAGCCCGCACTTGGTCATGGACGACGCCGAATATAAGAAGCAGATGGCACAGGTGCGTCAAAATTTCAATAGTTTGAGTGAAGATGCGAAGGGGAACTTTGATGTCTTGCGTAACGTGGCCTACGAGGGTGCCTTTAAGGAGGAAAATGGTCAGATTACTGTTGGTGATCAGGCGGCAATTGCTCGCACGCGCAAGCGTTTGCAAGGAAAGGATCGCGAGAACTTCGACGCGATGGTCAAATATATTGATGAATCAAATGGTGGTGTGGCAGCTGCACACCTTCGTAATCTTTCATTGGAACGCGATTCACAAGACAAATTGCACGTCTTTGAGACGAACACAACCCGTGACGCGAATGGGAATCTGGTCAGTTCAACGGGTAGCTACAAGATTAGTGATAAGCAGCAAGCCTCGATCAATGATATTACGAGTAACGTGAACGCCGGCAATGCGTACGTGATCGATCCAACGACTGGCGCGAATACGGGTTGGATGATTAAGGATGCAAGTGGTCCAATTGCTGATGCTGGGGCGAGTAAGCGTCTCACAGGGGCTGCTAAGGTTGTTGGTGTGGGTCAGGCGGTGAGCAATGTTCCAGCGGGTGTGAACGCGAACGGAGAGTCGTATCGTGATGCGGCGGCTCGTGGGATTTCAGTACAGTCTGGCGCTGCTACGAAGGCGACATCGGATTACCTCAACCAGTCGCGCACCTACGTTGATGAGAATGGCGCGACTGTGAGCAAGACAAACAGCGAGATCTTGAAGATGGGTAGCCGAGCTCCGGCTGGTGTGAGAGATTTGGCGAATGCTGAATATCAAGAGCGTGTAAGAGACGTTTTGCCGGTGTTGGATGGTGTCAATGAGTTGAGCCAGAGTCAGCAGATTCAGTTTATGTCTGATATGGGTGCAGCCAACGTTGGTCAAGCGCTTGATAGTAGTTTAATGAGCGATCCTGCGCAGCTGGAGAGTGTACGCAAGGTGAAGGCAATGGTGAATGAGAATGCGACGGCTATCAACGGTTGGTTTGAAGAGGGCTATGCTAAAGATAAGGCGCAGATGGATGACTTTGCGCAGTATCGTGCTCGTGAGCAGTGGAAAGCAGCGAACCAGGGCATTGTTCAGAACATGGAGGGCATGCAAACCATGACGCCTGCGCAGCGGGATACCTTCATTGAAACGATGAGTGGCCCTCAAGACGCCGCTCATGCGACTTGGAAGGCTGCGAATACGGCGGCTGCGCAGAATTTTGATCAGATGCGCGCAATGTCGGACACAGATCGTGAGACGTTTATCAAAGGAATGACGGCTGATCCAGATCCGAGAAAGGCGAGAGACGCTGCGAATAAAGCCAGAACAGAATATGACAACTACGTAGCGAAGGAGGAGAAGGAGGAAGCGCGTCAGGCGCGCATTCGAGATTCTAAGGCCGCTTACGCTGATTATCAGGCGAAAGAAGCGGCTCACGCGGCGGTCCCAGGCAGATATCACGGTTCAGCCAGTTGGCAGAAGGACTACAACGAGTATTCCAAGTATGCCAACGCGAATGCGGCTGTCGAACAGTTCAAGCGCAATCCGGGTAAGAACAGTGGTGCAAACCGTCAGCGTGGGAGCAGTGGTAGCGGTGGCGGAGCAGGGGGTGGTGGCGGTCGTCGACCTCGTCGCGGTGGTACGCCCTAATCGTTCATAACATGCTATGGATTCGATCGAATGGAATGAGGGCTATAAAAAATGTCCTAAGATCGTGCAGGAATACTACCTGCAGGAGCTTTCAGGCGAGAACGAAGATAAAGCACAGAAGCTTCTCGCCTTGGATAATGATGCGTGGGACCGTGTAGCGGATCCAGCTTGGGTGCTTATTTTCTACGGATTGAGTAAGGAAGAGTTTCGAGAAGATGTAAAATCAGTTTGTGGAGATCATAATCCTGATGAAGTTGAGCGTATCTTGTTGCAGTACATCGTGTTTCCCGTAGCTGATTTGGTATCGTGGGACGTAGAAGCGCGTTTGCAAGAGCTTGGTGTTTCCGCGTCGCAGCTTCAATCAATGTTTCGGATTTCGTTGCGCCCCATGCCGTATGGAGTTGCTGTGCGACGCATTGCTTCGAATGCCAAGTTGAGTGTTCTTACAGAGGAGGTGGCACGTCGTTTACGAGAGATCCTGATTTCATACATGAAAGGTGTTCGCACGACTGATCAGGTAAGAGAGGCGCTGCAGCAGTCTCAATCTGAAGGCGGTGTCGGCTTTTCTCGCGAACAGGCGGATAAATACATCGATGAGATGGAGCGGTTGCAGTTGGCGGTGCAAATCATGTCAGAGCAGGAATACGCTGAATGGTATGCGAACTTTCAGCGCGAAGCGACCATCAAGTTATTTTCTCAGCCCAAACCGGTGTCGCAGCAAATGGCGGCAGCGAATGCGGCAATGTCTGGTGGAGCGAGTGCTCCAATTTCACAGGTGATCGGAGAGGGTGATCAGGCGGATCTTCCGGTGGTGCGTCCAATAGCGAGCGATTACGACGCTCTCCTGGAGCAAGCAATACAAGAGACGATGAAAGCTTTGTCTGTCCCAGGTCTCGATGAGTATCTGAAGAAGCGCTTGCAAAACATCATTTCCACCCGATTGCGCGACGTTCGCAATCAGATTCAAGTAAAGGAGGTCTTGATGCGCGATTCAAAAATCGGCGGATTAGACCGACACCCTGAAGAGGCAGAGGCGATGGCGAGTGTGATAGAGCAGGCATACGCGTCGCATCGCGCAGAGCTTACACAGGCTGAGCAGCTGCGTATCGAAGGGATGAAGCAGGCACAAAACGAAAAGCGAGAGGTACGTCGCAAGCAGGAGAGTGAGGCGCATGCCGAGTGGTATCGCCAAAAAGTGCAGGAGGCAAACCCTTGGGCGGCTGCGATTGAATCGCAAAAGGCGGCAGCGGCTGGTGGGGCGGTCGTGCAGACGGGCCCAGTTTCTTCGGCTGCGCCGAGTGCGATGGATTCAATTCGCCCACCTACGCGTCTCACGAGCTTGGGGAATGAACTTGGTGGGATCACGCTCGCCGAGTTTCGACGTCTGTCCCAGAGTCCAGAAGAAGCGATGGAACGTTTGTGGCAGAAACTCGAGACGCTTAAACAGGAATCATACGAGCGTTGGCAGGAGGGTGCACAAGCCTGGCGTCAGTCGCCGCTTCAGCAGCAATATCTGCAAATTGTGGCGCAGAGTTTTACATCCGGCCGTCCGGTGGCCGAGATCGCACGCGAATTGCATGAGAAGGATGTCAACCAACCAACAGCAGAAGAAATCGGCGCCATTCTGCTCATGAATAATCGCTTGAACGTCTAACGTACCTTCTATGCCAGAGAAATATATTGTTCCGCAATTCATCGATAATGAAGACAAGATTCTCGGTCCGATTACGGTCCGTCAGTTCTTGATTCTCTTGGCGGCAGTGGTGTTGTTGTTTATCGCGTATAGCCTTTCCCCGAGCAAGCTAGTGTTTGGTATCATCGCAGTTTTTATTTGTGGAATTGCGGGAACATTTGGATTTGCCAAGGTGCATAGTCAGCCGTTTCACCTGTTTTTCTTGAACGCGTTGGCGTCGCTCATGCGGCCACCGCTTCGTGTCTGGGATAAAAATCTGACGGATGATCAGCTCCGTGTGTTTATGAGTCTTGATAAAATCACAGCGGCTGAGGTCGAAGCGAGTCATCGAAAAGAACGACCTACATCTTCACGGTTACGTGATCTGACACTGGTCGTAAACACTGGCGGAGTGTATAAACCAGATGACGACCAGACCTTTTGATCTTTATGTCTAAGCACATTTCTAAACCCGGAGTCCCGACGCAACGCTTTCTTGATGTTGCCGAAATTCGCGAAGACGTGGTGATTCTCAAGGATGGAACGCTGCGTGCGGTGCTACTTGTTTCGAGTATCAACTTCGCGTTGAAGTCGGTCGACGAACAGCAGGCGATTGTGCAGGCGTACATGCAGTTCGTGAACAGTATCGACTTTCCGATTCAGATCGTTATTCAGTCGCGTCGCATGAATATTGATGCGTATATTCGTCAGCTGAACGAGCAAGAAAAGAAAATTGAAAACGATTTGTTGAAACACCAAATCTCGGACTACCGTGACTTCGTGCGTCAGTTGGTGCGGTTGGGCGATATCATGCAAAAGCGTTTTTATATTGTCGTTCCGTTGAATCCGGCGACGGTGCAGACAAAAGGCTTTTGGCAGCGTTTGCAAGAAATTTTTAGTCCAACGATTGCGATGAAGTTTGCAGAGGATCGTTTTAAGAAGCAGAAATTCGAATTGGAGTTGCGCGTGAGCCAAATCACAGGCGGATTGGGTTCAATGTCGCTTACGGCTGTCCAACTTGATACGCAAAGCTTGATTGAACTGTTTTATAACATCTACAACCCAGATTTGTACGAAGCACAGCCGTTGGTGGACATGTCACGCCTGCAGGTTGATGAAGGCGGAAACTAGTTTTTAAAATAGTGATACCTCTTTAAAACGCCGAACGACCCCGTCGAGAAGCGATGCGTGGAGTGGATCCACGATCGGCTCGAACGGGGCCGGGCTGTTGATTTGCGGCGAGATGTCAGTCGGGGATCACGGCGAACGCGCGCGTGACCGACTCGAAGCCGCGGAGACTGGTTGTTCCTACGGTCGGGGGAACCGGTAGGCTGCCGGCGGGTACCCCGTGGGGTCCGCGAGGCAGGCACTGTTGGTCCCGACCGGAGGTGCTGGATGGCCGTTGAAAGGCACGCTGCAGACTCTCCGAACGTTGTTGCAGACGCGCTCGGGGGTGAGCTGCCCGAGCCGTCGGCAGTAGAACGACGGACGTGCATCCCCTCGGAACTGGCAGACGGCGTAGTCGTAGGCCGCCTGCTGGTCCGTGGGGAGGAGGTCGTAGGCGGCCGCCGTGACGCACAGCGCCGCTTCGGGCTGGCGGGCCGGCGTGGGAGTCGTCGGCGTCTGCGCGACGACCTGGGGATGGTGGTTGATCGCACGGATCGCGTGGATCGTCACCAGCGCGACGCCGCACACCACGAGGGCGACGACGAAGCTGATGACGCCGAGTTTGAGGTTACGCGAGCGCTGGGCCCACTGGAGGGTCTGAGCTTGCAGCTCCCGTTCCTCGTAGGCCTCCTGCTCTCGGCGTACCCGTTCCGCCTCTTCGTGTTCCGCCGCTGCCCGCGCGAGCTCCTCGCGCGTCATGTGGTCCTCCAGCTTGGGGTGCAGGCCGGGGAGTTTGGTCGGCGGGGGAGCTGCCCCATCGTCCCTTGCGAGCATGGGCGGCACTTCGCGCTCACCGGTTACCCGGGGCGCATCGTGCTCGTTCGCTGCGGGTCCGAGGTCGGGTTCGATCTTCTCGTCGGCGTTGGCGTCGTCGAGCAGCGCCTCGACGATGGGCACGCGAGCGGGCGGGGGGAGAGGGCGGTGGTCCACGGCGTGCGCGCCGCGGTGTGCGGCGCTCGCGCGTCCCAGCTCCGCCATCTCATCGGGGGTCGCGTTGAGCACCGGAGCCGCTTCTTGTGGCCCGACGCTCCAGCTATCGTCGCTGTCCAGGGCGGCGGGCCCCTGACGGATCACGGCGTCCCCAGTGTAGCCCGATCCCGGCAGGGCGACTGCAGCGACGGCTTCAGTGATCGTCACCTTCTGGCCGCCTACCCGGAGCATCACCGGACCGGTCTCCCGGGCCCTTGTGGGCAGCGGAGGCGTGGGCGGTTCGGGCTGTTCGTGGCCGGTGGCATTGTCACCCCCTCCGAACGTCGCGTCCCAGTCGATGTTGTCATCGTCCGGATTCTGGTCGCTTGAGCGGCTCGGTGCCACCTCGATCGCGCCGGGTGCCAGGATCCTGACGCGCCCCGCCGTCACGTCCCGCGCCTCTTCAGGGCGGGTGTCGAGCGTGGGCGACGGTGCGTTGGCGGGCGCCGAGGCGCGCGGCAGCCATTGCGGCGCCGCGGCCCGGGTGGCCGGCGGGGTCTGGATCCTCACTACCCCTTCCGTATCAGGTTGCGGGGTGCGCCGCACGCTCGGTACTTCCACCGGTACCGTGGGTGCTTTGATGTCCACCCGCATGCTGTCGTCTTTTTCTGCGCTCATCAGTCACACTCCCTGGAGCTCTTGCGAACTCCCTTTTGCTGCCCTCTGTGAACCAGTTGTCTGATTGAAAGGTTACTCCGTTCCTAAATAAGCCACATCTCGCGAGCGAGCAGACTCTTCCAGGAAATGGAGCCCGTCTTCTTACCATTTTTTTATAAAAAAGTCAACAAGTACAAGGTTTTTATTACTATGCCGTATGTTGGGGATAACTTGACAAAATAATAATAAAATGGTTAAAGTGACCCCTTCTTTCGCACCATTTCGTGTTCAGGGTCGCCTCGGGTAGGTATCCGAGGCGGTATTCATCACACATCTGCCTAGAGGTGAAACTCGATGGCAGGGGAGCTCATTCACCACCATGTTGACCCGCGTTTTCGTCTCGCTCGCGCTCGCTGTTTCCGTCTGCTTCGGCACGGCGACTGCTCAGGCTCAGGACAGCCCCGACGGTGGGGTCCTGCCCGCCCAGGCCAACGGCCGCACCGTCGTGGTCATGGAGCCGGACCCGGCTCCTGTTCCTGCGGCGCCCCAGGGGATCCAGGCCTGTGGGATCGGCGACCCCTGCGAAGCCCTGCGCTTTGCCGAGGCGCTCCGACTCGCGGCCGTCGCGAACCAGCAGACGCCCGCCACGCTCGTGACGCGCGCCCCCGCGGCCGCGCCCCGGCCGGCGGTGGTCCGCCGCGTGGCGCCCGTCGTCCGCCGTGTGCAGCCCGCCTGCCCGCCCGGCGACGAGGCCTGCCTGTGTGGGCGCCGTAACGGCCTCATGCTCGCGGACGCGCCCGGCGGTGCCCAGCGCTGCCGCGTCGGCCGCGAGGTCACGGAGGTCTTCCTGGCCCAGGTCAACGCCGCCACCGCGCGACTCGACCGCGTCGAGACGGCCACGGCGGACACCAGCCGCCGCCTGGCGGACTTCGCCGAGCGCATGCCGGGCCTCGTGCTCGAGCTGGTCCAGTGCCAGTCGCGGCCGACCACCCCCAACTGCGAGTCCATCATGACCCGCATGCGCGCCGCGCAGAACGCGGCCGCCGGGGTGACAACCGCGCCCAACCCGGCGACGCAGTCCGCCACTCCCTCCCCCTGAACAACACCCGCGTAACCCATCGAGCACTCGTCTGTGTGGACGAGTCGCCTCGAGGTCGGTCACATCTCCCCAAGCCCGGCCCTGATTGAGCCGTCCGCGAAGAGCGATCTTCCTGGACGCTTCTCGACAGGGTCGTTGTGCGTTTTAAGGGCAAAGCCGTGTTTTAATGTGAAAAGACTAGAGAGTTGACAAAAATCTAATATTTTGATACAAAATGCGGTTCTTTTTATCTGAACCAACGCAGGGATACGCAACTTCATAGACCGGCCGACTGTTTTTAGTGAGAATATTGAATTATTTTCTCTGAGAACAGTCGGACGGGTATGGGGTGCAGTATGTGACATCCCTCCGTATCGGCTTCGCAAGAAAGGTCGAGAGACCCACATGAGGACGCAGCAGCAGCCCCGCCGGGGCGCCGATGCCATCAACATCAAGATCACGAACGGCGGGGGAGACACGGACGTCTCCGATGCGACCTCCGAGGAGAACAAGCCGTTCCGGCCGAAGCTGCTCAACGGCCTCGCCGGGATGAGCGGCAAGAACGTCGTCCTGTCTCAGGAAGACTACGTGCAGCTTCTCGAGCGCGCCGACCGCGGCGCGGGCGTCAAGGCCCAGAACGAGCCCCAGGAGCCCGCCGTCGAGGTCTCGGTCGAACCGGCCGAGCTCCAGCAGCTCCGCGACGAGAACGCGCGCCTGAAGCGCGAGCTCAAGATCGAGCAGTGGTACTCGGTCTGGGACGACAAGATCTTCGTCAGCCCGCTCGACGAGGACGGCAACCCCGTCCCCGACGAAGTGCTCGACGAGGACGGCGGCCTCGTCCTCCGAAAGGTGGACCGCTACATCATCTTCCAGTGCCTTGACGGCACTGTCCTGGTGATGCCCTGTGCGCTGCCTTCAAAGCCGGGCGAGGTCCTGCGCTTCGGGCAGAAGGGGGAGTTCGTCATCAGCGTCGAGTACTGCAAGGGCATGCGGGGGCCGTACTTCGAGGTCAAGATCGACGTCGGCATCGACGACCCCGTGTCCCAGAACATGGCGGTCGATCGTTTCACCGGCGCGATCGAGAACCTGAAGTTCGGGGTCCAGATCGTGATCCCGGGCACCGAGCTTTCGGTCATGGTGTGGTCGGTCCTCAAGCCGAACCACGCCCACCTCGAGTACCTCAAGCTCACGAGCCGCGCCCGCAGGGCGGCCACACAGGCCATGCGCCCGGCCTCGGCCCCGCGGCAGATGGAGTCCGGCTCCACCGTGGCCCCGTCCGTGCGCACCGTGCCCCCGCCCCCGCCGCCGAACGCGCACCGTTCGCCGACGCCGGCCGGTGGGGCGTCGGCCGTCCCCACGCAGGGCCTCGCCCCCGAAGCCGAAGACCTCAGCGCAGCCGCCGAGAGCGCCGATCCGGCCACCGGCGAACACCTCGCGGGCGACCCCAACAAGGCCGCCCCGCCGCCCAACGGCGTCGCCTAGCGCCAGGGCCAACCGCCGCCAGTGCGGTCTGTGTGGACCGCTCCTTCCCGATGCTCACTGGCCATCGGAACCCCCCCTACAAACTAACGAATGGACCGCACACGCGACGTTTGTCACGCATACAACGTGACCACGACTTGCGCAGCGCTCCAGCTCGGATGAACGCTTGATCAAAACGATCGAGCCTCTGAGAGCCCAAAACCCCACCAGTCGGTGGGGTTTTGGTATCTGGCGAAGCGAGGTTTTCGCGTCTATAAAGATTGACAATGCAGCCAATATTTTGATACAAATCGCTGTTCTTTTTATCGCAACGCCTAGACATATATGTTCGTTCGGCTGCTGTTGGAGAGAAGCCTGCAAAGGTTGATTCAGCCTTCTCCTTAGCATCAGCCGAGCGGACGCGTGTCAACGCATCAACCACCTTCCAACCCTGACTCGGCTTGTCGAGATAACGTGAACGCTGAATCACAGCCCCAGCAGCCCGAACAGAGGCCTTCCATCGCGCGGCGCGTCTTCGCCCGCGCCTGGAGCTCGACCTTCATCGCCCTCACCATGAGCGGCCTCGCGAGCCTGGCGTACCTGCAGGCGACCGAGGGTGGTGTCACGGAGCTCATCGTGTTCTTCCTCTGGGCTGCGGTCTTCTTCGGTCCGATGCTGCTCACGAGCTTCACCATCGGGTTCTTCTACGAGCTCCGCTCGGAGCGTGGCACGTACGGCGAGCTCTGGGACAAGTGGACGAGCGTCACGAGTGAGTTCGTCAGGCGGAGGCTCTGGGGGATCGATCCCACCCTCGATCTCCGCGTCTTCGACCTACTCAACGGCATCGACTACCGAGCGTCGAGAGCGGACCTCTGTCTGGCCGTCTTCTACGGGACGACCTGGGGCATCGCCCTCATCAGCTACCCCGAGGGCGACGCCTGGTACATGAAGCTGCGCATCGGGGCCAAGCTCGTCCTCGACCTGAGCAAGGAGAAGGTCGACGGGAACGTGCGCATCGTGGCGACCTTCAGGCTCGGTTACAGCACCGAGACGGCCACCGTCATCAACCCGCGCGTTGGCGACTGCGACGTCGTCGGACCCGACGACGAGCGCTACGTGATCGTCGGCTGTAACCGTCCATGCGATGCGCAGGACGTGATCACGCTGGCCAAGCACCCCCAGCTCGAGACGATCGTCGGCATGCGCAAGGCGACACTCCGCCGCCGCGGCATCACGGACGACGCGGAGGTGGACAGGGCGATGCGGCTCCTCCCGCCCATCCTCACCGAGGTGCTGCCCGCCTCCACCGAGGCGCAAGCGTGAGCGCGATGGGCGGCGTGTGACAACCAAAGACTTCTTCACCGCCGCCCACGAGACGCGCTGCCAGCCTGGCAACCTCCCCTCGTCGGCGGCGTTCTCGTCTTGCTGCCCTCGGTCGCAAATAAATACAAACGATATGCTATACTGGCGAGCGTACCTATGTCCTTTGAAACGGAGCCGCAGAAGCCGGCAAATCCGGCGCTCACCTTGGAGAAGCCGAAGCTTCAAAAAGGTCCAACCAAAGAGGAATTGAAACAAAAACAGGCAGAAGAACATGCCGCCCTTGAAGACGAGCGCTTGTATCGTAAAGGCGCGGCGGTCGTAAAGGACTTGATCGCGCCAGCCTCGATGAAAGTCGAGCCGTCATTTGTACGCTTGGGAGATATTTTTTGTCGCACACTATTCGTCGTGACCTATCCTCGTTATGTGTCTGTCGGTTGGGCCTCGCCGGTCATCAACTTAAGTGCGCAGCTCGATATTTCGATGTTCTTTTATCCGATTAAATCGGACGTGATTTTGAAACAGCTCAAGCGCAAGGTGGGTATTTTGGAAGCGCAGATTTTATCTGATAACGAAACGGGTAAACCACGCGATCCAATTACGGAAACGGCTTTGCGTGACGTTGAGCAGCTACGTGATGACCTGACGCAGGGGATCGAGCACTTTTTTCAGTTCGCGTTTTATTGCACGTTTTATTCGAAAGACATGGATGAACTCGAGCGTGTCACGACGCAGGTCGAAGGCACCTTTGCCTCGGCGCTGATTTACACACGTCGTGCCTATTTCCAGTCAGAACAAGGGTTCAACGCCACCATGCCGCTCTGCAACGACGAGCTTCAGATCACGTTCAACATGAGCACGTCGCCGATTGCGTCGTCCTTTCCGTTTACATCAGCCGAGCTTTCAAGTGACAACGGAATTCTTTATGGCGTCAATCGCCACAATAACTCGCTCGTCTTGTTTGATCGTTTCTCATTGCAAAACGCCAATGCGGTTATTTTTGCGACCTCTGGTGCGGGTAAAAGTTACGCCATTAAGCTTGAGATCGTGCGTTCCATGATGATGGGTGTCGATGTCATCGTCATCGACCCAGAAATGGAGTATAAGCATCTGTCTGATGCGGTCGGTGGAACCTACATCAACATTTCGCTCGCTTCGCGTTCCAAGATCAACCCGTTTGATTTACCTCGCCCAACGAGTGAAACCGCAACTTCAGAAGATATTATTCGCAGCGCGGTTATTACGATTAAAGGTTTGTTGCGTTTGATGTTAGGGAAAATCACGACGCAAGAAGATTCGATTCTCGATCGCGCCTTGCTCGAAACCTACGCTAAGAAAGATATTGTGCCGGGCGCAGATATCTCCAAACTCGAGCCGCCAATCATGCAAGACTTCCAAGATATTTTGGAAGGCATGGAAGGTACGACCGATCTGATTGTGAAACTTCGCAAGTATACGGAAGGAACATTTTCCGGACTCTTGAACTCGCCAACCACCGTGCAGGTCAACAACCAGCTCGTCGTGTTCTCGGTGCGTGATCTCGAAGATGAACTTCGTCCGATGGCGATTTACACCATCGTCAACTACATCTGGAATATTGTGCGCTCTGTGAGAAAGAAGCGCATGCTCGTGATCGACGAGGCTTGGTGGCTCATGCAGGCCGAGGATTCGGCAAAGTTTATTTTCGCCCTCGTCAAACGTTGTCGTAAGTATTACTTGGGCATCACGACGATTACGCAAGACGTGAACGACTTCTTGACCTCGCAGTATGGTCAGGCGATCGTAACGAACAGCTCGATGCAGCTTCTGCTGAAGCAATCACCAGCCGCCATCGATCTCGTGGCGCGTACCTTCTTGCTCACTCAGTCGGAGAAATATTTGTTGCTTGAGTCGGGGGTAGGGGAAGGGATCTTCTTCGCCGGAGCCAAGCATGCCGCTATTCAAGTGGTTGCGTCGTATACCGAAGATCAGATTGTGACGACGAATCCAGAACAGTTGTTGAAGATTGAGCAGGCGAAGAAGGAATACGCTGAGCAGGCCAATAAGAATAAATAATTATTTCTTCTATGCAACGCCGCACGAAAGCCATTTTGCTGATCTTGTTCGGGGTTTTGGTGATCCTGGGAGTTATCTGGTGGTTATTACGACCAGGTGCTGAGCAAACACCTACGCCTTACAATCAACCACCTGGGTATAGTGATCAACAGGCTCAGCCAGTTGATACGCAGCCTTCTGCGCCCGCTCCAATCCCGCCGGATCCAGCTTTGCTTGAGTCGCGTCGTTTGGAAGATCGTTTGCGTCGCAAGGCACAGGACTTTGTGTCGCGTGCCGGAAGCTACTCCAACTCAGACGGCTTTATCGCTTTGCGTGACGCAGGGTTAGAAGCGACGGGTGACGTTCGAGGATATTTTGCGGCAGAGCGCACACGGTTGACGGCAGAGCATCCATTGCGTGCTGGAAGTTGGGGGCAAACGGCACGTGGTCTTGCATCAAAGATCACATCACCTGTTCCAGTACGTGACCAGACAGAAGTGACGGTGGAAGTCCAGGCGCAGCTTGTGGTTGAGGCGGGTGAATCTGCGCCCGATACATCCTACAAAAATGCAACGGTGACCTTTCAAAAAACGGGGAGTAATTGGCTTGTCTCACGTGTCATGTGGTCCGAACGGCCGTAGCACAACGTATTATTGAAGGGTTCTTAGACGGGATCTTTCCCCCGGTTTGTGTTGGCTGTTCGTCGGCGGGTGAATGGCTCTGTACGATGTGTGTCCAAAGTATCCCATTCGTCGGATCGGTTGATCTCCCGAACGAATCGCCTTTACAGTCTCTCACGGCGCTTTCTATGTACCGCCACCCATTGGTGGGTGGGTTGATCCGTTCGTTTAAGTACCAGCGCGCGGTCTGTCTTGAAGAGGAAGCTTTTTTCCGTGTGGCGAAGCGTTTTGCGATGGAACACACTCTTCAGACGCCGTCTATGATCGTACCGCTGGCCATGGATCCAGAGCGAGAGCGCATACGTGGAATGGATCACGCCCTTCAATTGGCATTGGTTGTTCAGCGAGCCTTGTTTCCCGATGTCCCGGTGATTCAGCTATTGTCTCGAACGCGCCACACCGAAACAAATGCTCAATTGGATAGTGCGGCGGCAAGAGCGGCCAATGTACGAGATGTGTTTGCTGTGGATAAGTCACTTACAAGACAACGAATTCTCCTGGTGGACGATGTTTTTACGACAGGTGCAACCATCTACGAAGCGGCGAAAACGCTGCAAAAAAACACCCCAGATCTGTCCGTAGATGCGTTTGTATTTGCACTGAGTGAAGCATCAAAATGAGATGACGATTTTCTCTTCATTCAAAGCTGGTATACTTGGTGCATGAAACATTTACTGAAAGCCCTTTTTATTTGTTTGCTAGGATTCGTCACATTGAGTGTCGCCTCTCAGGTCCAAGCGGCAACGAAAACGATTTGTGCGGCAGGTTGTGGATATACGACGATCCAAGACGCCTTCGATGATAGTCCTGCTGAGGGTGATATTTATGAAGTGCAAGGCGGGGGAGTGAGTCCCTATGATCCTTCGTCCGAAACTTGGGCAGTTTCATTTCCTAATGTTAGTTCTACGCTTTTGTGTACAGGGGGTGCAACGATTTCTCAGACAAATCCATTTGGAGCAAATCGTTTAACGCTGACGACGAGCTCTACGATTCAGAATTGTACCTTTGGAAATATTGAACTTGTTACCAATAGTCTTGGTACCGGAGAGCCGGTTGGTGGAATTCGGTTGGTAAATAATACGTTTTCTACGTCAGCCACGAGTACGATCAGTTTTGTCTATGGAGCAAAAGATTTCTCCATTTTGAACAACGTAAATATCAACAGTCTCTTTCTGTCTGGAACGAATACCAATGGATTGATCCAGAATAATACGTTTTACGGTCGCATGGCAGGTCGGAATCAGGCGACGATGATGGCTATGTCGCCGACGTCGAGTGAGATTTATATCATTGGAAATACCTTTTCGAATCGCTCGACGGATGGTGGTGGTTCTCATCGCATGGTTGTTCTGGAGGGTTCGAATATCGTGTTTGCGACAAATACGGTTCAGTATCCAATTGATTTTACTTCCGATACGCTTGACGCGTCAGTCATGAGTTTTGCGAGTGGGGCAAACTATGTCGGTGGAAACTTTATTGATAGTCCTTCGTCTAGTGCTCGATGTTCTGGATTAATGATAACTCCGTCCTCGGATGGCCCGTGGAGTACGAGTTATACCATTCGACATAATACCGTCCGTCTTCGTGGGAATTGTTTTAGTGGGCGAGCTATTGGGTTGCTGACGCAGTTTGATCGAGCGGATATCGAAGTGACCGTAGGCGCCCACTATAACCTGCTCTATAATGCAGTCACATCGACAAATTCTCTTGGGATCGAATATCGCACGTCTCCTTCAAATACCTTCACAGAGGCGAATAGTTATAACGGCGCATATCGTTTCGAGGGATCCGTCATCCATGCCATTGATGGGGGAGGGTCCTCGGACGTGAGTGACGCTAGTACCTACACATCCAACCCATTTTTGAAGGTCTTCGATGCCGATACCACGAACGATCTTCAAACAGCAGCTTTCAGTGGATATCTAGACGTTACGGGGGCGTTGGATATCGGCGCGACGAATATTGCCCGTCGTACAACCACAAACATTGATGATAATGGAACGATCGACTATTCGACCGTGGATGCAACGTCAACGAGTGACATAAATGTCTATGTTCGAACGGGCGACAGTATTACCCTCGCCCCGGGTTCGTATGAAGGATTTTCGGTCTCGTCTACACACGCTACATCCACAATTACCATTACAGGCGCGGGCAACTCTACAGTGGTCACAGCTGCTTCAGGCGCGGACGCGATTCGTTTGCACGGGGTGAGTACTTCCACGTTGAGCGGTGTACGGCTGACGGGTGCTGCTTTGGGTAGCGCTACCTATACAACGACAAAGCTTCTCTTTTCGCACGGTCTAACCGACTATAATGAAGGAATTGCCATGTTTGGTGTTGCACCTGAGACGATGTTGGTCGTTCCGAATGGATCTTGCGAGGTAGATTTTGCGACTGCTGATAACTTCGATGTAACGTCGTTGACAGACTCTGGAACGGAATCTTTTCACATTGCCTTGGTCGATATTCTAGGAAATCATCTGACCGTGCTCGTTCCAAATTCCGTGGCGAGCTCCGGCGGTGCCTTGGAAGCGGCATGTGCTCTGGAGGTGCCGTTGACCGTTGAGACGTTCATCTCCAATGTATTTACCCCTACAGGTGGTGTGTATACGTATGGTGCGGCCGCAGTAGCTGGTGCCGGAGCGACCCTTGTAGGTGTCACGGATCCGCCAGCGATCACACGAACGCAGGCATCGTATGCAGGTATTCGTTTATCGCAAGCTTCAGGATGGACGATTTCAAATGTGACATCCACGGCGAATTTGATCGGTGTTGCTTTTGAAGGAACAACTGCAAACAATACGATACAGGACAGCGTGGTTTCGAATAGTACTGCCTACGATGTTTCACTAGCCGCGAACAGTCAGAACATCTTCGATAACGTGAGCTTTACCAGGACTTCAAGTACGGTCGTGTCTCCCTTGGGGAGCTTGTTGGTCAAGTTTCGAGCGCGGGTCTATGTATCCGATACGGATGGCGAAGTTGTGTCGGGGATGTATGCAACGTCAACCGATGTGGGCATGACGGAGAGATCTTTTGGGGCCACAGATGGTTCTGGCTACACGTCCTACATCCGATTACCTGCTTATGTCATCAACATGATGGGATCAGAGGTTACAAATGGTGGCTATAATCCATATATCGTCACGGTTGGATCGCTATCGGGATACAACGCGTCTACTTCAGCGGCATTCAACCTGAGCTCACGTGATCAGCTTGTATCGATTGCGGCTATTCGCACGAGTCCAACGGCGCCAAGTGCGACGGCTGCGTCTTCAATAACGACCACAACCGCAGCGATTAGCTGGACGGACAATGCGACGAATGAATCGAGCTACTTGATTGATTACGTGAACGTCTCGACGGGGGAGAGTTTTCCGAGTAGTCATGCGAGTACTTTGGCGGCAGATGCGACAAGCGCTAGTCTCAGCGGTTTAGCCCCAAACATGGAGTACCTTGTCCGAGTCGCTGCAAGAAATGCTGGTGGAACATCGTCGTATGCGACAAGTAGTTCCTTCTATACTCTGGCTACAACCTCATCCGCACCAACGGTGTCGGCCCTTTCTCGAACGACCGTTTCCGTTGCTATTCCGGATGATGGAAATTCCACGTCGACCCAGTATGCAATTTATAGCTCAACATTAGGCTCGTATCTCGATGCTTCAGGCGTGGCGTCGAGTTCTGCGACGTGGCAGACCAGCACAACGTGGGCAACGCTGACGGTATCTAGTCTTACCTGTAATACGAGCTACTCATTTGCGACGATTGCACGGAATCGTGGAGATATTGAAGCGGGAACATCTACTGCTTCGACGGTCACAACGAGCGCATGTGCGACAACTTCTCCAACGAGTGGTGGTGGGGGTGGCGGCGGAGCAGTTGGTGGGGGTGGCGGCGGAGCAGGCGGAGCGA
>CAZENZ010000011.1:0-21357 GCA_964513705.1 uncultured Gammaproteobacteria bacterium
AAAATCGTTCGCGTGGAGGACTTGAGGTACCGCTCCAGCCAGATGATGGCCGGCAGGTCGAGATTGTTGGTTGGCTCATCCAGAAGCAAAATGTCGTCCTCGCGCAGCAACAGCGCGATCAGGCCGATCTTGTGCTTCTGGCCACTACTCAGCTCGGACATCGGCGTAGAGACCTTGTCGACTCCTACACCGATCCCCTCGAGCATCGCTTCGACACGGCGCTGGAAGTCATAGCCCCCCATGCGCTCGAATCGATCCTGGAGATCCCCGTACTGTGCGAGCGCTTCCGATGTCGTAAGCGCATCAGCGAGTTTCACCATCTCGGCTTCGACACGGTCGACTCCTGTCTTCGTACGCAGGTAATCAATAGCCGTTTCGTTGCCGATGGCGCTTGTATCCTGATCGAGACATCCGATCGTCTGTCCCGGACCGATCGTGATCGTCCCCGTATCAGGCTGCTCAAGACCAGCGATGATCTTGAGAATGGTCGTCTTACCCGTCCCGTTGTAGCCAACGAGAGCGGCGTGCTGGCCATCGCCAAGCCTGAACGACGCGTCGCGTACGACGTCGACGTCTCCGTAGGCTTTGGCCAGTTTCTGTACATCGAGCATACTAGGATTCCTCCTCGCGATAGTACTCCCTGATCACACGGGTTGCACAATCGCAGTTGAAGTTACGCAGTTCCGGCAGAACAGCTCGCAGTGCCGCACGTGCCTTATCGGTATTCTTCCGAAAGATCGTGAGCACTGCTTCCATGTTTTCCGGATGCATGCTGAGCGTTCGACCAGTACCGACGTCGTAGTCCGTCACGAAGGCGGACACGGCGTAGCACAACCGAAGCTCTCGCGCGAAGAGACACTCAGGGTACTGGGTCATGTTGACCACGTCCCACCCCTGATGACTGAAGAAACGGCTCTCAGCTTTGGTGGAGAAGCGTGGCCCCTGGATGACGACCACCGTCCCCCGAGCATGCACGCCTCGAGTCGTTCGCTTGAGCGCGGACACATACTTCTTTCGCAACGAGGCGCAGTAGGGCTCCCCCATCGGGACATGGAGAAAGCTTCCATCCTCCTCGATCGATTGACCATCGCGGCCGTGCGTGAGATTCACGAACTGATCCGGAACCACCACATGGCCAGGTTGAATCTTCCGCTTGAGACTCCCCACGATGCAGGTCGCGATGACCGCCTTTGCCCCGAGCGATTTGAGCGCCGAAAGGTTTGCCTTGTAGGGAATCCGATGCGGCGGAAGATGATGGGCGCGACCGTGCCTCGCGATGAAGGCGACCGGCGTATCCGCGATCTCTCCAATGAGCACCGCATCAGACGGTGCGCCGTAGGAGGTAGAGATCGTTCGCTCATCAGGCGGCGTATCGAAGAGCGCTCGCGCGTCCTCCATCCCCGACCCCCCGATGATTCCGATGATTTCGCTCATTCCTCTCCCTCCTCTCTTGGAGCGTTGTGCCAGATCAGCAGCTCAAACAAGGCGAGTGAGAACTGACTCGCAGCCTCATCCGGATGCTGCGCATCGCCGTGTGCGTCGATCGCACTCCAGGCGCAGCCGTGACCAGCGAGCGCCTTTCCATCCTCCCATTCGAATGCGGGGTGAACCAGCGGAGAACGCGCGCGCCAGCCCTGCACGATCGACGTGTCCGCGATACGAAATGTAGGCGGAAGTGATCGCACCTGACCGAGCTTTGCGTCGTAGAAGGGGCAGTTGCTCACACCCCCGTCTGCGCGGATAACTAGCTGGTTCCCGTAGCAGGTACAGTCGATCGGAAAGAAATCACGATTGACCATCGCCTGCCACTTGCGTTCCACCTGGTACTCGTAGGACGTGTCTCCGGTTGCCCGATAACGCCCAATCACCGCTTCTACTTCACGCGTCAGATACGTATCCCGAGCGCACTGTTCGGGCATCAGCTCCATGACGGCACGGCCCTTCAGGAAGTTAATGCCGAACTTGTAGACACCGAGCTCCATGAGCAATTCGGTGAGTGTCGGGAGCGTCTCGAGCGTGTAGGGCGTCAGGCTGGCCGAAACCGCCGTACGCACGCCGCGTTCATGCAGTTCGCGAAGTGTCTTCACGATCTGATCGTACGTTCCTTGTCCATCAGCATAGACACGCAGACGATTGTTCTGTTCACGTGGACCATCGATGCCGAGCGCAACCAGGACATTGTGAGCAAGGCAGGCTTCGATGACCGCCTCGTCCATCAATGAACCGTTCGTCGCGAGCATGAGCTGCGTCGATACAGGCAGACGACCATCCGCCTTCCGCTTCGCGATCTCTTCCAGGCAGAAGAAGAACACACGCTTGTTGAGAAGCGGCTCTCCGCCATAAAAGATGATGTAGTTCTCCGGTCCATTTGCATCCGCCAGGTGTTGCACCCAGAGATCCAGACCAGCCTCTGCATCTTCGCATGAAAGACGACCAGCCCGCTCCATCTCAGGAAGACGAGGGATGGGACAGTACCCACACGCGAAGTTACATCCTTGTGCGAGAATGAGATACAGGATGCGCGGAATGGACAGCTTAGCAGACACCAATGCCTGAGCATGGGCGAATGCCAGATCATCCTCCGCCGGATCCTCGATCAACAATCCTCGACGCACGAGATCTTGTCGTCCTGTGAAGGGACGGGAAGGGTCGTGAAGGAACTCCTCCCACGCAGACGTACGAACGAAATAGGGATCTGGATGCAGCACGTGGAACACGGCTGTCAGCCCCTTCTTCCGTTCACGCGTTCGAAGATAGCGCGACAACCGCATGAGATACCTCCAGATTTAGCGAGAGGGCCGGGTCCAAGCTATGGACCCAGCCCCCTCATGGTTGTAGACGCGCGTAGTAGCGCGTCCGAGTTCAGGACCCCAGCAGCTCGTCGATCGCGCTCTGCATGTGCTTCGCCTGCGCGTCGCTGAGCTGGACCTTCTGCCCGTCGTCGCCGACGAGCTCGAACCCCCCGGCGGGGAGCCGGTGCAGCGTCGGGCAACAGCCCTGCACGCCGCAGTCGAGGGTGATGGAGGTCTTCTTGCTGCTGTCGCCCTTCTTGCTGTCGCCCTTGTTTTCTTCGCGCTCCATGGCGCACCTCTGTGAGCAACCGGGGTGAGAGTTTTCCGGCTGAACACGCCAAAAAATTAATATGGAAACGTTGGACTGTCAACTTTTTTTATTTCATCTCACAACCACGAAATTCGTATGCTTTGACGATGTTTATCGATATTTCTCAAACCAAGAAAAGATCGATGCGAACACACGATCTTCCATGCCGGGACGGTCATTAAAATAATGAGTAGCTCCTTTGACGATCTGGAGGTTCTTGGGTGCTTGCGCGTGTGAAAAGTAGGCGCGCGCTCCTCGTACAAGCACTCCTTTTTCTGCTGTGATAATCTTGAGTGGTTTGTGAAATGTTTTAGGCAGTGCATTCCAATCTATCGCATCAACCTCTTGTGCCATTGCCCTCCCAATCACAGTATTAATCCCCCATTGCATAAAATACCCACGCAGAGACCTGATGTATTTCCCTCCAGGAAACCCATATTTTTCTTTGATGAACGAAATATCATACGATGGATCGAGCAACACGGCACCATCAAATGCCTGTTCTTTTGCAAGCAAAATCTGCGGACCACCCAAACTGTGTCCAACGACGAAGATACGTTTCGTCCCCTGTGATCGAAAAAAACGCACAATAGCATCGAGATCATCTGCCAGTATACGCAACGTGGTATCAATCAGTTGACGTGCGTCGCTTTGCCACCCATAGAGGTTGTATCGAAATGTGGCGTAACCGTGTGCTGCAAACCATGCACAAGCACGCTCATGTAGCCCATCTACAACACTCCCCGGGAGGCCATGCACAAAAATGACCAGCGGTTTCCCACGTACACCATCATAAATGCCATAGACGCCGTGTGTGCGACTTGTAGGAATGCGCAGCGATGTTCTCATATAAGAAGGAAATGATGGATACGTCGTTTCAAGCAATTACCAATCGCCACGTAATCAATACCACGAGCACGGCTTCAATCCCTAACCCAGCCACATGCGACACATCTCCGACCTGACGTGTGATCAATCCGTGAAAGAAAAAATGTACGCGATGAAAGCAGTTCAAGAATCGCGTAGGCAAAAGCTCTTGAAACCCTACAAGAATATCTGGAGCAGCACTGAATAGAAGAATGAAGAGAGTCGACAATCCATATCCAGAGGGGGCTCGAAGGATGAAAAACACCAGCAAACCCGCCGCAATCGCTGCGTCAACCACCGTGGTAAAGATCGCCATCTTGCGCCTGTTGCCATTTAAATAGCCTCGATACAAATCCGTATCACCGTGAGGAACGATATCAATCAAAAAATGTGATATGAACGCCAACACACACGCCAAGATGAGCTGCATTGGCAACTCTTGAGCGATCAGCGCGCCGATCAAAACATGATTCGTAACGAACATTTCTATACCATCGCTCTTTTGAGAAAGAAAAACAATAGTTCACGCACCGTGTTAGGCAACTTGTTCGACTTTTTTTGCGCCAGGCTGAATTTCTCCCATACGAATAACTTGTTTTCGACCGGAAGCGCTTGCGTCGAACTCATCAATAACCTTCTCACTATGCGTCACACACACAATCGTCATACCCGGATCACGTTCATGCATCTTTTCCAATAATGCCCAAGTATCATCTGCCGTCTCTGGATCAAGAGGGCCCGTTGGCTCATCGAGCAACAAAATCTTTGGGCGCTTAATCAATGCACGCGCCAAACCCATTCGGAGCGTCTCTCCTCCGGATGCATATCCAAGCGGCTCATCTAAGCGTTTAGAAAACTTTTGCAAACCAAGCCCATCCAACAATTCACAGATCTCATCGTCCGTTCGCTCAAGATGAGGAATCCACATCATGATATTTTCTCGAACACTTTTATCGGGAAAGACACGTGGTTGCTGATTCGCGTAGGCTAAGGAAGCGTACAAAGAATCTGGACCGAACTTCTTCACTCCAGATACTGGAACTCCTCCGATCAGTACCTCGCCGTATTCTGTCGGCAGAATATCCGTAATATGCCGAAGGATGGTGGACTTTCCGGTTCCAGATTTTCCAACCAAGAGCGCAAAGGTGCCCTCCTCTATTTCCTCGGTAACCCCTTTTAATACATCTCGAAACCACAAATTGCGGAAGGTGATTGTACGATGAGGGAGTGTGCTAAATGGAACACGCGCTTGTTCAAGCGATCCGTCTGGAGAGTCTAGATCGTCCTCGGAGCCAAGAACCGCCTCCATTTTGCGAAAATTTTGAATCTCACGTGTAAAATCCGTTTCGACGAGCTCCGCAATATCTCGTACGGCAGGCACTAAACGACTCGCCACCTTCATCTGCCGTACGACCTCTTCACCCGTCATACCCTTCGTCCTTTGGAGGAATTTACCCACTACACCGACTGCTGCAGCGAGCGCCTGGGCTGGTAGACGAGTAACTAATTCCTCAACGACACGCTGCTTTACGGGCTGCGCGGCGCGCCCTTCAGACGCATTCATCCCTTCACGGACCAAGCTCGCCATATCCCCCGCCCGATCCGAAACCTTGAGCGCCTCTGTTTCTGTTCGCAGGATTTTAAATTCAGCACTCATACGTTTACGTGCACGCTCGGATTGATCCTCTTCCTGTCTATTACGTTCTCCGATTTTCTTTTCTGCCATGATCGTCGCTACTCCACCAGCACATATTGTCATCGCCATAAGAGGATGGATGGTCGTAAGTTGATGCGTTGCAAGAACGGCCCCGTGTAGAGCCGGGATCATGCGAGCGAATCCTTTGTTCATGAGCCACTCAATCGCACGATTTCCTTTTTCGATCGCCTCCATCATATCAACATCATTCACCGCCGGCGCAAATTCCCAACGACGGAAAAACATCGCGTCGACAAGGCGGCGATTCAATTCATATTTCACTGATCGACGCATTTCTAAGTCCGTAGCACGTTCAACAACACCAGCAACATTCGCGCCCACGTGCACCCCGATGAAAGCCATAAATAAGTCCAAACGAAACTCCCCGTCGCGGAGATAAAATTTCTCATCTTGACGTATAATCTCGCGTAATTGCTCATTGATAAGTGAGCCAACCACCATACGCGCCGCCTGGGTTTTCACGGACTGCGCTCCGTACTTGGTCCAGATGCGTTCAGCGACTTGCGCAATATCTTGTAAACTGGGCTTCTTTGATGGCGTTAGCTCTTCAACCGCCACTTTTACATACAGGGCCGCCTCGTCCGCCGCGCAACCAAATTCCTGCGCCAGAAACCACTCAAGTTGATGAAGCGCCTCCGGTCGCTGTTTCGGGTCGAGCAGATCGCCCTTTCGGGCTTTCTTAAAAGCGTTTATTTCATCCAACACCGCATATGCCGTCATCGTAGCCGCCGAAGCTTCGAGCAAAGGATCAACCTCTCCCAAAACCGATACCTGCGCTTCAGGCTTAACAATACCTAAATGGATCAGATCTTGAGAAATACTCGCCTTCCAGCCATCTCGCTTCTCTCTCCACGCTGGCGCTTCTAGATTCACTTGTCGCAAACGTTTCTCAGCTCCAGGCTTTGCGGGCTGCAAGGCTTCTCTCATGTCTTCGATGAGTCGCTGAAATCCTTTTGTAGACTCCGTCTCCTTGCTCAGATACTCATTCCATTCTGCCATGGCTGTTTCTTCATCAGGCGAGATATCCCGAAGAGCATCCTGCGCCGCCTCCATTAAACGATCTACATGGAACGACGCCATGAGCTTCACTTCACGCTCTTCATGCTCGACCCTCATCTCACGACGTATATCGCGCGCATCCGGTCGAGTCGGCGTCGCAGTTTGAAGGGGCGGATGTTCCATAGAAAGACCGCTCTAGGGTACCATACTCGCTACACCTCTTCGTACGTCGCTTCATCCGGGAACAAGATCATGAACGGATATCCGAGATAGTTTCGCGTGATCTTGCCGCAACCAATCTCCTTCAAAAATGCGACCATATCATCCGTGGCACGCTTGGGATCGGTCACGTTTTCAAAACCGCAGTACTCAATCTCGACAAACTCACCTAGATCCCTGACTGAATCGATCGAGATCTCATAGTCTTTAAAGGAATAGATCGTCCGGTGCTTGTCCACGACAGCGATCGACTTGAAGTAAAGCGCCTTGAAGATATTTCTTACCTGAGACGCGTCTTCGATCTTCGTCTCATACTCCGTGCAGTATTGACTCTTCCCCTGCGCATCATATTGCCAGTCTTTATAGTTCATGGATGCCGTGCCGTTCGCCTCACGCACCCGTAACCACTCTTTAACCGGGCGCGTCTTTAAGAAGTCTTTGTCTTCGTCTTTGGACGAAAAGTACTCATCGATTTGATGTGTTTCTTTTCGGAAGGTGGCGTGCGCTTTCAGGAACGCTATGAGCGGCTCTACACGCTCAACTTGGACTTGGATCTCAATTTCAATGTTGTTGTGAGCCATAGACGTTCACTATTGGTCGTAGGTTGATTTTCGTCAACGAACAGCTATACTAGAAACCTTTATGGAAAAACGATCTCGCTCAACGGGTGCAGGCTTATTTGGGCTATTAAAACCCTATAAATGGCTCATTATTGGATTACTGGCTCTATCCGCCGCCAGCAACCTCCTCAGCCTCTCCATTCCGAAGCGCGTGGCCGCAGGGATTGATGCCTTCACAAAGGGCACGTTCGCACTCCAGCCGTTTGCGTTCATCTTCTTAGCGACCGCCGTACTGATCTTCGTATTTGCCTATCTGCAAAGCCTTGTTCAAACCTATGCCTCTGAAAAAGTGGCTCGTGATTTACGTACCCAAGTTGCTCACAAAATTTCAAAGCAAAGTATTGATTACATTCAAACGGCAACATCCTCTAAGCTCCTCACAAACCTTACCTCGGATGTCGATGCCGTCAAACTCTTCGTCTCACAGGCAATTGTCTCTATTGCCTCCTCCATCCTGATCATCATTGGAGCAAGCGCTCTATTACTATCCATAAACTGGAAACTTGCATTAGCGGTTCTTCTTATCCTTCCCCTCATTGCACTCACATTCTCAAAAATATTTTCGAAAGTTGGGGCGCTATTCAAAGAATCACAAGAAGTAATCGATCGATTAAATAAGGTTATTAACGAAAGCATTTTGGGTTCGGCACTGATTCGCGTGCTAAATGCACAGCAACAAGAATTTGAAAAATTCTTAGACGCAAACAGCAAGGCAAAAGATGTCGGGTTAAAAATCCTCCGTGTGTTCGCGAGTGCGATTCCGATCGTGAACTTTTTAGGAAGTGTCGCGGCTTTGATCGTATTGGGTTTCGGCGGCCATTTAGTCATCACGGGTGATATGACATTGGGCGAGCTTGCGGCGTTTAACGGCTATCTCGCTCTCCTTATTTTCCCTATTCTGATCATCGGCTTCATGAGTAACGCCATAAGCCGTGCGAGCGCCTCATATGCGCGCGTGTCTGAAGTACTTCAAGCTACAGATCCAATCGAAACAGGGACCATAACAGCAGATATCCATGGCCAGATTGATATCGAACATCTCTCTTTAAGCTACGGAGATAAAATGGTATTAAGAGATGTCTCATTCTCCATTAAGCCAGGTACAAAAAACGCCATCGTTGGACCTACAGCCGCCGGAAAGACGCAATTACTCCAACTTATCACCGGACTCCTTCCTCCGACATCCGGCAGTATTTCATTTGATGGTCATAAGCTGTCGGACTACAACCAAACACACTTTCATTCACAAGTGGGCTTTGTATTTCAGGACAGCATCATATTTAATCTACCTCTCCGAGAAAATATCGCATTCAGCGAAGCGGTTGATAGCGCCAACCTCAACACAGCGATTGAAACTGCTGAACTCAAAGACTTTATCGAAACGTTACCAGATAAACTTGAAACGAGCGTCTCCGAACGCGGCACATCTCTATCAGGCGGTCAGAAGCAGCGCGTCATGCTCGCTCGAGCACTCGCACTAAACCCTAAGGTCTTGTTTCTGGACGATTTCACAGCACGCGTTGATACGAATACCGAGCAACGCATCCTCTCGAATGTGGCAAAGAACTACCCGAATCTCACCCTCATCTCCATCACGCAAAAGATCGCCCCCATCGAGGACTACGATCAGATCATCTTATTAATGGAGGGCGAAGTAATCGCCAGCGGAACACACGTAGAACTCATGCAACGCTGCCCAGAATACATTCAGATCGCTCAATCTCAACGCTCAACAGAAACGTATGACGCCAACGCCTAAGCCGCTTAAAATGACTAGCCTGCTCAAGCTCATGGCCACGAACAAACGTGATCTTGCCTTAGCTGTCGCCGGCCTTCTTTTCAACTCAGGCGTCATGCTGGCAACACCGTTCGCTTTCGGCCACGTGGTGGATACGTATGTCGTTGCAGGAAAATATACCGGTATCTTTACGTATGTTGGGGTCTTGTTTGCTGCTTTCATCGTGACCTATTTCATTGGATACTTCCAAATGACTCTGATGGGAACGATCGGACAAAACGTCCTGTTCCACTTACGTAATAATGTCTTCACGAAGCTACAATCGCTCCCAATCGCCTTCTTCCATCAGACCAAGGCAGGCGATCTCATTTCACGCATCAACAACGATACAGATAAGCTCAATCAGTTCTTTTCTGAAATTCTGATGCGCTTTTTCGGAAGTATCTTCTTAATCGTTGGTGCTGCCGTCTTCATGCTCGTCCTGAATCCACGACTTGGATTACTCGCCCTCATTCCAGCGCTCGTGATGTTCTTTATTACTCAAGTCACCGCCTCATGGGTTAAGAGACGGAACGCTGCCAGCCTAACAAGCATCGGTGGGTTGAGTGCTGAAATCCAGGAAAGCCTTGATAACTTCAAAGTGATCGTCGCCTTCAACCGCCGTGACTATTTCCGGGCACGCTTTGATACAGCGAACTCGGCCAACTTCAACGCCTCCGTCAAAGCAGGAGCCACGAACAATCTTTTCACTCCCCTCTACGATTTAAGCTCAAACATTGGCCAACTTATCGTCGTAGGGTTCGGATTGATGATGATTACCCACGGTCAATTCACCATCGGCTTCCTCTTGAGCTTCTTGATTTATTTGGATCGCTTTTACTCACCTTTACGCCAAATAGCAACTCTCTGGACAAACTTGCAGCTAGCCGTTGCCGGCTGGGATCGCGTATCCTCTATCCTCAATAACCCACTCGAGCTAGCAACTCTTACCTCCACAACCCACACACGTGCCGAATCAATTCTAGAATTCAAGAACGTCTCCTTCCACTACCCTGATGGAAAAACCGTCTTGAAGCATATCAACTTTGATCTCGAGCCGGGCAAGACATACGCCCTCGTCGGTCCCACAGGTGGAGGCAAAACGACGACCGCTTCGCTCATGGCGCGCCTCTATGACCCGTCAGAAGGAACAGTGTTGCTGCATGGACGAGATGTACGCTCGTATTCTTCCGAAGATCGCGCGCAACATATTGGGTTTATTCTTCAGGAGCCGTTCTTGTTTACCGGAAGCGTCTTGGACAATATCTTCCATGGAAATGCCTCGTATGGAAAGGCTTCAAAAGAAGCTAAGCTAACGGCTCTAAAAGAAGCTGGATTTGAAACCCTCCTCACACGCTTTCCGGAAGGTGTAGATACGCTCGTAAAGTCGTCCAATGACGGTATCAGCTTAGGTCAACGTCAGTTGATCGCCTTTATGCGGGCAATTTTACGCAAGCCTGAGCTATTGATTCTCGATGAAGCAACAGCAAACATTGACACGGTAACAGAACGGCTCTTAGAGGAGGTGTTGGAAAAGCTCCCGAAAACAACTACAAAAGTGATCATCGCCCATCGCTTGAACACCATCGAAAACGCCGATGAAATTTTCTTCGTGAACAATGGAACCGTGACGGCTGCCGGATCGTTCGATCATGCCTTGGAACTCCTCATGCACGGGGAGCGGAAGAGCTAGAGGCTAATCAACACACAAAAAGACACCACTAAACGTGGTGTCTTTTTGTGCGTGCAAGACGGGCTCTTGCACTTCAGCAGATAGCCTTCATTCCCGTCGACGTCCGCTCTCACTGCGGCACATATCGATGAAAGCTTTTGAGCTCTGTCAGCTCAGCGACCGCAAGCGGCCGTGTAGGCGCTACGCGCCTCCTGCGCGGCGCGCTCCCAGGCCGCCCTCAGGCCCGGCCGCAAGGCCGAAGCGAGGGTCTCCGCCCGGCGGATCTCCTTGAGCGTGAACTGGAGCAGCGGATGCCCCTTGTAGAGCTGCCAGTTGTTCCGGCCCCACATCCCGAGGTTGCGCTTCTGGTTCCCGTGGTGCGACGCGTGGAACGTCGACACCAACGGTCCCCCGACGTGGGTCCACTTGTGCTCCAGGTCGTAGGCGACCATCAGGACCACGGTGCCCGCGACGTAGCCGGTGGCGAGCACGACCGAGGTCGCGCAGGCCATCCCGACGCTGGCGCCACTAATAAGTGTGACACCAACAGCGACACCCGCCACCACGAGGGCGCGGTAGGCAGTGAGCCGCCGGATCCCCTCCCAACGGTCGTGGACCCAGAGGTTCTCGATCGCCCACATCACGTCCTCCAGACCCTTGGGACCGGCGTACGGACGCAGGAACACGCGGCCGTTCTCGCGACAGTAGCTCTGCGAGATCTCGTGCATCCACCGCGGAGCGAAGTACGAGAAGAGGCTGGGACGCTCCGTCGGCTCGGCTACCGGCACCTCATGCGGAATGTCGCGGTGATGCAGCATGTGCAGCCACCCGTACATCCCGAGGGTCGGCGGCGCGTCCTTCGCGCGCAGCGCGTCGAAGTGGGTCAGGCCGTGAAAGGCGGTGATGGTCGCCCCACCCATCACGAACCCGACCCCCACCGAAACACCCATCGCAAGGCCAAAAACAACAAACATGGTCCTCTGCCCTCTCTTTGAACTAGGTCCAATCCATTGAAACACCCTGAACACCTCAAGCCTCATGCCCATGAGACGAGACATGCAGGGATATTCCTTGGATTTAGATTGAATGAAAAGAACCCACAATTATAGTCAAATATTACTTTTCGTCAATATCTTGGCTCTAACAAGCCATTTTTTAACCAAGGGGCAGCAAAATCCCCGGTTTTCCCGGGGATTTTGCTGTTCTGCTTCAAGTAACTCAACCGCCTAGTTCTTCGCTCCCGCTGCCGTCAGCTCAGCCTTGAGCGTGGCGTATGGAACTGCACCGCTCACGAGCTTGCCGTTGATGAAGGTCGCTGGCGTACCGTTGACTCCGGCGTCATTACCAGAAGCCATGTCAGCGCTGATCTTGGCCGCCATCTCGCCGCTGTCCAAACACTTCTTAAAGTTCGCCTCGTTCAAGCGTAATTCTTTGGCCAAACGAGTGTAGAGCTCCGTACCAAGCGTCTGCTGGTTGGCAAACAATTGGTCGTGCATTTTCCAGAAAGCATCGTTCCCACCAAGCTTCGCAGCACATTCCGAGGCTTCAGCCGCCTTCTGGGCCTCTGGGTGAAAAGACAATGGGAAGTGGCGATAGACCATACGGACATCATTTGGGAAATCCTTACGCATCTGTTCAAGCGATGGCTCGATCTGACTGCAGAATGGGCACTGGAAATCCGAATATTCGATGACCGTCACCTTGGCATCCTTTTTTCCAAGAAGATGATCGCTGTCAGAGACCTCTTTTACGGGACCAGCTGGTGGCTGGGCCGCGCTTGGATCATTCACGCTTGGCTGAGCGGATGGACTTGGGGTTGGAGCATCCGCGACCGCGCGGCTACCAATCGAACCACCACTCATGAGCATGCCAAACACTAACACCAAAGCCAACACAGACGACACAGCGATTCCAACAAACAATCCGAGATAGAATGTGGTCTTTGGACTTGAGTCCCACAAACCGCCTTGCGAATGATCCATAGAAAAGATCTCAAAGATCAGGACATGATTGAATGAATAAGCACTAAGATTCTACGTGAGCCTCAACGGGTTGTCGAGGCAGCCGTCGAAGTGGACGGGCTCTCTGCCAAAGCGGCGTTCAAAACCTTTTCCCATTCGGCAAGCGGCATCGCAAATTGACGACGCTTGTTCACAAAGAAGGTTGGAGTCGCTGACACCTTGTTCGCGAAACCCTCTCGAATACCTGCTGCGACCAGGGAGTCCTGAGCGCTCGCCTCGACACAGGCTTTAAATTGATCCTGATTCAACCCCGCGATGTTCTTTGCGAGGTTTACAAAGGCCTCCGTACGATTCGTGGCCTTCACCCAGTCACGCAACGTGAAGAGCTTCTCTTGGTAATCCCAGAATTTTCCTTGCACCTGCGCACAACGAGCCGCATTGGCCGACGGACGAGCCGCTGGATGCAGCGTCTCCAAAGGAAAATCTTTCCACACAAAACGGATACGATCCTTAAACTTCTCGACCACTTGATTCATGATTGGATGTGAAGCGGCACAGGCGGGACACTCAAAGTCCTCATACATATGAACCACAATCGACGCATCCGCTGGTCCAACGCTTGGGTCTGCCGCATCGGAAAACGTAACGTTTTCATCTTGAGGAAGGGCAGAATCCGCTGGCAAACGCATCAACAAAAACACCAGGCCCGTAAACAGCGCGATCGTGACGACAACTATTCCCGCAATTAAGCCTGTATTGGAAGAAGATTGTGAGTTCATACGTGAGATTTTAGCACGCGTGAGGAACGCCAGATACACCACACCCCCAAACCGATGAGCGGCAGAGATAAATATTGCGCAGGCGTGAGCCCAAGATAGCGCGTATCCTGAACACGCAAGAAATCTAAACAGATGCGGGAGAGACCTTCAATCAACATGTACACACCCAGCCAAAAACCGGGATGACGCTGTTTGCGGCTCAACCAGAGAAAGAAGATGCCCGTCCCAAAACCAATCAGAGAGAGATACAGGCCAAGATCATGCCGGACTTGACCATCTGGATACCGCACACCCAAGGCAAAATGCGTGAGCGTTCCTGGATGATCATGGATCAAGAAACACCCGATGCGGCCCACGCCACAACCCCAGGGCATTCCCCAGATCAATACATCTGCGTATTCAAAGAACGCCAACTTTTGTCGCCACACGGTCCACACAAAGACCACCGCCGCTCCAAGAAACCCACCGAAAATCGCATAGCCCGGCTTACGTGGGTCCAAGGCTTCAAGCGGATGAGCAAGGTAGTACCCCGGATCATACGCCAACACATGCAATAACCGTGACCCGACGAATGCTGCGATAAAAATCCAAAACGCCAAATCAAGTACCTGCTCAGCATCAAGACCGCGCCGCTTCGCGCGGCGCCACGCAAGATAGGTTCCAAGACCGTACCCCAATGCCACAATCGTCCCCCACACTTGAAAGGGAATCCCGAACACAGGAACCGTCGTCAGCCCAAAATACGGCAACATACGATGACGCTACATGACATTTAGCTCTCGCAGCGCCTTTCGAAAATCCTCGAGCAGGATGAGCGCATCCCCTTCTCTCAGCTCATAGTCGGTTTCATGTACCAAACGATTACGCACACGGTGCGCCGGCCAGAGGTCCCGAATTCCGGGATATTTATGCGCCGCCATCTTAAGACGCTCCCCCATCGTTTCACCCGGAATGAGCATCGACTTCATGACGTTATCGACCAGTTTGTCGGCTTCGATGATTGCGATCTTGCCTCCAAGCTTACCTTGTTTCGCTGATTGCAAAATCTGATCCCACAAACGCTTCACCCTCTCTGGGGTCAGTCCATCGAGTTCCGGTCGACGTAGTTTGCGCAACAGATTATGAATGGCAATCCCACCTGCCATCACAGCCACTACCACCAACACCGCCAATGCCATCGATCCAATTGAAGAGCCGTCGCTCGTGGTCTCGGTCGCGAGAGATTGTGTGGGTTGCAAGACAATTTGAAAGATCATTCAGGTGGAAGGCGTTCAAAAGCATGGGCAGCAGCAAGTACGAGATCATCCCCCATGGAAGGACCTGTAAGCTGCATACCAACCGGCATTCCATCACTCAATCCGCAGGGAATAGAAATTGCCGGTAAACCCGCGACGCTTACTGACACCGTGAACACGTCTTGCAGGTACATCGCGAGCGGATCCGCTGCTTTCTCACCAATCTTGAACGCAACCGTTGGAGAGGTGGGGGTCATGAGCAGATCAACCTGCTCAAAGGCCTTGGCATACGCCTTACGAATCTCAGCCTGCACCTGACGCGCCTTCACGTAATAGGCGTCGTAATAGCCTTTTGAAAGAGCGTAGGTCCCAACAAGAATGCGACGTCGCACTTCTTGACCCAGGCCTTTCGTACGCGACTCGAGGTACGTATCGAGCAAGCGATCCGCTTGGGCGCGGTTCCCGTAACGAATCCCATCAAAGCGCCCCATGTTCGAAGACACTTCGCATGGCATTAAGATGTAATAAACAGCCAGCGCTTCGTCCATATACGGAACGTCAACGGGAACGAACTCTACGCCTCGTTTTTCAAAACGCTTCATCGCTGCATCGATTGCCGCCTTCACTCCTGGATCGATTCCCCCTACCGACCAGGCCTGTTTTGGTAAACCGATTTTGATCGGCTCTAGTCCTTCAGCTGGATCAAAAGCGAGCGGCTGAGTAGGCCGAGTCGTTTGATCATGAAGATCCTGCCCCTGAATCACGTCGAGCATGATAGCCGCATCTTCGACCGTTTTAGTCATCGGACCGACCTGGTCGAGCGAAGACGCCATCGCCATAGCACCATAACGCGAAACACGCCCATATGTCGGCTTAAACCCAACCACGCCACAAAAAGACGCCGGCAGACGCACCGAACCGCCCGTATCCGTTCCAAGAGAACCAACGCAGATATCTGCCGCCAAAGCCGCACCGTTGCCACCAGACGATCCACCCGATACGCGTGTGAGGTCCAATGGATTCTTGGTGACGCCATAGGCGGAATTCTCGGTCGAGCCTCCCATACCGAACTCATCCAAGTTGGTTTTTCCAATAATAACGGCTCCCGCTTCACGCAAACGCGCAATCACGGTGGCATCGTAAGGTGCGATGTACTTCGACAAGATATTTGATCCGCCCGTCGTACGTGTACCCTGCATCATCAGATTGTCTTTTACCGCCACCGGGACACCATCCAAGGGCCCACTTGGCACGCCACGCGCCCGACGCTCATCAGACGCATCAGCAGCTGCACGCGCCTCTTCAATCGTAAATGAAAGGTATGCATTCAAATCATCGTTTTTGCGCTGGGCACGCTCAAGATAATCCTCTGTCAGTTCGCGCGAAGAGAACTCTTTTTTGGCGAGCGCGGCAGCGGCGGTTTTAATCGTCCACTCAAGGTGAGGCAATGACATAGATTAATCTTTTGGTTTTTCAAAGACCCCTGGGACACGCAACAAGTGATCCGCACGATCCGGAAACTCTGCCTGCAGAATCTCAAGCAAATCACTCGAAGAAGGCGCAGGCACATCTACACGCACCACAGCCCCACCAATGATTTGCGCCTCGGATCGATCACTGATCGTCACAGCCTGCAGACGACCGACATACCCCAAAATCTCATCGAGCTGTACACAAAAGGTATCGAGCTCCCCTTCTTCAATCGTTAATCGGGACAGTTTAGCTAGGTGCAGGACCTCTTCCTTCGTCAATGACATATGCCGATACGGTAGCCTAGCGCAGCTAAAACCGGAAGGGTTTCGTGTCATTCAAGGCAAAATTCAACGTTTCATGGCAATATTCTTTTGATTCACCTCCTGTATGTCACGTCGCACGCTTTCCAGTCTTCATCCTGCCCTGTACTCCCTCGCCGTCAAACGCCAGCAATGGACACGGTTGTTTGATTGGTATTTTGGAAAAAAGAAGTACGCCATAGCACGCAGCGGTACCTCTCTTCCCGAGCGCGTAACCACCCACCAGTCACTCCTCATTCGTACCCTCGGCAACGTAGACCTTCGTTTGCAATATAATAAAGTTCATAACTTGAATCTCGCGATTCGTGAAATCGACGGCGTAATCATCAAACCAGGGGAAACGCTTTCCCTGTGGCGACTCATTGGCCCAGCCACAAAAGAACGTGGCTTCATGGACGGCCTGATTCTTTCGAATGGCGAATCACGCGTCGGGATTGGTGGCGGCCTATGTCAGCTGGCGAACCTTGTCTATTGGATGGTATTACATTCTCCGCTCGAAGTTACGGAACGACATCATCATAGCTTTGATTTGTTTCCAGACTCCGGACGTACCGTTCCGTTCGGAACAGGCGCTGCACTCTTCTACAACTATCTCGACCTACAGGTTCACAACCCAACACAAAACACCTTTCAACTTCATCTTTGGACCACCGACAAACATTTGAAGGGCGAGATTCGTGCGGATCAAAGAATGGCAGCGTCGTATTCGATTATCGAGAAAAATCATCGCTATCTCACCGACGGAAAACAGAATTACCGCGCCAACGAAATCTGGCGCCAAACCCGCAGTCGAGAAACCGGCGTCGTCACTGACGAATCCCTCCTCTACAAGAACAAAGCGGTGATGAAGTATCAGCCGCCTGAGGGTGCGGTCGTGGAAGCGCTTGCCTGAGGTTCCATTTTTTCTCGGTTCGCCAAAATTTCTTCTAAGAGCTTTGTCCAATTTTGCACCGCTCTAGACGAGGCGTCTTTGGCTTTTTCTATTTCGAGCTTCCGGCGAAGCGATTCTACAAGCTCGTCTAGATGCAGAACCGGTAAACTCTTCACTGACGCCCAATGCACAAGATCTGTCGTTTTTCCGAAATGAGGGACACCACCCGGCTGAATGGCTATTTTTGCGACGTCAATTGGATCAGATGGAATATGAGAAAGATGATATACCAGCTCCTTCACGCTTTCGGCTGCAATCAGCGCATGGATCCAAGGAGCGAAGGCTTCTGAACCACCCATGGCTAGCCGGCAGAGATGATACTCCATGGCGGCTATCTCTCCGGTGAATGTTTTGGCTCGTGCATGAGCTTCATCTTCCGACATTCCATCAGCTACCCACTCTTTTTCAACCAATGAAACGATGCGCTCACGAATGCGCTTATTTCCAATCTTCTGCTTCCAATTCAAAAGAGACGACAATTTGAGTTGCCAATCTTCGGAAACAGCATAGGCAGTCAACTCGTTACGCAACCCACGAAAGCAGCTCGCCTGCTCAGCGTTCTTGTAGTCCACTTTCATGACATCATTAAAAACATGTCCGTACAGATCGTGAAATAGCTCATGGCGCCTCACAGCAGACTGCCAGCGCCCATCATCTGTTGCCCGTAAAAAGATCATCCTCTCTATTGCCTCTCGTTCACGTAATGGAAGCTTGGCACGATCTTGCTCATCTATCCGAACAGTAGATCCTTTCGTTTCCTCTGAATATCCCAACTCATCCTCCCACATAGCACGATCACGGATCGTGACAATGATAGCTCCAAAAGGCGTGATCTCTATATCCTCTGGGTCCACATTTGAAGGCCGAAACTGCACCAACCCTCCAGTGAGACGGTCAGCCGCCGATTCAACACGACGCAATAACTCCCTTCGGCCTACTTTTTTGGTAATTGCATACTGCCGCAAGAGCAAATCCCGAACAGATTCAAGCCGTTTACGCTGATCGCCTATCAGACCCTGGTTAGCAAGACCTTGAAAACGTGCCTCTATTGCCATCTCATCAAGCGCTTGATCTTGAGAAACGGCCCACTGTAGATCGTTAGCCAACATCGCACCAAATTTTGCATGCTCTTTGTATCTCACCTGCTCCGCCGGAGAGATTATAATTTCTTTCGACGTACCTGAACGCACAACCTCAGGCGCTCCCTCTTTTATCTCCTGCTTCCATACGTGCTGTTTCTCTGTAAAACCTGGCATAAGTATTATATTATTTTCCTGCAAGCTTCTTCAAAAACGCTTGTTCATCCAAAATCGTGACCCCAAGCTTCTGCGCTTTTTCGTATTTAGAGCCCGGCTCAGCCCCAACCACAACAAAAGAGGTCTTTTTAGAGACACTCTCGCCGACCTCACCACCAAGCGCACGAATTCGTTCTTTCGCCTCTTCACGTCCAAGAGATTCAAGTGAACCCGTGAGCACCCAACTTGTTCCAGCGAGTGGCAAAGACGCACGATCAATCTGCTTCACTTTTTGCGGAGTAACATGCATCAGCAAACGATCCAAACGCGCTTTTTCTTGAGGGTCTCGTAAAAATTCTACTATCGCCTCTGCAACGACTCCACCGATACCGTCGATCTGCATGAGCGTCTCGTGATCAGCGGCGCGGAACTTCTCAATTGATCCAAAAGCTCTTGCAAGATCATTCGCTGTTTCAGCTCCTACATGACGAATCCCAAGACCCATCAGCAAACGCTCGAGCGGCGGTTCACGATGGGCCTGAATTTCTGCCACAAGTTTCTTTGAAGAAAGCTCCGCAAAGCCTTCCAGTGGCTCAAGATCACCGGGTGTGAGCTCATACAGATCAGCTGGTTCACGTGCCAGACCCTCTTGCAACAGCTGCTCGACGATCTTGTCTCCCAGACCACGAATATCGAGCGCGGTGCGACTTGCAAAGTGCAATAAACGCGCCATCTCTTGCGCAAAACAGTTCTTGTTCGGACAAACCGTCGCCACCTCACCTTCACGACGAACCACCTTCGCTCCGCACATCGGACATTCCTGCGGCATGCGAAAGGCTTTTTCTTTTCCGGTACGTAGCTTGGGAAGCACTTGGATAACTTTTGGAATAATATCCCCTGCTTTTTCAACAATCACTGTATCGCCGATCTTTAACCCAAGGCGAGTGATCTCGTCTTCATTATGCAAACTCGCATGCGTGACGGTTGTTCCTGCCAAAGCAACCGGATCCATCACGGCTACCGGCGTGAGCGCACCCGTACGCCCAACTGACACACGAATCTCACGTACGACCGTCGTCCCCTGTTCTGCTGCATATTTCCAGGCCATGGCGCCACGCGGTGTTTTCCCAACCACACCTAAACGCTCAAACAACGCATCGTTATTTACGTTCACGACCAAGCCGTCGATTTGATAGGGTAAGCGATCACGCTTTTTGCCAATCTCTTCCATGAAACGCTCCACCTCATCAATCGTGGCGCAGGGACGGGTCAGAGGGTTTCCTGGAATGCCGAAAAGCGTCATAAGCGCATGTGCCTGTTCGTGCGTCGTGAGGCCAACGTCGACAAACAACTGCCAACCGCTAAATGACAGCCCGCGCTCGGCTGCGAGCTTAGGATCTAACTGACGAATTCCCCCCGCGGCAGCATTGCGGGGATTCGCAAACAATTCCTCCCCCCGTTTCGCGAGCGCTTTATTGAGCTTCTCGAGTTGTTTTCTGAGTAAATACACCTCACCACGCAACTCAACCCGACCACGCAGACCTTGAGAGACAAACGCTTTGAGAGCGGTGCCGTCTTTGAGACCCTGATCTTTGATAAACGTACTCAGCTCCTTGTCTGATGGAACACGTAATCGCAACGGTAAAGACTCGATCGTTCGAATGTTATGCGTAACATCTTCGCCTACCTTACCATCGCCACGTGTCGCAGCATATTTCAATATTCCATCCTCGTAGACAATAGAGACGGCCAGACCATCCAGCTTCACCTCAGCAAAGAAATCAAATGTCGCAGTTGGTTCTAAACGCTTCAAACGCTCCAACCACTCTTCTGCTTCTTGTCGATTAAAGACGTCCTCCAACGAGCGCATTGGCACGAGGTGCGATACTTTTACGAACCCTTCCAGCGGCTTCCCGGCCACCCTTTGCGTAGGCGAATCAGGGGTGACCAAATCAGGATATTCTTGCTCGAGTTTGAACAACTCATGCTTCAAGGAATCCAACGCCGCCTCACTAATCGAGAGCGCATCTAAAACGTGATATTCATAACGAAAACGATCAATTTCCTCTCTGAGCTTGTTCACACGAACCTCCGCCTGAGCTTTGCTCAACATATGAGCAGAAGTGTAGCAGACGAGACGAACGCAAAGAACCACGATCGAAACAAAATCACCCCAACGAATATTGGGGTGATTTTGGGTTCCTCTTGGGTCCTTCACCGAAGAACCAGAGAGGTCCGGAAGAGTGCTCAGGAATACACTCAGGACTGCGTAGTAGGAGCATCCCACCACGTGATTTGAGAAAGAGGCTGGCTCCCAGGCGTACCCTCGACACACATACTTGCCAAGGTCACTCGACTCACACACTAACCGAGTCATCTGGAGCGATATATCCTGATTGACAAAGATCACATACCGGCAGGATTCAGAGGACGGGTCAGCCTACTGAAGC
>CAZENZ010000012.1:0-21069 GCA_964513705.1 uncultured Gammaproteobacteria bacterium
CCATGTGCACCGGAATACGAATCGTACGCGATTGGTCGGCAAGTGCGCGCGTGATTGCCTGACGAATCCACCAAGTGGCATAAGTCGAGAATTTGAATCCCTTGCGATACTCGAATTTTTTTACCGCACGGAATAATCCAATATTTCCTTCTTGAATCAAGTCAAGCAAAGACAATGACTTACCCGTGAACTTTTTCGCGATCGACACCACGAGACGCAAGTTGGCCTCGATTAAACGACGTTCCGCTTCTTTATCTGCACGCTCTTTACGCTTAGCAAGCGCCACCTCTTCTTCGGCAGTGAGGAGCGGAATCTTTCCGATCTCACGCAAATACACCTGAATTGAATCAGCCGTAAGCTCAAGTGGATCAATCTTGATCTGACGCTCATCAGCGCTGTGTAATCCTTGCAAAATCTCCAAGCGTTCTTTGCTACGACCGAGCAGTCCGTCCTTTTGCTCAACCCAACTAATACCTGCCGCATCAAGACGATCAACAAATCCTTCAAAGACATCAATGTAATCCTCGACTTCTGGAAACGCGAACACGATTTCTTGTTCCGTGATAAAGCCACGTGAGCGTGCTTTGCCAAACATCTTTTCCAACGACTCGGTGGATGGTGGTTTGGCTTTTACGTACGGAGTACGCGGTAGTAACTGTACCTTCTTTTTCAAAACCGGCTTGGCAGATGCTTGCTTTGCACTACCAACCTTTTCGCTCACCGCATCTTTCTTTGCAGGAAGCACCTTCTTCAGCGGCGCTTTTGGGGCATGCTTCTTGGCCATGGTGGCCGCCTTATGTTTCTTTAAGGACGGCGTAGAGGTATGAAAAGGCTTCTTTGGAATCTTAGATGGGACTGGCTTCTTCGCTGGCATACGCACGGGTGGGGGTTAATGGAGATCTTGAAATTGCCGCATGAGATCAGCGATCTGAACTTGATCGCCAATACGCTCGGCATTCCGCATCGCTTCTTCGAGTTCACGACGTCGCTTGGTAAAACGTTCCGATCGCAAAACAGCGATCAGGGTTTGGACATCGCGCTCTAAAGAACTTGCGTTTTGAGTAAGAAGGTCTCGCTCCGCTAAAAAAGCGGCTGCCTCGAAGGCGTTTCGCTCCTCCGAATCAAGTTCGGGAGGGAGAGATAGGGATGACCCGGCTCGGAGTCCGGGGGATGAAGGGCCTTGAATTTGTGGCGAATTATACGCACTGACCAGCTTTTCGTAAAGAGATGCGTGCACTGACAAGGTGAACTCGTGCGCCTTCCAAGCCAGAACACCTTGAAACACAGAAAACAGCTTGGGATGAGCCAGAGCCGCTGCTAAAAGAAAGCGCTCTCGCTCTTCATCTTTGGAAGGGAGATTTTTCTGGGCGAGTTGGGGTTTCTGAGCGGGTGTTTTTGGCTGCATGGCGGCATGAATCTGAGCCGCGGCCGCACCACGCTGCAAGGCTTCACGCAATGAGGCTTCACCGACTCCCAGATCTTGCGCGAGGCGGCGTACCCAGCTATCGCGCTCCACTGGATCAATGATGCGACGAATCTCAGGTAAAAGCTCTTGCGCAATACGTTTCTTACCTTCTGGTGTATGCAGTTCGTTTTCGTGCGAGAATGCCTGAACGTAGAGCCAGTCCATGATGCCGACCGCGTTCGTAATCGCATCTTTCCAGATTTGCGGATCTTTCCGCACGGCATCGTCCGCATCTTTGCCAGCACCTGGAGGCAGCGAAATGATCTTGATGGAAAAGTCTTGCGCACGAGCCAAATCAAGACCACGGATCGTCGCGATACGCCCAGCGCTATCCGCATCAAACGCAATCGCTAACCGTGTCGTAAAGCGCTTGAGCAAGTGAAGCTGTTCAGAGGTGAGCGCCGTTCCACTACAGGCAACCACATTCGTCACACCGAATTGATGCGACGACACGACGTCCATGTTTCCTTCAACCAGTACTGCCAGGTCCGCACGTCGCACTTCGCCCTTCGCCTTATCGAGACCATAGAGCACGGCTGATTTGCGATACACAGCCGTCTCTGGTGTATTCACGTACTTCGCTTCTTTCACGCCTTCTTTTAGGATGCGTCCTGTGAATCCCACAACATTCCCTTGCACATCTTGAATCGGAAACATCAGTCGATCACGAAAACGATCATACACGCCATCACCATGCTCGCGCTTTGAAGAGAGACCAGCACGCACCAACTCATCTGCCGTCACTCCCTTTTTCAGCAAGGCATCTGTCAACGCCTGCCATGAATCTGGCGCATAACCAATTTTGAATAGATCGCCAGTTAAATCGTCCACACCGCGCTTTTTGAGATAGGCGCGTGCATGTTCAGCTTGTGGGAGCGTTTGAAGGGCTGCCTGAAAAAACTTCGCTGCGAGCGCATTCACATCTTGCAGGCGATGACGCTCACCGGATTGTTTTACATCGTACTCTGGAAGAATCACTCCGGCTTTTTGCGCCAAGAACACCAGCGCCTCACGAAACTCCATACCTTCGATTTTCTGAACAAACGTAAAGTGGTCACCTCCTTCATTACAGCCAAAGCAACGCCAGCTCTGACGCGTACGTGAAACAAAGAAGGAAGGTGAACGCTCTTGGTGGAAGGGGCAACATGCCTTAAACGCCCCACTCCCTGCGGGTTTGAGCGTGACGTATTCCCCCACCAAATCGACAATATCGAGGCGGGTTTTAATGTCTTGCGTAGAATCCATGAGGGAAAAGATCTGACCTGAAACAATAAGAACGTACCACGTCGACAAAAAAGCATAAAACTTGCCAAAAGACACTATTTGTGAAAAAGTGTCTGCCGCTATTTCATCCACCTTACGCTGCCATAAGGAGGGCTCGTGGAGGATAGAGATCTTGAGCTGCTGAGAATCGCCGTGTATCGAGCATTCGATCTGATGCAGAAAGGAAGTTTTCCGTACCTCAGCCTCCCATTCGGAGACGTCATTCCGGAACAAGTCTTCACGCGTCTACAACGAACGCTCCGGATCGAGAGACATCCATCTCGCAAGTGGCACATTCGCGTAATGTTCAGCGGGAATGAGATCACGCTCTGCAGCGCTCGACATGTCATCAAAGGCACTCCGCAGAGCCCTTTGGACATGGAGCAGATCATCGTTCTCATCCTTCTCTCAATGCACGGCTGGACATTCACGCTCGCTCAGAGCTGCTGGAGCACACACAATGATTCCAACAGAAACATACACGAAGTACGCATGGGGTACGTGAGCCGCTGCAGCTCCCACTTCTCCACGCAAACGTGCTCTGCCCAGGCGGAAGCCTGAGGCGCTGCACATAACACGGCATTGGGACCCCGCCGCACTCCAAGTGGGTCCCTTTGTCGTATAAATCTCACCTCGCTTTTCCATGTCTTACCGGTCGCTTCTTCGTAACCGCCGCACGCTCCTTATCTGGCAACGGACTCCCCTTTTCGCGTTTCTTGATCTCCTTTTCTAAAATCGCCAATTCATCGCGCAAGATCGCTGCTAATTCAAACTCTAAGTTACGCGCTGCTTCTTTCATTTCTTTTTCTTTCTTCTTTTTTACCTCGAGCAAGCTATGCGTCTCAGCACCCAGTTCGAGTTTCAAGATTTCTTTCACATCTTTCTCACTCCCTTCGAGACCAAGCATCGCCAGAATATCCTGCTGCGCCTTACGAATCGTTTTTGGGGTAATATTATGTTCTTTGTTGTAGGCGAGCTGCTTAGCGCGACGACGTTCGGTTTCTGTTATGGCCCGTTTCATGGAGCCGGTCATGTTGTCCGCATATAGAATCACCTGACCACGTACATTACGTGCGGCACGACCAATCGTTTGAATCAGCGATGTCTCCGAACGCAAGAACCCTTCTTTATCAGCGTCCATAATCGCAACCAGCGATACTTCAGGCAGGTCCAACCCTTCGCGCAATAAGTTCACACCGACAATGATGTCGTAACTCCCTTTGCGAAACTCCGACAATATCTCCAAGCGCTCTACCGTATCAATATCACTGTGCAGATAGCGCACCTTAAACGAACGTTCTTTCATGTACTCCGTAAGATCCTCGGCCATCTTTTTCGTCAGTGTTGTCACCAACACGCGCTCATCACGATCGATCACGGGCTGCAAGCGTTCTAACAAATCTTGCACCTGACCAACGTCTGTTCCATGCGGAGTAACCGGACGAATCAACACCTCAGGATCGACAAGACCCGTCGGACGAATCACCTGTTCAACGATCTGCGAAGAATTCTTGAGCTCAAATGGACCAGGGGTAGCCGAAACAAAGATCACTTGCTTCATCTTTTCTTCCATCTCGTTGAACTGGAGTGGACGGTTATCGGCTGCAGACGGCAAACGAAAACCGTGTTCAATCAACGTCTGCTTACGTGAACGATCACCTTCATACATCCCACCTAATTGTGGAACCGTCACGTGTGATTCATCAATCACGAGCAAGAAGTCTTTTGGGAAATAGGAGAAAAGTGTGTCCGGAGCCGCCCCTCGTGGACGACCAGACATCGGTTGAGAATAGTTTTCAATCCCGTTGCAATAACCAACGTTCTCAATCATTTCAAGATCGTAGTGCGTGCGACGCTCAAGACGCTCCGCTTCGAGCAGCTTGCCTTGCTTCTCAAAATAATCGAGTCGTTCTTTCAGCTCTTCACGAATCGCTTTAAGCGCTCGCTCGCGTTCGGGGCCAAGCGTAATAAAATGTTTCGCCGGAAACACCCAAAGATCTGGCTGTTCCTTCTCTACTTTCTTACTCACTTGATCAAGCTTCATGATGCGCTCGACCACACCACGCGGCGACTCGATGCGGTAAACCACCTCTTCGTTAGCTGGCATGAGCTCGAGGACTTCGCCACGCGCACGGAACGAACCGCGCGTGAGATCAGCATTCGTGCGCGTGAATTGCATAGCAATCAAACGCTCCAAGACCTGATCACGCATCACATTTGAACCGAGCTCTACGTGAAGCACGGTTTTTTCATAAGCTTCTGGCGCGCCAAGACCGTAGATACACGACACCGATGCTACAATAATGACGTCATTGCGTGTGAGAAGCGCTTGAGTGGCAGCATGTCGAAGGCGGTCAATTTCTTCATTGATCATCGCCTCTTTTTCGATATAGGTGTCGGTGCGCGCGATGTAGGCCTCCGGTTGATAGTAGTCGTAGTAAGACACGAAATACTCAACGGCGTTATCCGGAAAGAATGCACGGAACTCGTTACATAATTGCGCTGCCAAGGTTTTGTTATGCGCGATCACCAGCGTTGGTTTTTGTATCGCCTGCACTACGTTCGCAATCGTAAAGGTTTTTCCAGTTCCGGTCGCCCCTAAAAGCGTCTGAAAACGCTCATTCGCCTCAACTCCCGCAATCAATTGCTTGATCGCTTCGGGCTGATCACCGGACGGCTGATACGGAGCTTTTAACGCAAATTTAGACATGTCCTCTATGCTACCGCCTGACGAACATATGGACAACCAAGCCCAACTCGGGCATATTTTATTATGATTCTGGTAGCAGCCCCGTACCGGAGTTGATCGAATCGAATGGGTTTGGGGCAGGAAGAGAAGATTCCGCATGAAGATGTGGAAAGACGTCGTGGTCCCGTGGGCGAATCGGTACATGTGGCTCGGCTACCTCGTTGCGCTGGGCATTGTCGCGCTCGGTGGCTTCGATGCCTACCGGCGGCTGAACGCCACCGGGTGGACCCCGGAGCTCATCACCGGCCACCAACGGAACGTCGCGCTCGTCCGCAAGGAGGAGACCGCACAGGTCCGAGCCGAGAACGAGCGCCTGCGCGAGCAGGTGACGGCCGAGCAGCAACAGCTCCAAACCGAGCGCCAACGCGCCGAGACGGAGCGACAGCAGCACGAGCGCGAGCTCGCGGCGGCGAGGGCGAGGGAGGCGGCAGCGCTCATCGCGCCGCCCGCACCGGCGCCCACGCCGAACCTCAACACCGGGGTCTTCGTGACGACGACCCCGACGACGTCGGTCTTCGTGGTCAGCACGCGTGACGACGACCTCGACACGGACGACGACCCGGTGACCACGTACAGCACCAGCCACTGGCAGTGGCGCACCACAACCAGCCGACCGATGGTCACCATCCCGCTCGACGGCGAGATCGTGGTGAACGGCGCCAACCACTCGTGCGACTGCGCGCGCGAGCACTACGCTCCGCTGCAGGTCGTCGGCGGCGACTACATCCACAACTGCGACGACACCGTCCGGGAGGAACCGCGACCGAACGGCCTCGACGAGATCACGAGCATCCGGGTGGTGGGCGGCAACTACTACTGCCTGTGCGAGTTCCGCCACGGCGCGGACGTGCGGGTGACGGGTGGCATCGAGCGCTGCCTGTGAGCACCTGAGCGCCAACAAGAACTAGTTCCTCCGAGCACCTACTCGGCAGGAAGAACACAAGGGCGTGCGGGGCTCCGGATCTACACCGGCTTCCCCTGCACGCCTGAGGCATTTTAAAAAGAATGAATTATTTTGCTTGATAGACAGGAAAAAGGCGTTTTCTCCCAACGAAAACTAGACAAGCTTGGGAAAAAGCGCTAGGTTACGCGGTTAACTCGAGCCCGCACCCTCGAGTAGGACTAAGGCCCACAAGCCGAAACACGCGTGAAAAACGCGAAACCAGGTGCCGCGAAAGATCGTGAGGACGACGATGAAGAACGAACAGGATCGAGGGGACGGCCTGAGCATGCGAGGCTTCGTGGGCGAGTGGGGCTGGCTGTTGCGCCTGATCATCGGCGCGCTCGGCCTGCTGCTGGTCTGGCGGATCGCCCGGACCGAGTTCGTCGGCACGGTGCGGGACTACCGCGCCGCGAGCGAGGACGGCACGGTGCGAGCGGTGATCCGCGCCGCGCGGGCCGACTACCGCGAGGCGACGCAGGACACCCCGACGGAGACGGAGGTCGCCCGCCTTCAGCGACAGCTCGCGGCGGAGCGGGCCGCGCGGCAACAGCTCGAGCAGCAGACGGTCCCCGTGGCGCTGCCCGCGCCGACGGCCCAGCCGCTCCCGCAGCCGACGCCGGTCGGGTACGTCCCGGTGCCGGTGCCCCAGCCGGCGCAGTAGCGCCGGCGAGCAGCCCTGTCACCTGAAGTGGTGACCGTCGAACGAAGGACGGTGCGACAAGGAGGCAGGAGGTGAAGGCGCGCGAGGCCCCGGATCTACACCGGAAACCCTCGCGCGCCATTCGCTTTTTACCAACTTTTTAATGCCTCGTTCGCTTGTTTTTTCAAGGATTTTTGCTATACTTCTGCGGATGATTTCATGGAAAGACGTTGCGAAACCCCTCGTGGCACTCGCTCCTATGGCAGACATGACCGATCTGCCGTTTTGTCTTATCTGCAAAGAACACAATGCACCCATGATGTTTCGCGAAATGGTCTCGTCAGAAGCGATCGTTCGCATGAATCCTAAGACGTTGCGCATGGCAGAGTCAGATGATCGTGAACGTCCTCTGGTTCAGCAAATTTTTGGGAGCGATCCAGACACCATGGCCGAAGCGGCACGCATCATCGAAGAAAAGTTCCTCCCAGACGGAATCGACATCAACATGGGCTGCCCAGTCTACAACATCGTGCACAATTTCAATGGCGCATCACTGATTCGCGATCCAGAACGCGCAACGAATATTATCAAAAAGATGAAAGCCGCCGTGCAAGTTCCTATTAGCGTAAAAACACGTCTCGGCTGGAGCAAAGACACAGATTGTTTGGACTTCGTAAAAGTCGTGGCCGATGCCGGAGCAGAACTCATTTCTCTGCATGGTCGCACCAAAGAACAAGGCTATAGTGGTATCGCGAACTGGGATCGTGTAGGCGAAGCGCGCGCTCAAGTTCCTCATATCCCCTTTCTCGTGAATGGTGACATCGTGACACCAGAACACGCCAAAGATGCCTTGCAACGTTCAGGCGCTGATGGTGTTCTGCTTGGTCGAGGTGCGCTGGGAAATCCTTGGGTCTTTCCTCGCATGGAGGCGTATTTAAAACAAGGCAAGCTTCTCCCAGAACCAACGTTGAAAGAAAAAATTGAAACCGTTCGTAAACACGCACGTCTCCAAGTTGAGCACTACGGCGAGCGAGGTCTCGTCAAGTTACGCAAACATTTACCATGGTATTTCAAAGGCGCCAGTGAATTTAAAGATTTACGCAGTCGTTTGGTTCGTATTCAAAATTTGGCAGAACTTGAAGAGATACTAAATAAACTAGAACCGACCGAGAGTCTTTAAAACGTCGAAACCGGACCACCCTCCCCCAGGGTGATCCGGCCGCGTCTCCGTTCGTCTTGTACATCCGCGCTCGGGAAACGAGCGAGCACGGACGGCGCTTCAGAAGAGCCTGAAGGGCAGGGTGAGGTTGAGCCCAGCGTGGCTCGAACTCACGCTGGGCGTGAGCGTCGGACCGTTGGGCGGCGCCAGGGCGAACCAGGCCGCGGTCCCGCCACCCGCCGCGACGATGGCGGCGGGCAAGAGGACGTTGAAGGCCATGCAGTTGTTGATGGCGTCAGCCTCCGCCTGCCGCGGCCAGCCGTTGGTCATCCCCGCGTTGGCGCGTGCGAGCTCGGCGTTTGCCTCGTTGCAGCGGAGCCCCGTGACGAGCGCGCCCGCGAGCAGCCCGGCCCCGGCGACCCAGCCAGCGATGGGCAGGGCGTAACCGAGTACCGAGCGACCGGCACGCGGCGGGTTGAGGACCCGCAGCGTGGCGCGGTGGCGCTCGAGGGCGGCGGTCACCCGGGCGCGGAAGCGCACGGGCACGTACCACTCGTGGTTGATGCCGATCAAGAACCCCTCGTTCTCGGCCCGACGGATGTCGGCGACCAGGTCACTGTCGACCTGGACCGCCGCGAACTCGGCGGCGTTCAGCATGAACTGCTGCGCGGGCGGGTTTGGCCCGACCGGCGGCGTCAGCGGCACGTTCGGCTGCGTCGCGGTCTGCGTCGAGCAGTGTGCAATGGTCTGCCGCTGCACGAGCTCCGCGCGCTCGGCACCCTCGGGGGTTCGGGAGATCACGCAGGCGAGCAGCGCACACAGGCGCGGCTGCTCGGCAGCACCCAGGCCCTGCAGGTCGCCGGTGATGGCGACGAGCGGCGCGAGCTCCCTGGTGACCACGAAGGTCTGCCAGTAGAGGCCGACCGCGGTCGCGAACTCGTTGCGCGAGTGCGCGCCGCCGGCGCGGAGCGTCAGGTTGAGCGCCTGCCCGCGCGCCGCGGGCGTGAGCACTGGCGGCGTGGCGGGGATGACCCCGCACACCGCCGGGATCCCGGCCGCGTCCGGCAAGGTGGCCGGGACGGGCAGGGGGGTGGGCGCGGGCTGCGCCATGGCCGCACTGGCGGCCAGAACGAGAGACAGGGCGAACACAAGGACACGCATCGGAAACCTCCATGCCTTCTAGTGAGCGGTTGACGATTGTTGAGTCCGCGTACGGACTCTGAACTCGAACTTGGGATGGTACGACGCTCTCCGAAAAGAACTTCGACCAAAACCGGGGTCATCCAGCAGCTCTCAAGGCTCGCTTACGCGTGCCAAAAGCCACCGAACTGACCCCGGATCTTTACATACTTTCTTTAATTTGTCCAGTTTTTTCCCTAGGTTGAGCCAAGATTAGTCGCTATCGGTCACAAATTCAGGAAGAAAATTCTCTGGATTTACAGGAATTCCGCCCTGACGAACCTCAAAATGAAGGTGTGCACCCGTGGAAAGACCAGCTCCCTGATCCCCTGGTCGACCACCGGAATAGCCGATCACCTGACCACGTTCGACATAGGTATCTGGACGCACCGCAAAGCGTGATAGGTGGGCGTAGACCGTAGCGATTCCACCGGCGTGCACCACCATGATGTAGTTTCCGTACTGTTTTCCCGTACGCGTCCACGCGACATAGCCACCAGCCGCCGCCTTCACCGGCGTCCCGACAGCAACCGGCAAGTCGATCCCTGGGTGCTCAAATAAATTTCTGAATGGATAGGTGTGATCATGAAAATGCGCAGAGATTCCTCGACCCGGAATCAACGGCCACTGAAACAAGACGTCACCTCGCGCCAACACATCATCCGCTTGATTCAGCTGTTCACGTAATCGATCTTGGAGCTCACGAATAATTGAGCGCTCTTCTTGCTGCTGACCACGTAACTCAGACAGAATGCGCTGAAACTCTGATTCCTTTTGTTGCGTAAGCGATAACAACGACAACTTGGCCGAACGCTCTTCTTCTAACGCCAAACGATCACGCTCAAGCGCGGCTTGTTGTTTCAATAATTCATCACGCCGTTCATCTTGAGCATTGCGCGTCTTTTGTAACTCTTCTTTCGCTTCATGGAGCTGCTTAGCGGAATTCACCGTCTCTTGCTGTACGCGCTGTAGCTCATCAAGCTGAGAAACATACTCTGATAACGAAGAACCGGTCACCAATGCCTGAAACGGATGGACATCGTCCGCCAAACGAATACGGCGCAAGAGCTCACCCAGTGCTGCACGACGCTTCTCGATAGCTTTCTCTTCCAACCGAATGGACACGTCCAACTGCTGAATGCGCAAGGTTGTGAGATCCGCCTCCTGCATCGCACGTTGCAAGGCCAACTCTTTTTCTTCAATACGGTTTTCTAGTAGCACAGCTTGATTTTGCAACGACAACGACTGCGACTCCTGCTCTGTGATGCGCTTACGGTAGTTTGCAATCGTACCATCAAGCTGTTTGATTTTGCCTTGGCGTTCATCAACCTGTGACTGAAGTTCATCAACCTGCTCCTTCATGGGAGTAGGCGTCTCAGTATCGCCTGTCTCCTGCGCAGAAAGTGGACGAACGGATAACGGAAAACACAACGTGCAGACAGTCAAGCCGCACAACAACAAGGAGCACCAAGAACGTCTCATTACGACGTATTATGCCAGAACAACCAGGGCTTCGTCGATACGCTTCAACGCACGCTCTTTCCCAAGCATCCACAAAAAATCAAACGGGCTCGGCGACTTCTCACGACCAGATAAGGCAACACGCAGTGGCCACAGCACATCTCCATTCCCCCAACCACGTTCAGCGATCCAAGCGCGGAGGTCCGTTTCAACCTGGGCTCGATCCTGATACCAGCTCGCATCGTTCGCAGTGAGATATGCCTTGGCCTGGGTAAGATATTCCTGAGTGGCTTCTTTTGTGGACTTTTTCCAGATTATGCTGACTCCCGCGTAATCGAGAGCCTCGAGGTTCAATTGCAATTCACTCATCAATGTTGGCAAATCAACCAAACGCTCCAACCGTTCACGAACCACCAACACTGCGCGCTTCATCATGTCACGCGTCTGTTCATTCGCCAGCATGCCTTTCCAAGGATCCTCGGACAACCAAGAGCCTTCAAGACATCGCGCGAGATAGGCTTCTTCCGACAGCGCTCGTAGATAATGATTGTTCATCCAGTTCAACTTCTCGACATTTAACACGGCTCCGGCACGATTAACCTTGGCGAGGTCAAATAACTTCACTAACTCCTCGCGTGCAAAGACCTCTCGATCATCCGTTGGATTCCATCCAAGCAAAGCCAAGAAGTTAATGAGAGCCTCTGGTAGATACCCTTTCGCCAAATACGATTCAACCGACACATCACCCTTACGTTTCGAGAGTTTCGTCTTATCTGGATTCAAGATCAATGGAACGTGCGCATACACCGGCATCTCCCAACCCAGCATGTCATGAAGAATAATCTGTTTCGGCGTCGATGAAATCCATTCTTCTCCACGTAACACATGAGTGATCTGCATCAGATGATCGTCCACGACCACAGCCAAGTGATAGGTAGGAAACCCATCCGACTTTAACAAAATCTGATCATCCACATCTTTCGCATCAAATGAGATGCGCCCGCGGATGCCGTCCTCAAACGATAGCGTTCCCGCATCTGGCACACGCATACGCACCGTGACACGGGCACGGTACTCCGGGGTTGCTAAGCGACGCTCGACTTCTTCTGAAGACAACTTCAAGCAGCGACGATCATATTTTAATGGCTGCTTGGTTTCCATCTGGACCTTTCGCATCTCATCTAATTCCTCTGCGCTACAAAAGCAGTAGTAGGCTTTACCTTCTTTCAGAAGCTGATCCACAAACGGGCGATAGGTACTCAAACGCTGCGACTGTGTATACGGACCAAAGCCACCTTTTTCGGTGATCGTGCCGTCCGCATGCAACACCGGTCCTTCATCGTAATCAATCTGCAATAGTTCAAGCGTCTTTAAAAGATTCTCCAATGCCCCTGGTACAGAGCGCTCTTGGTCGGTATCTTCGATACGTACAACAAACTTCCCTCCGTCCTGTTGGCGGGCCAGAAAGTAGTCATACAAAACAGTGCGCAGCGTTCCGACATGCATGAAGCCTGTCGGACTTGGCGCCATTCGAACACGTACCGAGCGAGAAGCGGTCATAGAGTGTTTTCTAGACTAACGAACGCGGTTGATTTTTTCAATTGTTTCTTGAAGTTCGGCTTGTTTCCAAAATGGACCGACGGTGTAGGTTGGGTCATTGATCGGATGCTGGTTTCCTTGCTTTGGAACGACAATAAACCAATTTTTCATAGGAAAAAACCTTGGTCGTCGATAGAGACGCTGATTGGTGAGCCTAATATCTTCACGGATTTGCTCAAAGGGAACGTGCACTTCGCGGAAAGGGGTACGGATCGTGAGGACGTGATCTTTCACCGAGATGGAACAACGCAAGGAAGCTAGCAACGGAATAATAGGATAGAGAACGACTACGGCGACAAATGGAACCGCCAGATCACCTAGACTCCAAGGATATCGGGTCACCCCCACGCGAAGCACCTCTTCAAAGTAATGCGCCATTGGCTTCGCGACAATGTAGAGAAAGAAAGCCATGCGTAATACAGCATTTGTACATGACCACCAAGCTTCTTTGAGGGTCTCACGTGTAACACGCGCGTTCCGTTCTATTTCTGGCATATCGAGTTCCACATAACGGTGCACGGAAAGATAATGGTTGCACGGACAATACGACCAAAACGACGAGGTTCTTGCGCTAAACGCCACAGCCACTCGAGACCAATGGCCCGCAGCCAACGTGGAGCACGTGATAATCGTCCAGACCAAAAATCAAAGGCACCACCCACACCAACCACGACCTTCAAGGAAGGAATATCTTGGATGCGACGCGCAATCCAGGCTTCTTGTTTGGTACCACCTCCAAAGGCCACAAGCAGAATATCCGGAGCTTCGAGGACAAGTCTATGGACGGCCTCTTCTTCGGCAGCATCCCCTGTGCCGTCAGAATTTATGCGCCCACCTCTTTCTGCTGCAACCTGAAGACTTGGATATTTTTCCTGCCACATGTTGGCAACACGTTCAGCTATTCCAGGATCGCCTCCAACAAATCCTACTTTCAACCCTTGAGTAGCAGCCCGCTTCATCAAACCTTCTCCTAACTCCACGCCCGTCACACGCACAGAATGAATCCCCTTCAACCGCAGCATAAGCCACAACCCAAATCCATCGACGCAGATGTTATCCGCCTGCCGAAGAACCTGAGCATACGCAGGCTCGTGATGCGCTCGCAACAAAATTTCTGGATTGGCCGTGACGATCCACTTCGGAGCTCGAACTTCCTCATTAAACGACCAACGCAAAAGCTCCTCCAAAGACCAGCCCTGAATAGGTATACCGAATATCCGTGCATTCTGCTCGTGCTGATTAACTGACGTTTTCATCATGAGGAATATCTGTTTTTTCTACCATCGGAAAACCTGATTTACGACGACTGTGATACTTAGATTGAACACGCGCACGAGCAAGCTCACGTTGCAGGGCGGCTGCTGCGGCTGCAAATGAAGCATCATCCTGGCGCGTGATATTCTGCATCACCGCTTCTGCCCTGGCACGCGCGGCCGCAATCACCTGCTCATCCAATTCCATGCCGCGCTCAGCCGTTTCGACCAAAATCGTAAGCGTCTTCCCACCTGCATGAACATTCGCAAACCCTCCCGAAATGGCCAGCTCTTCTGGCTCTTTGCCCGCTGCACGTCGGATGCGCACAACGCCCGGCTGCAATAACCCAACATACGCCGCATGATGGGTCAAAACGGTGATTTCACCTTCAAAGCCTGGCAACGAAATAGACTCCACGTCCTCTTCAGACAAGACGCGCTCGGGAGTCACGACGCGAAAATGAAAAGACATAACCTGGAACTTCGTGTCACGTTAGGTCGCTACTGTCACCTGATCAATACTCCCCTTCATATAGAACGCTTGCTCAGGCTTATCGTCGTGTTGACCGGCGAGAATTTCCTCAAAGCCTCGGATCGTTTCTTGGAGCGGAACATACACCCCAGGAATACTGCTGAAGACCTCCGCCACATGAAAGGGCTGCGACAGGAACTTTTGAATCTTACGCGCACGAACGACCGTGAGCTTATCAGCTTCTGACAATTCTTCCATCCCGAGAATCGCAATAATATCCTGAAGATCTTTGTAACGCTGAAGCACTTGCTGCACACCACGCGCCACACGATAATGACGCTCACCCACATTCCCCGGCGTCAGCATAGTTGAACTCGAATCAAGCGGATCAACGGCTGGATAAATGCCGAGTTCCGACAAAGCGCGCGTCAGCACCACCGTCGAATCAAGGTGCGAGAAGGTTGTAGCAGGAGCTGGATCGGTTAAGTCATCCGCCGGAACGTACACTGCCTGCACAGAGGTGATCGAGCCTTCTTTGGTTGAAGTAATGCGTTCCTGAAGCCCTCCCATTTCGGTGGCGAGTGTTGGCTGATAACCCACAGCCGAAGGAATACGACCCAACAGAGCTGAAACCTCTGAACCTGCCTGGGTGAAACGGAAAATATTATCGACGAAGAATAATACGTCTTGTTGTTCCTCGTCACGGAAGTACTCGGCCATCGAGAGCGCCGACAAAGCAACACGCGCACGCGCACCCGGTGGTTCATTCATCTGGCCAAACACGAGCGCTGTTTTATCAATAACCTTCGATTCATTCATCTCTAACCACAAGGCGTTGCCTTCACGTGTACGCTCACCAACACCTGCGAACACAGAATATCCACCGTGCTCCGTCGCAATGTTACGAATCAATTCCATGACGATCACCGTCTTTCCTACACCCGCTCCACCGAAGAGTCCGATTTTTCCCCCCTTCAAAAATGGACAGATCAAATCAATGACTTTGATACCCGTCTCCAAAATCTCTGCCTTCGTGGACTGCTGATCAAACGATGGCGCGGCACGATGAATCGGATACTGTTTCTTGGCCTTCACCGCCGGTCCTTCATCAATAGCCTTTCCGACCACATTAAACATGCGGCCCAAGACTTCGCGGCCAACCGGAACAGAAATCGGAGCTCCTGTATCCAGTACTGGCAAACCACGCACCAACCCATCGGTCGATGCCATGGCAATCGTGCGTACAACCCCACCTTCCAGGTGCTGCTCAACTTCAAGGACGAGATCATCCGTTCCTTCGCGCTGGACAAGTAGTGCCGAGTAAATCGCCGGAACATCGCCCGTACATTCGACATCAACTACTGGTCCAATGACCTGAATAATCTGACCGACGGGAGCAAGGGTAGGTTTCTTCATAAAAGTCTAGGCAGTAAGCGCCGCTTTACCGGCAGAGATTTCTGAGATTTCACGCGTGATGGAGGCTTGACGCGCCTGGTTCAATGATAGCTTCAGGCCTTCTGACATGTCTTTAGCCGCATCGCTCGCCGATCGCATGGCAAGCATGCGAGCACTGTGTTCAGACGCTGCTGAATCAAGAGCCGCCTGATAGACATGCGCATCAATTAAGCGCGGCAAGAGATGATCAAAGACCACTTCAGCCGACGGTTCGACCAACTCGTCACAACTTTCGAGCGCTGACACCTTCACTTCAATCGGGAGCAATGTCTCAATGCGCACCTGTTGGACTAAGGCGCTTTTAAAATGCGTATAAACCATACACACCTGGTCCACCTCTCCTTTCAGGAAGATCTCTCGCGCATACTGATACAGCGGATGCAATTGATCGAGCGATGCTTTCTTTGAAAAGGCAGGGAAAGACGCTTGAATTTGAAATCCAGCAGACCGAATTTGTCGTTCAACGCGCGAACCGATTGTCACAACGCCAAACTGATCATGAGAACGTCCGCGCATATACTCAAGCGCAGCTCGAGCAATTTGTGTATTGAATCCCCCACACAATCCTCGATCCGAATTAAATACCAGCATCGCGACGCGTTTTGAATCATGCTCAACCGGTGGTAATACTTTCAAAAGCGGATGCTTCAACGATGCACCCGGCGATCTCAGAAGTCGTTCAACAAGTGAGCTGATCGTTTCGGCATACGGGCGACCGCCCATCACGAGCTGGATCGCCTTACGCATATGCGATGCCGCAACCAATTCCATGGCTTTCATGATCTTGCCCGTAGATTGGACGGAGCGCAGACGACGACGCAAGACACGCGGAGAAACAGCCATACAAGACTAGGCTTGCGTAAACGAACGATTCCACTCTTCGATCGAGGCTTTGAGGGAAGCCTCGAGCGCGTCATCCAGTTTCTTCTCTTCGCGCAAACGCTCGAGCATCTTCTTATGCTTTATCTCCACCTGTTTTTTGTAGCCACGTTCCCAATCAGCGATCTTGTCGGCAGGAATTGCATCCAAGAACCCTTTCACCGCCGCATACAGAATTGCAACTTGCAGCTCCATAGACAACGGTTCCAACTCGCCTTGTTTTAGGAGTTCAACGAGACGTCGTCCGCGTTCAATCTGCTGTTTGGTTGCCGCATCCACATCGCTTGAAAATTGCGCAAAGGCTTCCAACTCACGAAATTGAGCCAAATCCAAGCGCAACGGACCTGCAACTTTTTTCATCGCCTTGGTTTGCGCAGCACCACCCACGCGCGACACGGATAATCCCACATTCAACGCTGGTCGAATTCCGCGGTAAAACAGGTCACTCTCCAAATAAATTTGGCCGTCCGTAATGGAGATGACATTTGTTGGAATGTAGGCTGAAACATCGCCCGCTTGCGTCTCAATGATAGGCAGTGCCGTAATCGATCCTCCACCATGTTCTTTCTTCAATCGAACAGCGCGCTCGAGTAAACGTGAGTGCAGATAGAACACATCACCCGGATACGCTTCGCGACCCGGCGGACGCTTCAAGAGCAACGAGATCTCACGATAAGCCCAAGCATGCTTGGACAGATCATCATACACCACGAGCGCATCACGACCCTGATCCATGACATATTCACAAATTGCTGAACCAGCATAGGGAGCAATAAACTGCAGTGAGGCGGGATCCGAAGCATTGGCTACGACAACCGTGGTGTATTCCATCGCTCCAGCTGCTTCGAGTTTAGCGACAAGCTTGGCGACTTTTGAGGCTTTTTGACCAATCGCGACATAGACACACGTCACCCCTTGCCCCTTCTGATTGACAATCGTATCGATAGCGATGGCAGTCTTTCCAACCTGACGATCTCCAATAATAAGTTCTCGCTGCCCTCGACCGATTGGAATCATTGAGTCGATTGCTTTAATCCCGGTCATGAGTGGCACTGTCACCGGTTCACGTGCCATGACATTGGCGGCCACTTTTTCCACCGGATACTGCGTTTTTGATTTGATTGCTCCACGACCATCAAGCGCACGTCCGAGAGGATCAATCACACGACCTAGAAGCACGTCGCCAACAGGTAATCCCAAGAGTTCTCCCGAAGCTTCAACCTCTTCGTTCGCTACAACTGTTTCAAGTCCAGATAGCAACATCGCTCCAACCACATCGCGTTCCAAGTTCAACGCAACGCCTACAGCGCCCTGCTTAAAGCGCAGGAGCTCCATACTTCGTACATCGCGCAGTCCGGCCACACGTGCAATACCATCACCCACTTCAATAACTCGACCGGTTTGCCGTTCAGAAGTTGCCTGATCAAACGATGAAATCTGGTCAAGCAGCTTCTGCGCAAGTTCATTGGGAGCACGTTTTGGAGAAGGAGACATACGATTATGAAGCAAGAACAAGGGCTAAACGATTCAAACGACCTTCAACGGAAGCATCAAGCTGCCACCCATCTGGAGATTCCACCCGGAATCCAGCACGTACACTAGAATCGACGAGTGCATATATGGTTGCCGGTTCTGAAAAACGCGTCTCTAATTTTTTCTCCAGCATCTTTGCTTCGTGCGCTGGGAGTGGTTGAGAACTCAAGACAAGATACATCTTGCCATACCCAAGACGTTCGCGTATTCGGAGATACTCATAAAAGAACTTGGTCCATAGAGTAAATCCACCTTCAGACAACAGTCGAGATAATACGTTCATGACCTCACTATCTGAAGTCAGGTCAAGCGCCTCCATCATCCAACCTCTGCGCACGTCTACCGAGCATGATCTGTCGGATAATCTGCGCAGCAACTGTGGCTGGAGCGAAAAACAGCGGTCAAGCCGCAAGAACGACAAAGCCGCCTGTCGCTCTCGATCACCCGAGAGGCCAAGAACAGGTGCCATCCAAGACTGAAGCGTACGCGACGAAGCGAGCATATCAAGACAAGACTTCCTTTACGGATTCGGTCAAGACCGTACGTTGTTCAGCATCTTGTAGGACATCCCGTGTTACACGATCGGTCGCCTTCATTACAAGTTCGGCGAGCTCTTTTTTCGCCCCCTGAATCATCGAGGCTCGCTCTTCCTGGATCTGTTGGCGAACTGTCTCAACTTGGCGCTCCAGCTCTTGATGACTCGCGTGAAGGAGTTCTTGGCGTTTCACATCCGCCTCTGCTCGCGTCCGATCTAGCAACGCCTGCGCTTCGAGTTCCGCTTGGCGTACTGTACGAGCCGCTTTCTTGTGAGCATCATTCAAGACCGATTCAGCTGCCTCCGCCTTGATGAGGCCCTCACGCACCTTCTCCTCCCGAGCATCCATCGCGGCCAACAAGGGTTTGTACACAAATCGATGGAGCACAAACAAGACGATCAAAAAGTTGACCAACTGTGCAACAAACAAAGGACCGTTCAACCCAAACAGGCTGATCAGATCCATACGATTTTACAGGGTAAAGACAACCACGAATGAGTAAATAGCGATCGCTTCCGCAAACGCTGCACCGAGCAACATTGGGACGAATAGCTTATCTCCGGCTTCTGGATTACGCCCAATTGCCTCCATAGCAGCAGAAACAATTTTTCCAATTGCAACCGCTGGAGCAATTCCACCAAGGGCCATAGTGGCGGCTTTAGCAAACTCCCGAGACATGTCTAAGTCCATACAGAAATCATATCGAGTGAAAGAATTAAGGAGGTGAGCAGCGCATCTGAACATAGGGCCAGATGCGCTCCTGTTCGTCCTCAATGCGACCCAACAGGAGCATGTTTTGGAGTCGTAGCGTGCTGTTCGGCAGGCTCGTGACTTTGCCCATGCGGTTGCTTAGAAAATAAGGTGAAGTAGACTAACGCCAACATGGTAAATACCGTCGCTTGAATCACCCCCACAATCAATTCAAGACAAATGAACGGCAAAGGTGCAGCAAAAGCAAACAACGAAGCGATCACCGTCGTAAGGATTTCACCAGCAAAAATATTTCCAAACAAACGTAATGAAAGCGAAGCGATTTTTGCAAATTCCGTCAGAAGCTCAATTAATCCAACAACAAACTCAACAAGCGCTACAAGTATGGCAATAGGTTTAAAGCTGCGAAGCGCCTTCCAAATGGTTCCGAGTTGAATGAATTTATTTACGTGTGAAAACACACCAATCGACACCATGCCGACAACATGAGATGTCGCCACGGTAAGTGCTGACAAAGCCAGTGTTAAATTCAAGTCGCTATTCGCAGGACGGAACAAGGGAATAAGCTCAGATTCTTCTCCATGCCCGTGCCAGATACCAATCGAACCTGTTCCAGGCAATAAGCCAATCCAATTTGAAACCAAAATGAAAAAGAATAGTGTTCCAACAAAAGGAAGAAATTTCCGCGACAGCGCACGATCACCTGTAACTTTGTCAAAATATCCCAAGAGCGTCTCGAGGATCTCCTCCACGAAAAGCTGGCCTTTCCCAGGATGAACTCGAATACAACGAGAAAAGATGAGAGAAAATATCACGAAAGCTCCCGTGGCAGCCCATGTGTTCACTAATGAGTTCGTCACGGGCAAAGGCCCAAGATGAAACAAGGCTTCAGCAGCCAGAGGAGGCAGAGTGATCATGAGAAAAACGCTCGGTACCGAGCAGCTTCACGCAAGACAAGCCGATAGATGACCAATAGCGCCAGGATAAGTCCACTCAATGTTGCGACCGGAAAGGACAAAGACCATTGTTTATCAATCCATCGCCCGAGAAAAGCGAAGAGCACGGATGGAACGGCGCACAGAAAAAGCGTACGTGTAACAAAACCTACAGCGAACCACTGCGTTTGTTTTTGCCTCGGATCATCCTTCATAGAACCAACCTAGAATAGGACTCAAACATCACTTGGTCAAGGTTTTTTCTGAGATACAAAACCTAAAATTTCGCGCGATACATGCTCAGACGAACGCTGAGGGAGGAGTTTTTTTGCGGCTCGCACCATTGCCCTCAAACCAGCACGATCTTTCAAAAGACCCGGAAGGCGTTGAACGAGCTTTTCTGGGCTATCTTCGCGTATCGCCGCGCCCGCTTCACATAACACACGCGCATTCCCCTCTTCTTGTCCCGGAATAGGTGCGCACAAAATGAGTGGGACGCCGCACGCCGTGACCTCACCTGTCGAAAGCCCTCCTGGCTTCGTTATGACGGCCGTACTCGTCAAAAAATAGTTCTCAATTTCTGAAGTGAAACCCGATAGACGCACGTGTTCAAGTCTCTGTTCGCGCACAAAACGACGCGCTTTTTCGAGTGCTTTTTGATCAGTTCCGAACAGGAAGGTCCAGTCTATTCCTTGTTCCTTTGAATGGTTCGCGATTGATTTGAGCAGCTCTTGAAATGGGAAAATGCCGCCGCTACCACCCACCACCGTCACCCGCATCGCACGTGCAGAAAACCCAGGCCGTTTTCGAGAAATTCGTCTGGCTATCATCCGCGCT
>CAZENZ010000013.1:0-20394 GCA_964513705.1 uncultured Gammaproteobacteria bacterium
GCTGCTGAGTTCAAGTTCAACCCAAAAACGATGGTCATGTTGTCAGATGCGCGTGACATTAAGTCAGACGTTCGTGTCGGCGAGGAGCTGCGTGTTGAGCTCACGGTGCCAGCCGCTTTTGGACGCATGGCCGCACAGACGGCTAAGCAGGTCATTTTGCAAAAATTGCGCGAGGCGGAGCGTGGAGTGATCTTCAACGACTTCAAGGGCCGTGAGGGTGAGCTTATGAACGTCACGGTTCAGCGTCGCGAGGGTCGGGTTGTCTTAATCGACCTCGGTCGCGCGACGGGCGTTTTGCTTCCAGAAGATCAGATCGAAACCGAGCGCTATTTCCCAGGTACACGCATCAAAGCCTTGCTGCGTGAGGTGTCGATGTCGACGCGTGGTCCAGAAATTCGTCTCACTCGTGCCGCGCCTGCGTTGGTTGGGGCGTTGTTCGCTCAGGAAATTCCAGAAATTGCTAACGGCACGGTGGAAATGAAGGAGATCGCGCGTGAAGCGGGAAGTCGTACAAAGGTTGCTGTCATGACGAGTGACGATGCGATTGATCCGATTGGTTCGTGTATCGGTCAGCGTGGAACGCGTATTCAAACGATTATTCGTGAGCTTGCAGGCGAGAAGGTCGACATTATTGAATGGCACGAGGATGCCGCTAAGTTTATTGCGGCTGCCTTGTCGCCAGCGAAAGTGGAAGACGTGGAATTGCGCGACGAAGAGCATCTAGCTGTTGTGCAAGTGAAGCCGGATCAGTTGTCGCTCGCGATCGGAAAGGGCGGACAGAACGTTCGTCTTGCTGCGAAGCTTACGGGTTGGAAGATCACCATCGTTGAGCAGGGTGGAAAAGTGGTGGCTGACTCGACGCTGGGTGAGTTTGGGGCAGATGGTGAAGGAGCGACAACACCTCGTATCGTGGAGGCGCCGGCCGACGCAGTTGCTGATGAAGATGTTCCAGAGACAGCCGCGGAAGCAGATGCGACGGACACAGAGCTCAAGACGGCGACAGAAGAGTCGGCTGAATCCAGCGTATCCAGTGAAGCCGCAGCCTAGTCATTATCTAACCTATGATCTCTCAACTGTTCACTACAATTTTCCTCCAGCCGATCTTGAACCTGTTGATTTGGTTGTATGACGTGATCCCGGGACATGAATTCGGGATCGCGATTATCTTGCTGACGATTCTCGTGAAGCTAATTCTCTATCCGTTCACGGCGAAACAGATCAAGCAGCAGCGAGCGATGCAAGAGATTCAGCCACGTATCGAAGAAATTCGTACGCGTTTGAAGAACGACAAAGAAGCCCAGGCACGCGAACTCATGGCGCTCTATGCCAAAGAGAAAGTGAATCCAGCGTCCTCATGTTTGCCGCTCTTGATTCAGTTGCCGGTGTTTATCGCGTTGTATCGAGCCTTGTCGCTTGGTCTTGAAGGTAAGAATCTGACCTTGCTCTATTCGTTTATCCCAAATCCAACCGTCGTGAATACGATGTTGTTTGGATTGATTGATCTTGCGCATCCGAGTCCGGTGCTCGCAATTCTCGCGGCAGCTGTCCAGTTTTGGCAGGGGAGACAGCTTCTCAAGCCACCAGCAGCGACCATCACGCCTCCACCGCCGGAGGTGAAGGATTCACCTGGCGCTAAAGATGAAAGCATGGCGGCCATGATGAACAAACAGATGTTATATCTCATGCCAATCGTGACGGCCGTGATCGGGTTCTCGTTGCCAGGTGGACTCACGCTCTACTGGCTTACCATGAGCTTGCTCACGGTGGCTCAGCAAGCCATTTTATTGCGTCGCTTGCCTCCGCGTATCGTGCCACAGCTCTCTGGACGCGATCAAACGCCACCGCTAGACTCTGCCCAGTCATAAAAATCCATTATTTATGCCAGATTCTTCTCGAATTTCTCGTACCTCGGCTGTAACGGCGAAACGTCGTGCAACCTGGTTGTTGGCCTTGTTCTTGGTCGCTGGTTGTATTGCCTATCCAGGCCCTCTTAATTGGGTACTTGGCAAAGCGAGCTCAGTTGTTGGTTCTAAGTTGCCTGCGCTCAATCTTCCATTTGTGCTCGGTCTCGATTTGGAAGGAGGCACTCGTCTTGAATACGAAGCAGATGTTTCCAAAGTCGATGCTGCCGATCGACGTGAAGCCATTTCAGGCGCGCGTGACGTCATCGAGCGTCGTGTGAACGCGCTCGGTGTGTCTGAGCCATTGATTCAGACAATCCAAGCTGGAGATGCCTGGCGTGTCATTGTTGAATTGGCAGGTATTAAAGATATCGGTCAGGCCATCAAGTTGATCGGTGAAACGCCAATCCTTGAATTTAAGGAATTGAGCGGAGAAACGGCGCGTGATCTCACGGCCGATGAGCAGAAGCGCATCACGACACAGAATCAGGAGGCGATGGTGCGCGCGGAAAAGATGTTGGGTGAGGTAAATAAGCCAGGAGCTGACTTTGCGGCATTAGCGGCTCAGTCAGATGTTGCGAATGCCTCATCTACCAAGGGAGATCTTGGGTTCTTGAGCACGCGTCCGGAATATATCGTGCTTGCAAAAGAGGTGAGTCAGGCTCCGGCAGGGAGTATTTATCCGAAGGTGGTCGAGCTTCCTCGATCATATGATGTGGTGAAGATCGAAGAGTCAACGAATACGGGCAAAGAAGAAATCAACGCCCGCCATATCTTCATTACCTATAAAGATTCAGCGGCGACAGGGTTATCGACCTTGACGAAAGAAGAGGCGAAAGCCAAGGCGGACGAATTGAAGGCAAAGGTCACGCTCGCGAATTTCGTGCAGCTTGCCAAGGAGAATTCGCAGGAACCGGGGGCAAAAGAAAGTGGAGGCGATCTTGGTTGGTTTGCTCCAGGAGAAATGGTGCCTGAATTCGAGACAGCGGTGACGGCGATGGCGAGCGGGACTATTTCTGGAGTTGTTGAATCGCCATTCGGATTCCACATCATTCTGAAGCAAGGCGTGCGTACGCAGAAGGATGTTCGAGTGCGCGTGATCGAGTTTAAGAAATTGGTCCGCGAAGATATTTTGCCACCAGTCAGTCAATGGAAGGCGACGAAACTCACTGGTAAGCAGCTCAAAGCAGCTCGTCTCGACTTCAATCAGCAGACGCGTGCTTCGCAAGTCGCGCTCCAATTCGATGACGAAGGAACAGAGCTCTTTGCAGAAATCACCCGTCGTAACTTGGGGAAGCCGGTCGCGATTTTCTTGGATGGTCAGTCCATCTCTGAACCAGTCGTGCAGAGTGAAATCTTGGGTGGCCAAGCGGTCATCACGGGTTCCTCTGGATTGAACGAATCCAAGTTGTTGGCGCGTCGTTTGCAGGCGGGTGCCTTGCCTGTGCCAATCAAGCTCATCGCGCAACAAACGGTCGGTCCAACGCTCGGTGCGGACTCTCTGACGCGTTCGTTGCACGCTGGGTTAGCTGGATTCTTGTTGGTTGCCCTCTTCATGATCGCCCTCTATCGCATTCCGGGCATCGTCTCGGTTGCGGCGCTTGTGTTGTATGCAGCTGTTTTGTCCGCGCTCTTCAAACTGATTCCGGTCACGCTTACGTTGTCTGGAATTGCCGGATTCATTCTCTCGATGGGTATTGCGGTAGATGCGAATGTGCTGGCTTTTGAACGTCTGAAAGAAGAATGGCGCACGGGAAAGGGTCTTCAGGAAGCTCTGGAAGAAGCCTTCCGTCGTGCTTGGCCTTCGATTCGTGATGGACACGTCACCGTGTTGATCTCGGCAGCCGTATTGTACGGATTCTCTTCTTCAACGATTCGTGGCTTTGCACTCACATTGGCGCTCGGTACGTTGCTCTCGCTCTTCACAGCTGTGGTGTCCACTCGCACATTATTGCGCTTCCTTGGAAACACTGGATTGCGCCGTTTTGCCTGGTGGTTCCTCAAGCCTCGTGATATCGCCTAACCTCTTATGACATCATTTTCTGTTGTTGCGTGGCGGAAGGTTTGGTACGTCTTATCCGCCTTCATGATCGTGGCGTCGATTTTGGCGCTGGCTGTGTGGGGATTGCGTCAGGGGATTGAGTTTACGGGTGGGTCGTTGCTTGTGATACGCTTTGAAAATCGTCCAGCGCCAGCCGAAGCGGCAGCTACGCTTCAAAAGACGCCGAACATCGAAGTTGGATCGGTGGTGGCGCAGCCGGTTGGGGATGCGGATATCCAATTCCGTTTGCGCAGCTTGGACGGAGATGAATCTCGCGCAGTGGTGGATCATTTGAAAGGGGCGTATGCCAACTCGAGTGAGTTGCGCTTCGATGCGATTGGTCCCGTGGTTGGGAAGGAGCTTCGTCAGAAGTCGGTTCAAGGCTTGGTCGTAATTTTGATCGCCATCTTGCTCTACGTGGCTTACGCGTTCCGCAAGGTGTCGTTTCCTGTGAAGTCCTGGAAGTATGGCTTGATTACGCTCTTCACGGCGTTTCACGACGTGATTGTGCCGGCGGGTGTGTTTGCGGTCCTTGGTCACTTCTATGGCCTCGAAATCGGAACGCCATTTATTGCAGCCATTCTGACGATCATGGGGTACTCGATTACCGATACTATCGTCGTCATGGACCGTATTCGTGAGAACTTGCAAAAAATGTCCGGAACCTTCGAATCTGTTGTTGAGGCTTCGATTCGCCAGACCTTCCTGCGTTCGTTCAATACCTCGGTGACCGTGTTGTTGACCCTCGCGGCGATCTTCTTCTTTGGAGGATCTTCCTTGCATGACTTTACACTCGCCTTGATTATCGGTATTGCCGTTGGAACCTACTCTTCGATTTTCGTGGCTTCACCACTCCTCGTGACCTGGGATACCCACAGCCGTTCGAAGACAAATCAGAAGAAGTAAAAATATCCATCATTGGATGAAGGAAAAACACCTCATGTACGAGGTGTTTTTCTGACCACGAGAACATGTGTTATCCTATGAACGCATGGACGAAACTCTGTTCGCTTCTTTTATCGCTTCCATCGAAGCGTTTCTGAACATTGCCGGTGACGACCCATTCAAGGCGATGGGTTATCTGCTCTTTGCCGCCGGTTGGCTTAGCGTAATCATTTGGCTCCCTATTCTGTATCAGGTTTGGCATATTGGAAGCGAAATCTACCTTGAGAGCCGTCAACATCATTTTGCCCACAGTTTAAAATGGATACTGTTACGAATCTCGGTGCCGAATACGTCTGAGCAAACGCCGAAAGCGACGGAGAATATGTTTGCTCAGCTGGCAGGTGCTCATTCGAGTATTTCCTGGGCAGAGACCTGGCGTGACGGAGCCTTTCAGGCATCTTTGAGTATGGAAGTCGTGTGTACAGAAGGGCAGACCTCTTATCACATTCGTTGTGTTGATAAAGTTCGCGATTTGGTCGAGGCGGCTGTCTATGCGCAATATCCAGATGCAGAAATTGAACTCGTAGAGGACTATGCAAAAAAGTATGGACCCGAGACCGGGCGTTTTCCGGATCGAGATTGGAATGCCTGGGGCTGTGAATTCATTCCCGCAAACCCTGCGCGTGATGCAGATGCCTATTCGTTGAAAGTTTACAGTGAGTTTGAAGACAAGGTTTCTGGGGAGTTCAAGGATCCGGTCGCTGCGTATTTGGAGGTGCTATCTCGTCTTGGGCCAGGAGAGCATTGCTGGTTTCAGATTATCATTACACCGACGGATCAAAATGCTTTCCGCGCACGTGCTGCTAAGGTGATTAAGAAGCTCAAGGGAATGAAAGAGGAGGAGAAGAAGAGTATTTTAGCCGATGTTCTGAATTTTCCGTTTGATATCGTGAAAGGTATTTTATCTGTTTTTGGTCTGAACCTGTTCGAAGCGCCGAAGAAGCCAGAGAAGAAAGATGATTTTCCGCAGATGATGAAGTTAAGTCCGATGGAGCGTGAGGTCTTGGAATGGACGGAGCGTAAGGCTTCGAAGATTGGCTTTGAGACCAAAATTCGCTTCGTCTATCTTGCTCGAAAAGAGGTCTTTAGTAAGCCGCGTATCGCAACCAGCTTTATTGGGGCTATCAAACAAACCAACACGTTTCACATGCTGGCTATTAAGCCGGATTTTAAGAAGACTGGTATGAGCTCCGCCATCTGGTTCTTCAAAGATCGACGTAATGATAAGCGTAAAACTCGCCTTATCAACTACTACCGTGATCGAGATTCGGCGGGAATGAGGTCATTCTTTTTGTCGGCAGAGGAGCTTGCGACACTCTGGCATTTCCCTATTTTGACTCAGGTCAGAGCACCAAGTTTGCGTCAGATTACTGCCAAGAAGTCTACCGCTCCGACGAATCTTCCGTTCGAAGTCAACGATCCTGGTTTTTAGTCCGCTCCTTGCCTTATGCCTATTGACTACGGTCACGAACACGAGAACGAGATCACCCTGTTCGCCGAAACCAACTTCCGCAACCAAAAGCGGAAATTTGGCATTAAAACAGATGATCGTCGCCGTCACGTCTATGTGATCGGAAAGACGGGTATGGGGAAGACGACCTTGATGGAAAACTTCATTGTCTCTGATATCAATCAGGGCCATGGATGTTGCTACATCGATCCGCACGGCGACACGGCGGAAAAATTGGTCGACTTCATTCCACCGAATCGTATTAATGAGGTTGTGTATTTCAATCCAGCGGATACAGATTTTCCGATGGGTTTTAATATATTAGAAACAGAGTCAGACGCTCAGAAGCCACTCGTTGCTTCTGGATTAATGGGTGTGTTCAAGAAGATTTGGCCAGACGTGTGGAGTCCGCGCATGGAGTATATTCTGATGAACTGCGTCTTGGCGCTCCTCGACATGCCAGGCGCGACGCTCCTCGGCATTAATCGTATTTTGGTCGATAAAGAATATCGTGCGCGTGTTGTAGCGCATTTGCGTGATCCGATTGTAAAAACCTTTTGGGTGGCTGAGTTCACGTCATGGTCTGAAAAGTACGCCACAGAAGCCATCGCTCCGGTGCAAAACAAAGTTGGTCAATTTCTGTCGTCATCGGTTATTCGCAACATCGTCGCACAGGTGAAGTCGACCTTGAATTTGCGCCGCATCATGGACGATGGAAAAGTTTTGATCGTCAACTTATCAAAAGGACGTATCGGAGAAGATAACATGCGCTTGTTGGGTGGCATGTTGATCACGAAGATTCAGCTCGCAGCTCAGGAACGTCAAAGTATTCCAAAGGAAAGTGATCGCCGTGATTTTTATCTGTACGTCGACGAGTTTCAGAACTTTGCCAATGAATCGTTTGCGTCTATTTTGTCTGAAGCACGTAAATATCGATTAAATCTCATGGTTGCCCACCAATATATTGAGCAACTTGACGAAAAGGTGAAGGCAGCTGTGTTTGGAAACGTCGGGACAATTATTGCTATGCGCGTTGGCGGAGAGGACGCGTCCGCCATGGAAATGGAATTTGCTCCCGTCTTTGTTCCGGAGGACCTCACGAATTTGGCAAAATTTCAGTTCTATTTGAAGCTGATGGTGGATGGCGTGGCGACGCGCCCTTTTTCCGCGAACTCTTTGCCGCCAATCGCGAAGCGCATGCAGAGTGAAGAAAAGGTTATTTTTGTCAGCCGTGAGCGATATGCGGAGCCACGTGCTGTTATCGAAGAAAAGGTTCTCAAGTGGAGTGGTATGGAGCTTGCGGCGAGCTTGGCGCCTGCGCCAAAAACAGCTGTTGATGGTGAAGTGTCCACGCTAGGTGAGAAAGCAAATCTCTCGCCAGATGACGAGGTTCCAGCGGGCCCAATTCAGTATCCAAAGATTCTTACCGAGGAAGAGCGGGAAGCAGCTCCTGAAAAAGCTGATCCAACCGGTCTTTCGTTGGATGATGACGTCGCGCCTCCGCCGCAGGATTATTTAATTATTCGTCCAGAGCGTATGGCGGCAATTACGGCCGCAGTCGCAAAATCAACTGGTCGCCAGCCGAAGAAAGAGAAGCCGAAATATCCACATACGTGCAGTCGATGCGGTAAAGTCTGGGATTTGCCAATTCAGCTCGATCCAACACGGCCGATGTATTGTCCAGATTGTATGCCGATTGTGCGTGAAGAGCGGCGCAAGAATACTGGCGAAATCAAGAAGGTGTTGAAGACGTCTCCATCGCCAGAGTACGGGGGAGGGGTAGACGGCTCAGCGCCACGCAAACCGCGTATCACGCAAACGGATCCAAATGAGCCACGAGGCACAATGAAGGTTGTACGGGGTGCGGATGAAGAAGGATCTGCATCTGATGATCTGTCACTCGCAGCGATGTTGCGTCCTGGTGGGAATGGAGCTGTATCAATTACGGCTGCAAGTACGGGTCCTGCAGGGACGGGCACGACTCCTAGAGCGGAAGGCGGTGGAGAAGAGAAGAAGCGCCGCCGTCGCAAGCGTGGGGGGAAGAAGGTGCGTGAGGCGCAAGCGCGTGCGCAGCAGGCGCAGAGTGACCAGGCATCATTTCAACCTCGGCCCGTATCGAGTGTTCCAAATCCAATTCCGCAGATTGTTGCGTTGCCTGATATCCAGTCCAGGCCATCGGGTCAAGATATTCAGTTCGATTAACGTTGCTCAGATAAAGAAAACCTATGTCAATTGTTCAAGCGGTTGTTCTGGGTGTGGTGCAGGGACTGACGGAGTTTTTGCCGGTTTCATCGAGCGGTCACCTGATTTTGGTGCCTGAATTATTTGGCTGGATGGATCAAGGGATGTCCTATGATACGGTCCTGCATTTAGGGACTCTCCTAGCCGTGCTGTGGTTCTTCCGTACCTCTTTGTCTCGTTTGGTAAAAGATCTTTTTTCAAAGAAGCGGGATGTTGTAGAGGCGGCACAGACATTGTTGATTCAGTTGATTGTTTGTTCGCTCCCGGCACTGATCCTAGGATTCATTCTCAACGATTGGATTGAACGTGTGAGTCGTAAGCCTTGGCTGGTAGCGCTTGATTTGGCCTTGTGGGGTGTTGTTTTGTGGTATGCAGATCGTGCCTCGAGGCAGTATGGCGATGCGGACCAGGGTACTCCTGACGATCTTCCAAAAGTTCGCTGGTCCCAGGCGCTCGTCATGGCGATCGCTCAGCCGATCGCGCTCCTGCCGGGCTCTTCACGTTCAGGCGTTACAATGACTGCAGGACTGTTCATGGGATTATCTCGTTCTGCCGCAGCTCGTTTTTCGTTTTTGTTGAGCATTCCTGTTACGGCAGCTGCGGGTGGATATGGTCTTCTCAAGTGGATTACGCAGGGTGATGCACATGGAACAGCGCCAAGTCTTCTCATCATTGGTTTTATCGCCGCTTTGACTTCAGGCGTGTTTGCTATCCGCTTCCTTCTCTCCTATGTCTCTCATCGGCGTTTCACGCCCTTCGTGGTTTACCGCCTCTTGCTCGCGCTCTTGGTGGTTCTCCTCTTGGTGCGTTAGTCTGTTCATGGTGTTCGGTTTGTTGACATCGGCGCATGCCATGGAGTTTGCGTTACCCGATGGTGATGCGGATGGCTTGCCAGATCTTTGGGAGACGCGGGTGTTTCAAACAGATCCTCTGGTAGCTGATAGCGATGGGGATGGGTTTAGTGATCGTACAGAGGTGGAAAAGGGTTTTAATCCAAATGGAAAAGGTTCGCTTACGGATAAAGATGCCGATCAGGATGGTCTTGTTGATCGCCTTGAACTAGTATTTGGTACTGATCCGTTGAACACAGATACAGACGGTGATACCTACAAAGATGGAAAGGAGATTATGGAGGCACACTCTCCGACCTCAACTTCTCCCGCTCTTCTTCAGAAATCTATTCGGGTAAATATTGCAAAGCAGGAGCTGACGCAAAATGTGTTGGGTATCCCTATCAAAACGCACATGGTCTCTACGGGTTTGCCAAGTATGCCAACCCCTCTCGGAACCTATAAGATCCTACAGAAGCACCCACGTGCGTGGTCAAATGCAGGGAAGCTTTGGATGCCGTATTGGATGCATTTTAGTGGTCGAGGTCACGGTCTTCATGAGCTACCCGAATGGCCTGGTGGAAAGAAGGAAGGAGCGGCTCATCTTGGCAAGAAGGCGAGTCACGGCTGCGTACGTATGGGTGTCGGGAGTGCTAAAGAAGTGTACGAATGGACGCCTGTGGGTACGCCGGTTACAATTGTAGCGCGTTAAGTTGCGCGTATGCGAGCACGAGCTCTGTGGAGTACACTCCTTCTTTTAGTGGGCCTATGTGCTCCTGCTTTTGCATCAGCAGCGACAAAAATAGATACCTGGGAGCCTTTTATCCCAATGGATAACGAGTTTGCGGCGGCAATTGTTATGCTGCCAAAAACACATCAGGTTCTGTACGAATTTAAGCCAAACAAACCGCATACGGCGGCGAGTCTCACAAAGCTTGCTGGGGCCATGGCATTTCTCAAAAAACCAGTCACGTCATGGGAGCGTTTGGTGACGCTCACGAAGGCGGATGAAGTGGGCGGCGGTCGTTTACGTGTCAGCGTTGGGACGAAAATTCCTCTGCGCGATCTCTTCTACGCCAGCATCACGGCAAGTGCTAATAATGCTGCGATGGCGGTGGCGCGCGTCAGTGGTCTTTCAATGAAGGCTTTTCTGGCTCGTATGAATCAGGCGGCTAAAGCTTCTGGAGCAACGCATACAGTTTTCTACGATGCCTCTGGCATGAACCCAAAAAACACCACGACCGCCAAAGATATGGCCTTGTTGGCGGAAACAGCCTTCGACATTCCGGAGATTCGACGCGCGGCAACGGTAGAAACCTATCCGGTGCGCATTGCCTCTGCCGGTCAGGTCAGAACGATCAAGAATACCAATCCTCTGCTTGCGGCACATACGGGTGTCTGGGTCATGGGAGGGAAGACGGGCTACCTGGAAGAATCCATGTATAACTTCGTGGGACGTTTCCGACCTGAGCTTGCGGATGGTAGTCCAGAGCTTGGCAAAGACCTCATAATTGTGGTATTTGGAGCTCCAACCAAAGAAGCTCAGTTCGATACGGCTAAGCGACTAGCTCAATGGGCTTGGAGAACACATGAATTTTGATCGACTATCTGCTTGGTTATCAGCACATAACCAGCCCGCCTTTCGCTTGAAGCAGGCGAAAGAAGCGTATTTTCATACGCTCGCTTCGTCGTGGGACGAGGTTTCTACGTTTCCAAAGAATCTTCGTGAAGAAATCGCCAAAGAGCTACCCTGGAATGAGCTGACGGTTGTTCAGGTCCAGGAGAGTCCAAAAGGCGATACGGTCAAAACCCTCTTTGCTTGCCAGGACGGCAAAAAAATCGAAACGGTTCTCATGCGTCACGAGGACGAGCGTGACACGGTCTGTATCTCGTCCCAGGTTGGCTGTGCCATGGCGTGTTCATTCTGTGCGACAGGGACGATGGGGTTGAAACGCAATCTTACGGCCGAAGAAATTGTCGAGCAGGTGGTCCAAGTTCAGCGTTGGTTAAAACGGCACGATTCGCAAGTGAGCAACGTGGTCTTCATGGGCATGGGCGAACCGATGCACAACTACGACGAGGTGATGCGTGCAGTGAAGATCATGAATAGCGAAGATGGTCTGCACTTGGGTGCGCGTCGCATCAGTATTTCTACGTGCGGCGTTGTTCCAGGGATTTTGCGCTTGGCAGATGAACCATATCAGGTGAACCTGGCGATTTCTTTGCACTCCGCAATTGATGAGGTGCGTGCACGGATCATGCCGGTGAATAAAGCTTACCCCTTAGCGAAGCTGCGGGCGGCTCTCGAGATCTACATGGAAAAGACGAACCGCAAGATCATGTTCGAATATCTGCTCTTGAAAGGAATCAACGATCGTCCACAAGACGCCGAAGCGCTTGCTAAGTGGTTGGGGAAAGATTGTCGCTTGTTCCATGTAAACCTGATCAAATACCACGAAACAGAAGCCTTTCAAGGCACCCCGCGCGGCGACCGAAACGTCTTTCTTCGACAGCTCCACGATCTGTATATTCCAGCAACGCACCGCATTACGTTCGGTGAAGACATCGATGCAGCCTGTGGCCAACTCGCGGTGCAAGAAGCGAATGGTAAGGTAACGCAAGGTCGCGCTGCTGTTAGAATCGCAAAAGATGAAAAGGTTCGTGCGAAGACATGATAAATTCACCCAGCAAAAAACGCGTTTTAGTCGGCATGTCAGGCGGAGTGGACTCGAGTCTCTCCGCGGCGCTTTTAGTTGAGCAGGGCTATGAAGTGGTTGGTGGCTTCATCAAAAACTGGTCGGACTCGAAAGATTTGTGGACGGGCGAATGTCAGTGGCGCGGTGAGCGGCGTGATGCGCTTCGCGTGGCGGCTAAATTGGGCATTTCTTTGCTCACCTTTGATTTTGAAGAGCAATATCGTGCCCGCGTCTTGGATCGTCTTTTCAAAGGCTATGAACAAGGGGAGACGCCGAATCCGGATGTCTTGTGTAACGAAGAAATTAAGTTCGGGTTGTTTTTTGAACAGGCGATGAAGCTCGGATTTGATTATGTAGCGACCGGTCATTATGCCCAGGTACGCCATGATGCAGATGGTTCAGCGCACCTCTTGAAAGGGCTGGATACGTCAAAAGACCAATCCTATTTCTTATATCGTGTTTCGCAAGCCGCACTTCAAAAGACACTGTTCCCGGTCGGCCATCTTAAAAAAACGCAGGTGCGTGATCTTGCGGCGAAGCACGGCCTTGCGACGGCGACGAAGCCAGATAGCCAAGGAATTTGTTTCGTCGGTAAACTTAATTTTCACGAGTTCTTGAGGAAGCGCATTCCGCCAACACCCGGGGATATCGTGACGTCTGAAGGCGTAGTATTGGGCAAGCACGACGGGCTTGATGCGTACACGATTGGTCAGCGCCATGGTCTTCACGTGTCACACGAACACGCGATCTGGTACGTTGCCGCAAAGAATCACACCAAAAATCAACTGATCATCGTTCCGGAACGTGAACATCCATTGTTGTTCACACGGGAAGCTCAGGTGGGAGATCTCCATTGGACGGGATTGACCCCAATAGGGTCGGGTGGTCCCTGCGAAATCGAAGTGGCTATTCGATATAGACAAAAACCCGAGCACGCGCTCCTTAAACTTGTCGATTCAAAGACGGTCGCGTTACGCTTCGCAGAACCCGTCTGGGCATTGGCTCCTGGTCAATCGGCTGTCTTTTATCGAGAGCAGGAGTGCCTTGGTGGCGGGATCTTGCTTGATCCTTCTCGTGTATAACCTGCTTTACTATGCCTCGACCGCTCCGTTTGGAATGGATCTATCTGTTTTATCTGGTCTGCTTTGTTCTGGCTGTTTTGTCGCCTTCTATCTACACCAGCGGTTATTTTGGACTCTCTGAAACAACTCTAGAGGAAATCACGATCTTTATCTTTGGGTTAGCAGGTCTTCTGGTATTTACAGCCTATGAGCGACTCATGGAGGGTCGTGAACGTGAACGTGAGCAGACGCAGGATGAATACCTCCGCATAAAATCAGAACTCATCGAGTCTTACGCCTACATCGGCTCCATGAATCGCAAACTGGAGCTACTGAAGCGTGTAGCGAATGATGCTTCGGTGGGCTTGGGAGAAAAGAAGGTGGTGCGTGAACTGTTCGGGGCTCTCGTTTCGCATGCGGCAGCGGCAGCGGATGCTCAGGCGGTGCTCCTCCGCTTCGTTGAGCTTGAACATTTACGTACCGACCGAGAGTTTTTTCACGTTCTTCAGGGTGGAGTCTCAATTCGGGTGGCGAACAAAGATTTACGCGCCATCGCTGAACAAAAAACATCGCACGCTTTTATTCGCACCGAAGATGGTAGAGATATCTTGGTTGTACCTTCGGATATGCCGCACAATTTACGTGCGTTCCTCCTGTTTTCCTGGAAGAAGGATACAGTCCCTGAGCTCGATAGCTCCTTGTTGAAAGTCTTTGTGAACCAAGCAGAGTCTTTGAATCAGCGCTTATTTGCTCCAAAAGTGAAGACGTAACTCTACTCCGGCACTTTGCTTGATCCACCCTCTGAAACCCGATACTCTTCGATGTACCACTCTTTTCTTTATGACCCTGTCTGAGCTTCGTTCGGCCTATTTGCAGTTTTTTGCACGTCAGCAGCATGCGGTGTTGCCTTCGGCGTCACTTTTGCCAGAGAACGATCCAACCACGCTTTTTACTGGCTCCGGCATGCAGCCGATGGTCCCGTATCTACTGGGTCAGCCGCATCCGCAGGGCCGTCGTTTAGTTGATTCCCAGAAGTGTTTCCGAGCGCAGGACATCGAAGAGGTAGGGGATAATCGCCACACCACATTTTTTGAGATGCTGGGGAATTGGTCTCTGGGAGATTATTTCAAGACTGAACAAATCACCTGGATGAGTTCGTTTTTGTTCGATGAATTGAAGCTCGATGCCTCGCGTCTGTACGTCACGGTGTTTCGTGGCAATAACGAGCTCGGCATTCCTCGCGATGAAGAAGCGGTAAAGTTGTGGCAGGAAGCCTTTGCGAGAAAGGGCGTCGAGGCTCAAGTTGGTGAAGACGCAGAACGCGACGGCATGCTTCCCGGGCAAAGAATTTTCTTTTTCCCAGAGAAAAAGAACTGGTGGTCGCGCGCAGGTGTTCCCTCCAGGATGCCGGTGGGAGAGCCAGGTGGCCCAGATACAGAGATGTTCTGGGACTTTGGTGCCGAACGAAAGCTTCATGAGCAATCCCAGTGGGCGAACGAGCCATGTCACGTGAACTGCGATTGCGGACGTTTCCTTGAAATCGGTAACAATGTCTTCATGCAATATCGCAAGACGGAGACGGGGTTCGAAAAGCTTCCTCAACCAAACGTGGATTTTGGCGGCGGCCTCGAGCGTATCCTAGCGGCATTGAATAACGAGCCAGATGTCTTCAAGACAGATGCGCTCGCTCAGATTATCCATCAACTCGAGGCGCTGTCACAAAAAACCTACGATGCCGATGCGATAACAACTCGGGCCTTCCGTATCGTCGCAGACCATGTGCGCGCCGCGACCTTTATTATCGGTGATCCGCGTGGCGTTGTGCCTTCGAATGTCGGTCAGGGCTATGTTGTACGTCGGTTGCTCCGTCGTGCCATTCGTGAAGGAAGACGCTTGGGGGTGGTTCAATTTATTCCAGCGGTTGCCGAAAACGTGCTGGCAGCATTTTCTGATCACTACACCGAACTCGCGGAACGTCGCGACCATATCCTCCTCGAACTTGCAAAAGAAGAGGAGAAATTCTCGAAAACGCTAGAAAAGGGCCTACGCGAGGCCGAGAAAATGATCCAAGCCGGTTCGCTCACGGGTGAACAGGCGTTTTTACTCTTCTCAAGTTATGGTTTTCCTTGGGAGCTGACCGAGGAGTTCGCTTTGGAAAAGGGCTTGAAGGTCGATCGCGATGCCTTCGAAGCTGAATTCAAGAAACATCAAGAGCTTTCCCGTACGGCTTCGGCAGGAGCGTTCAAGGGTGGTCTCGCGGATCAATCCGCTGAAACGACCCGTCTGCATACGGCGACACACCTTCTGCATCGCGCCCTCAAAAATGTCTTGGGTGATCACGTTCAGCAAAAAGGTTCGAATATCACGGCAGAGCGTTTACGCTTTGATTTCTCGCATCCGCAAAAGATGACGGACGAAGAGTTGGCCGAGGTTGAACGCCAGGTAAATGAAGCGATCGAAAAAGACCTCGCAGTGACCTGCGCCGAGCAGACGACCGCTGAGGCTAAATCCGCCGGTGCTCTGGGCTATTTCGAAGACAAGTACGCCCAGGTCGGGGGTAAGATTAAGGTTTACTCGGTAGGGGATGAGGCACGCGGTTACTTCAGCAAAGAAATCTGTGGCGGCCCACATGTTGAGCATACGGGGGAGTTGGGTTCCTTCAAGATTCAGAAGGAAGAGGCTGTTTCTGCGGGTGTTCGGCGCATCAAGGCGGCCGTAACGGGACCAAAAGCTTAGGTTTTTGGCTAAATCATCCCCAGCTACCCTTTGACATCCGCCATCGAATCCTGTATTTTTAGCTAAATTCTTATCATTTGTCTTCTTATTCTTCCCCATGTTGACCCGTTTTCCCTATGGCCGCTCACCAAACAGCCGCTAATCGCGACTTCATAGTGGTGAAAGGCGAGGTGATCGAAAACCTTCCCGCAACAACGTTCCGTGTAAAACTAGAGAATGGCCAGGTCATTCTGTGCCATCTTTCAGGCAAAATGCGTCTGAACCGCATCCGTCTCACTCCAGGAGACGAAGTTCAGGTAGAAATGACGCCTTACGATTTGACAAAGGGTCGAATCACCTATAGATTATAGCCCACGAAATACACATTTTATGAAGGTACGGTCCTCTGTGAAATCCATGTGCCGCGATTGTCAGGTGATCCGTCGAAAAGGCCGGGTCCATGTTATTTGTCCGAAGAATCCTAAACATAAGCAACGTCAAGGCTAACTCGCTATGGCTCGTATTGCAGGTGTTACCCTCCCCAGCGCAAAGCGCATCGAAATCGCTCTGACCTACGTCTACGGAATTGGTCCAGCGACCGTCAAAAAGATTCTGGCGGCGACGAACGTCTCCCCAGACATTCGTGTGAAGGATCTGACAGAAGCGCAGGCTAACACGCTGCGTGACGAAGTCGAAAAGAACTACCGCGTCGAAGGTGATTTGAAGCGCGAAGTTCTCTCTCACATCAAACGCTTGAAGGAAATTGGTTCCTACCGCGGTTCACGCCACATCAAGAACCTCCCGGTTCGTGGTCAGCGCACTGTTACCAACTCCCGTACCGTTCGCGGTAACGTCCGTAAGACGATGGGATCTGGTAAGCGCAAACTTGAAAAGACATAATCCTCTTCGCCATTCACGACTCTTATGTCCGACGAAGCCAAGAACTTGACGTCCTCTACTGAGCCCGCGGAAAAGTCCGCCAAGGCAGACAAGACCGTTAAGTCCAAATCCAAGAAGGCTACCAGTAAGAAAGCTCGCCCTCAAATTTCTCAGGGCAAGGTCTTCATTCAGGCTACCTACAACAACACAATTGTCACCGCGACAGACATGAACGGTAACGTTCTTGGCTGGTGCAGTGCTGGTGTGGCTGGGTTCCGTGGTCCAAAAAAGTCCACGCCATACGCCGCTTCGATCATCGTGCGTGATCTTACTGAGAAGATTAAAGATGTTGGTTTGAAGGATGTGAACGTCTATATCACGGGTCCAGGTCAGGGTCGTGAAGGCGCGCTTCGCGCCTTGAACGCCAACGGATTGAACGTGCTTACCATCAAGGACATCACCCCAGTGCCACACAACGGTTGCCGTCCTCCACGCGCCCGTCGCGTCTAACGTCCCACTGAACAGATACTTTTATGAAGACGTTACAAATTTTGGCGAAACATTCTCGTCGCGAAGGAGCGCCTCTCTCCGACCGCACCGCCCACGCCAAGGCGTTGGCTCGTCGCCCATATGCGCCAGGTGTGCACGGTCCAACGGGCCGCACTCGTTTGACGGACTACGGAAAGCAGCTCCGCGAAAAGCAGAAAGCGAAGCGTATTTATGCGTTGAGCGAGCGCCAGTTCCGCAACCTGTTCGATGAGGCAGTGTCAAAGCGCGGCGACTCTGGTCAGACATTGGTGTCTCTCTTGGAGCGTCGTTTGGATAACTTGGTCTACCGCGCTGGTTTCGCTAAGACGCGTGCTGCAGCTCGTCAGGCTGTGACACACGCTCACTTCATGGTGAATGGGAAGAAGGTGAATGTCCCATCGTATCGTGTACGTGTTGGTGATATAATCTCGCTGCGTGAGAACAAGCGTCAGAAGGCGTTGTGGAAGGGGATCGAGGAGGGATTGGCGAAACGGGAAACGCCGTCCTGGGTCTCCGTGCGTTCGGCTGAATATGCCGCGCAGGTAACCGCCGCTCCAGCGGGTCAGGATTTGCAGCAACCATTCGACGTCAAGCTCATTGTTGAGTTCTATTCGCGTCAATAATCCCCCTTTTTCCCCATTATGTTGGAACCCCTTTTGCTACCCAACAAAATTCAATTCACGCGCAGCGATCGCCCACATGAGGGGGTGCTGGTTGTTGAGCCTTGCGCACAAGGGTATGGAACAACGCTTGGTAACGCCTTGCGTCGCGTGCTCCTGTCTTCTTTGTCCGGTGCGGCTGTGATTGCGGTGCGTATCAAGGGAGTGGATCATGAGTTTTCAACCGCCCCACACGTCAAAGAAGATATTCTCGAGATTATCTTGAACCTCAAGCTTCTCCGAGCGAAGGTCTTCTCCGACGAGCCTGTAAAGCTTTCCCTTTCGGTGAAGGGGAACCGCGCAGTGACGGCAGCTGATTTCTCAAAGGACGCGTTGGTCGAGATCGTGAACCCAGACTTGCACATTGCGACATTGACCGAGAACTCAGCAAGTTTCGACATGGAGGTGTGGATTGGTAAGGGTCGTGGCTATCGTCCAACGGAAGAGCGTGCCAAGGAGAAGCTCGAACTTGGAACTATCGCCGTTGACGCTCTCTACAGCCCAATTGTGAACGTTTCTTACAAGGTCGAGGCAACTCGTGTCGGTGACAAAACAGACTACGATAAGCTCGTCCTAAAGGTTGAGACGGATGGCACGATTGACCCAGTGGATGCGGTCAACCAGTCGGTGGGAATTCTCAATGATTACGTGAATGTCTTGAAGGAGTTGTCCTACACGGACGCTGCCTAAGACCAAGATCTGATATCTACTTATTATGCGACATCGTCGAACAGGAAAAACACTAGATCGAAAGGCTGGACCACGCCGCGCGCTGTTGCGTAATTTGGCGACTTCGGTTCTCCTTTACGAACACGTTAACACCACGCTCGCCAAGGCGAAGGCTGTGCGTCCAATGGTGGAAAAGATCATCACACGTGGTCGTGTGAAGTCTTTGATGAATCGCCGTGAACTCATGAAAGTACTCATGACGGAAACGGCCGTGGATAAAGTTTTGGAAGAGCTTGGTCCACGCTACGCCAAGCGTCCAGGTGGCTACACGCGTATTATTAAGCTCGGCTCTCGCAAGGGGGATGGTGCTGAAATGGCTCAAATCCAACTTGTTTCCTAGTTATGTCTACTCTTACGAAAAAAGCTCCAGCCAAAAAGGTGACGCGCGAAATCGTCACGATTGATGCGACTGGCAAGGTTATCGGTCGTTTGGCGACACAGATCGCGGCAATCTTGATGGGAAAGAACAAACCAGACTACACACCACACATTGATTCTGGTGCTGTTGTTCACGTCAAAAATGCAGATAAGCTTGTGTATACCGGAAAGAAGATGGCACAAAAAGTCTTGTTCCGTTCATCAAACCGTCCAAGTGGTATTAAGCGTTTGCCAGTTGCGAAGCTTCAGGCAGAACGACCAGGTGAAGTGCTCCGCCACGCGGTTAAATACATGTTGCCGAAGAATCGCACGCAGAGCGATCGTCTGAAGCGTCTCGTTATTGCCTAATCTCTATGGAAACGACAGAAGTCAAACCAAAAGCGCCTCGCGCTCCACGTGCCAAGAAGGCTCCAGTCAAAGCGGCTGAAGAGACCAAGGTTGAGCTCGTCGCTCCAACCGGCGAATACATCTATGGACTTGGTCGTCGCAAGACCTCTATTTCAAAGGTGCGTCTGTTCAAGAAGGGGAATGGTCAGATCACGGTCAATGGCCGTGCATTAAATGACTACTTTGGCCCTCTTGAGCTTCGCAACTTGATCACTGACACACTGAAGGCGGTTGGATTGGAAGGTGCGGTGGATATCGCGGCTGAAGCGGAAGGGGGAGGTGTGCGCGGTCAGGCTGAATCAGTTCGCCTCGGATTGTCTCGTGCGCTCATCGAGCTCAACCCAGTCTGGCGCAAGACTTTGAAGAAGCTTGGTAACCTCACACGTGATCCACGTGCCAAGGAACGTAAGAAGTTCGGTCTTAAGAAGGCCCGCCGTGCCCCACAGTGGTCCAAGCGTTAGTACCAACGCTCCACAGTCGCTCGAAACTCCCATTTTCAGCCAAAACTCTCTGGTCAAAAGCCAGGGAGTTTTGCTTTTTGGCGCTTCTCGGATGAATGGCGGCCTTGCCTAAAGGTCGAACCGCGCCGGCGGTAATCCGGCGAGGACTTATTCCATTCATTCAGAGGACACATATCTATGCTGAAAATCATCAATACGGGGGATCCCTCCGTGAAGCCGCCTGTCGTTATGCTCGTGTACGGCGAGGGCGGAGTGGGTAAATCGACGTTCGCTTCGACGGCTCCAAAGCCGCTCATGGCAGACTGCGAGAACGGTTCCAAATATTTCGGCCTTCGCGGCATCAAGCTCGACGTGGCTCATATCGAAAAGTGGGCCGACATGCGCGAATACACCGAAGCGTTGAAGAAGAGTGGGTATGAGACGGCCGTGATCGATCCGATCGGCGAGCTCATGGAAAAGCTCATGCGCCACATGGTGGCCATGGGCGATTCCA
>CAZENZ010000014.1:0-18877 GCA_964513705.1 uncultured Gammaproteobacteria bacterium
TCAGTTGGTAGAGCAGCGGTTTTGTAAACCGCAGGTCACCGGTTCAAGCCCGGTCTTCGGCTCCATCGTGAAAACTTGCCAAAAACTGGTTTTCTGCGTATCCTCACCCCCATCAAAAACGTATGTCTCAAGACTATTTGATCAAGTTGGCCTGCACAGTCTGTCAGAAGGTCAACTACCAATCTACGAAGAACAAGAAGACGATCAAAGCTCGTCTTGAATTGAATAAGTTCTGCGCGCACTGCAAAGCACATCAGGCGCACAAGGAAACGAAATAAGAACTTCGTTCACAGCAGGAGGGCTTCGGCCCTCCTTTGTGTTCTTCAGCTCACCCTTGCTTCGCTGCCTCATCTCGTGACTGCTATGATGCGTAAGATGCTTCAGCCACTTCCACCGCTCTCTGATCGAGACCTATTGCGATATCTTCAATGTCCTCATTGGCCGTATTGGGAGATTCATGAGGACACTACGTTTAAGCAGCCGGGTATGGAAGCGCGTGAAGAGCTCATGCGGGGTAAGCTTGTGAAAGAGGCGGAAATTGCTCGCAAGGTCTATGGGCGCTTATCAAAAGTGGACCAAGGAAAAGATGAAGAAGCGCTGGCTCTGAACACACTCGCTTTGATGCAGAAAGGGGCGCAAGCGATTTATGGCGGCAGTCTCTTGTACGAAGCTGTGGTTGGTCATCCGACGTTGCTTGTTCGCAAGGATCAACCGAGCGTCTTTGGTGACTGGTCGTACATGCCGGTGCTTGTGAAGCGTCGTCATGTCTTGCGAAAGGAGGACCACTTGCATGTGGGTTGGCAGGCCCATCTCCTTTCTAAGATTCAAGGCGTCATGCCTTCGGAGGCCTATGTATTGGGCCCAGATGCGAATTTGCTCTTGAGCGATCCACGTGAGTCAGAGACTGAAGTAAAGGAAGTGATAGATGAGCTCGCGCGCATTCGCGGTGGGGAGTGTCCAGAGCCGACCTTGCGTAAAGCCTGTCTCGATATTTCGCCGTGGGGAACATATTGCTTGGAATTGGCTGAACGGACGGGCGACATCGCTCTTCTGTTTCAGGTGAACCGTCGTCAGCGTGCTGCGCTGCGCGATGTAGGGATTTTGTCGGTTGATCAAGCGGCCGCGATGGATCCAGTTCAATTTTCAGGGGCTGATCCACGACTCACGCTCAAGTCACTTCAATCGATCCAACGCCAAGCCCGCAGCCTTGAAGAAGATGCGGTGATCGTACGTGCACCCTTTACGCCCTCTGAAGCGCCTTACGAAATTCACTTTGATATTGAAAGTCATCCGCCGACAGATGTGGATTATCTGTTTGGTTGTTTGGTGCGTGACAAACGACGAGGCGAAGAGAAGTACGTTTCGTTTGTCGCCAAACGTTTGGGTGATGAGAAGCGTCTCTGGATGAGTTTTTTGCGCTGGACAAAAACGTTGCCAGAAGAGTTCGTGGTCTATCATTACTCGATGTATGAGCAGGAGCGCCTGGGTATCTTGGCAAAGCGTTACGAGACAGAGGATCACGAAGGCTTGCAGCGTTTTCAGGCTGCGATGGTGGATTTAAACGAACTCATCAAGGATCACGCTGTGTTTCCTTTGTATGTGTATAGTCTCAAGAATATCGGCAAGCTCGTTGGTGCCACTTGGAGCGGGGAGGTATCGCACGGCGCTGATTCCGTCGGGGCATATGAGCATTGGCTACAAGAGAAAGATCCAAACATCTTGCAAGCCTTGGTGAACTACAACGAAAACGACGTCCGCGCCACGGCAAAACTGATGGAGTGGCTCGTCGACTATGCAAGAACGGAAACGATCTACCACCGACCGTTTCCGTGGGAGGGGAAAATCCGCTAAGCTGGAATGAATCTATGAAACGCTTTTTTACGGCACTCGTGATCGTGTCAGCGCTCTTATTTGGTGCTGGATTGTTTGGCGCTCCGGCGCGAGCACAAACGACTACTACAACAAGTACGCCATCCGTTGTTACAGCAAGAGCGGTCACCAGTACGGCGGCCGTTGTTGAAACAGGGGAAGGCGGCCGTGACGGGATCTATGAACGGGCAATTATTGAAGAGGTAAAACGTAACGAAGAACCAACGTTGAACGGGGCGCGTCAGGTGGAGTCGTATGTGATTCGATTCTTGTCTGGAGCGCTTGATGGGCAGACGCGAGAGATTGTGAATGATGTTGGGTCGAATCCGTATGGGATTCAGCCCCGTCTTGGTGACAAAGTCGTAGTATTTATCCAGTCATCGGCGGATACGGGTCAGATGTTTTATATCGAAGGCTATGATCGTCGCGCAGCCATGATCTGGCTCTTGGTGTTGTTCGTCTTAGTTTTGGTATTGCTCGCTGGTTGGCAGGGGTTGAAGGTCGCAATCTCGATTCTCATTTCGATCGCACTGATTGGCTATGTTTTGATTCCAGCGTTCTTGCGAGGCGTAAACCCGATTCCGGTGGCGATTATTTTGAGCGGTATCTTTACGCTTGTATCTGGCGGTCTGTCGATTGGATGGAATAAAAAGACGTATGTGACAGCGATCGGAACGATGGGTGGCGCGTTGGTTGCCTACTTCATTTCATTGGTATTCGCTGATTGGGCACATCTAAATGGATTGTCCACCGAAGAAGACCGTTTATTTTTTGAGAAGAATCCAAGTTTGAACCCAAGAGGATTGCTCTTTGCCGGTATCATCATCGCTTCGGCGGGTGTGGTAGAGGACGTAGCCGTTTCGATCGCTTCTGGGATTGCTGAAGTGAAACGGGCGAATCCGCGTCTGAGCTTCCGCCAGTTGTTTCAGGCGGGGATGACCATTGGGAACGATCATATGAGCGCACTGGCCAACACGCTAGTCTATGCCTATGTTGGTGGGTCACTTTCAACGCTTTTGCTCTATACGCAATTCGGTGGATCGTGGCTCAAATTTATCAACTTCGATAGCGTTGTGGATGAGGTCATTCGTTCGTTATCTGGCACGATCGGCTTGGTCTTCACGGTGCCGATCACCGCTTTATTAACAGCTTGGTTTTTCCAAAAGCGGCAAGTTGGACAAGAGGAGCTGACGAGCGGCGAGCATCGTCACGAGTAGGCTATGGAATTCACGGATTCAGGGGATATCCTGCTTTTAGCGCTCAAGGAACGTCCACTGAAGGGGCGTGTGTTATTGGTGCAGCCTGATTCCGGATTAGTAGGTGACGTGCTGCGTGCTCAAGGATGTGTGGTGATTGAGTGGAGTTGGATCTGGTCGGAGCGAAGCGTTGTCACATGGCCAGAGCGTGATGTTTTTGACGTGGTTATTGTGCGTCTTCCTGTCATTCGTGATCTTGTGACGATGGCTCTTAAGGTGGCTGCCTCACGTCTCAATCCAGGTGGCGCGTTGTATGTGTATGGCTCCAACCAAGAGGGGATGAAGTCGATCCAGGATCATCTCGCCCCTTGGTTCGAGCGGCCGGAGGTTTTGCTCTATAAACATCGTGAGCGGGTGGTCATAGCTTCTCGTTCGGGGGTGGTGGATGGACTGAGAGCGAAACAAGCGGATTGGGAAAAACACTCTTCCTGGGAGCTCCAGGGAGAGAGGCTCTCGTTTATTTCGTATCCAGGGATGTTTGCACATGGTCAGGCTGATCCAGGAACACGATTGTTGCTTGAGCATCTTCCAGCCTGCGTTCAGGGCGCGCGCGTTCTCGATATGGGATGTGGAACGGGGGTATTGGCTCGAGCTATTCAACAACGAACACCAAGTGTTTCCATTGATGCAGTGGACGTGAATGCGTTCGCTGTACATGCTACAGAGCAAAACGTATCAGGGGCAAAAACATTTTGGGGAGACGCGTGGAACGCCCTCCCAAAGACAGCGAAGTACGATGTAATTGTGAGTAATCCACCGGTACACCGAGGCGCACAACAAACGACAGAAGTATTGGAAAATATTATTTCTCATGCCAAAGAACATCTGCTGCCAGGAGGGATGATCACGTTTGTGGTTCAAGGAACGATTCCGGTGAAGCGTTTTTTAAACAAAGCCGGTCTTACACCGCAACTTGTTGCGCAAGATGCAACGTATCAGATTTGGAGTGCGTGTTGAAGGCTTGGATTCATTCTTCTGTCGGGCTAGGGAGACTCGAACTCCCGGCCTCTTCGTCCCGAACGAAGCGCGCTACCAACTGCGCTATAGCCCGACACAAAAATGAATCTTAAAGCTCGCAAAATCTATCAATATTGAAAGGGTTGAGCAAGTAAAGGGTGCCTTAACCTCCCCCTGGCATGAGCTGACGGACCAAGAGGAGGCGGAAGGTTGGGAGACGTGCGCGTCCGTCGCGCGCATGTCTGAAGGCGGGTGACCGTCAGTACCAGTACCAGTCCAGGATGCCCTGGATGATGAGGACGACGATTGTGATGACCGTAGCGAGGAGGGCGAGACCTGCGACGAGTCGCCTGCGGGGCTGCCGGGAGAGCCAGACGAGGCCCCAGGCGAGCAGGAAGCAGGTGACGTCGAGGAGGCGTGAGGTCTTCACGGGTACCGGCTGCGGTGTGGCTGCAGCGGGTGTGTCCGGTGCCGGCGCCGCCGGGGGCGGCGGTAGCAGCATCGGGACCCGTGGAGAGGTGGGCTGGTCCGCTTCCGGGGGTGATGCGTCTCCGGCGAGCCCGCCGAGTGTGTTGACCCAGGGCGGTAGTTCTCGCGGAGGAGTTTTGTGCGCGGGGTCGGATGCACGGCGTGCCTCAGCCAGAGCGGCTTCGGCTTCGCGAGCGGCTTGAGCGATCTCGTCGTCTCTCGCGGTGTAGTCCTCGGGTCGTGCGGTCGGACGTTCATCGGGTTCCGCTGCACGGAGCGCTTCCGCGATCTGTGCCGGCGTCGCGAGTGGCGTGTCGGCTCGGTAGATGCTGAGACCCCTAGCAGCGGGCCTTGCTTCAGGCCTTTGCGCGCCTCCCTGACCGAACTCGAGCTCGGTAGGGCGGCTAGATCTTGTTCCGAGAGGGTAGCCGCCGGGGAGGCCCTGGCTGGGCGCGGCCGATGGATCGTCGATCTGTGCGCCTGGAGGCTTGGTGCTGAGCACCTCGGACCCCTTGGGCCGTTGCTCAGCATCGATCGCATCCTTCAGTGGACCGATATCGATGCGCCGGATGGCCGTCTCTGCGGGAGGCGGCGGTTGCGAGGGGAATCCTTGGACTCCCGACGGTTCCTCATCTGCCGCTAGGATGGCTCCGAGGTCGAAGAGATCGTCTGCATTGTTCGGGGGGGGGCCGGTCGGGTCGCTCATCAGCTTCCTGCTCCTTGTCCTTGTACGGTTGAGGTTAACTGTCTCGAATTTTTGGTTCTAGCCGGTAGCATGAAGAAAGAGAAGCCCGGTTTGAACCCGCCCATAGTCTAGCGGATGAGTCAAAAATTAACGAGTTTTAGGCTGGAATATAAACGTGATGCTTTAGTAAAAATTTTCAACATGTCTGTAAAAACGACGAACGCCCGGGGCTCACAGATGTGGAGCCGCCGGGCGCGTGTCGAAGCGGTTGCTTCGCAAGTTGACCTTGTCACACGAGTGGGGGAGCGCCGTGAGCCCCCACCACAACCGCTTAATGCGTGTGATAAGGGCCCCGGCCGGAGGGGCGGATCAGCGGGTCGGGGTCACCCCCGCGGCCGTGGCGAGGCCGTCGACGGTGCAGACCGGCACGCCCGCGCCGCAGCGGAACACCCAGGCGTTGGGCTGCGTCGCGTTGCCGCTGCAGCCCCACGCCGTGCCGTCGCCGCGGATGCAGCCGGGCGCGTCGTGGCTCTGGGCGCAGGTCTTCACCTGCTCCGAGCTCACTCGGCGCCAGCAGCCCATCTCGCCCTGCGCGCACGGCGCGTCGGGCGCCGCGCGCTGCCCGTCGCGCACCTGCACCGCGGTGATCCCGCAGAAGGCGCGTGCCACCGTCAGGTTCACCCGCGCCTGGATGGCCGGGCCGAGCTCGTAGCCGGGGAGGCTCGTGACCGGCGGCGGCACCGTCTGCACGCCCACGGTGGGCGGCAGGGTCGGCGGCTGCACGGCGACCGGTGCGTCGACGACCGCGGCCTCGGGGGCGTTGGTCGCGGCGTCGGCCGTCACCGCCGCGTCCTGTGCGTCGTCGGCCGCGTCGACCGCCGCGTCCACCACGTCGGCCGAGGCGTCGGTGGGGTTCGCGGCGTCGGCGCTGGCGTCGCCCATGCCCGCGTCGATCAGCGTCAGCGGGCAGCCGGGGCGCGCCGGATCGGCGTTGGCACCCTGCTGCACGTTGAAGCACTGGTCGGAGGGGTCGAGGATGCCGTCGCCGTCGCAGTCGCCGGGGGTGCTCGGCGAGGGGCACACGAAGGTGCCCGACGGGAGCTGCACCGCCGCGGTGATCGTCGGCGTGACCGTGACCGCCGGCGCCGCGACGTTGACGTTCGGCGCCGGAGCGTTCGGCACGTTGATGACGGGCGCGGGCATGCGGACGGAGCGGACGTTGACGTCCATCTCCTTCTTGCCGCAGCCGGCGAGGCCGAGCGCGAGCGCGATGGCGAGCGAGAGCGAGCGGGTCGTCGTGGTCATGTGGTTCATCAGGGTCCTCCAGATCATTGGGTTTCGCAGACGTTTCGGGCCAGCGCGCTGGCACCTGTGGTGCCGGCCAGCATCTGGCCTAGCGCTTCTATCAAACGATACTGGTGATCCACGTGATCGCCAGCTCGTCGATTTCTCGTGTGTATTGGGGTCTAAGGAGCGTGACTCCTTCGGGCAGAGTTTGTGGCTCAGGCCCTAGTTCCCCAAAGATCGCAAGTGTAGCATTGCTGCTCTACCCCGATCTTCAGAACGAGATAGTATACCATAATTTAATAAAAATGTCAAGAAACCCAAGTAATTTGGCTATAAATTACGCTTTTTTCTGTAAGGTTCCCCGTTTACACTCAGCGGATTTCCGGTGTGCTACCCTATGCTTCGATGTCTACCTTTGTTCTCTCGAATCCGGTTCCAGGGCCTCTCAAAGGAGGAATTGATTACCATCGCGAGCTCAACCAAGAGCAGCTTGACGTTGTGCTCCATGGTGACGGTGCTTGTTTGGTGTTGGCGGGGGCTGGTTCCGGGAAAACCCGCACGATTACCTATCGCGTCGCGTATCTCTTGGAGCAAGGAGTCGATCCTTCCTCCATCCTGTTGCTGACGTTTACGAACAAAGCGGCCAAAGAAATGTTGCAGCGAGTGGGTGGGTTGGTGGGGAATCAGGCTGCACGGATCTGGGGTGGGACGTTTCACTCCGTTGCGAGTCGTTTGCTGCGTTCGTGTGCGTACCAACTAGGCTATCAGCAGAACTTTACTATTCTGGACGCAGACGATGCCGGAGATCTTGTGAAAGCCGTCATGAAGGATCTATCGATTGATCCCAAGGCACGCCGCTTTCCATCGGTGTCTGTGACGGAAAGTATTATTTCCTACGCACGCAACACGCAGCAAGCTATCGAACAGGTGCTCAAAGCCAAGCATCCACACTTTGTGCAGTTCGCAGAAGATGTAACGTTGATTGCGGCCAAGTATCAGGAGCGTAAGAAAGCCTCAAACGCGGTTGATTTTGATGATCTTCTTTCACTGATGGCGCTCGCGGTCGAAGATCCGTTGTTGGGGAATGGTTTTTCGCAGATGTTTAAATACGTGTTGGTCGATGAATATCAAGATACGAATGCGATTCAAGCTCGCATTGTTCAAGGTTTTGGAAAGATTCATAAAAATGTGTTGGTGGTTGGCGATGACGCGCAATCGATCTACGCGTTTCGCGGGGCGGATGTACAAAATATTTTGTCGTTTCCGAAGCAGTGGCCCGATGCAAAGATGTTCAAGTTGCTCACGAACTATCGCTCCGTACCGGAAGTCCTGGAACTTGCAAACGAATCGTTGAGTCACAATGTCGACAAGTTCGAGAAGGAGTTGGTGGCGATGCGTACGTCCGGTCCAAAGCCGCGCCTTGTGCCATGTACGTCGGCGGCTCAAGAAGCCCGCTACGTAGCAGATCAGATTCTGAAGTTACGTGCCGAAGGGACGGCGCTCGCGAATATGGCCGTGTTGTTTCGCTCAAGTGCGCATTCGCAAACGCTCGAATTTGAACTCATGAAGCGTGATATCCCCTATGAGTATCGTGGTGGGCAAAAGTTTTTTGAACGAGCCCATATCAAAGATGTGATTGCGTTTTTGCGTGTATCGGCGAATCCGGTGGATGAGATCGCCTGGTTGCGAGTGTTGGGGTTGCAGACGGGGATCGGAGCGGCGACAGCGGGTGTGCTCGCGAAGCGCGCCATGCAACTTGGTTCGTTAGATGCGGCGGTGAAGTCAACGGACATGTTGTCATTGTCTTCGCGTGGCAAAGTCGGCTGGCAAGAATTCGCAGAATTGGGTGAGGCGATTGTGCTGCGTTCGCCGCTGCCATCCGGTATGATCCGTGCCGTATTGGATTCTCCGTATCGTAGTCTGCTTGAGCGGGAATATCCTAACTGGCGTGATCGCGTAGAAGACCTTGAGCAACTCGCGCGTTTTGCGGAGAGCTATGAAGACGTCTCACTCTTTTTGGGGGATATCGCGCTCTACGATGAGGTCATGGGTAAAAGAAAGGGCGAGACCGTTGATCCAAATCAAGAACGCGTCATTCTCTCGACGATTCACCAAGCGAAGGGTCTTGAGTGGGACGCCGTGTTTATTATTCACCTCGCCGATACAGCCTTCCCAAATCGTCGTGCCATGACAGAAGAAGGTGGTATGGAAGAAGAGCGTCGTTTATTTTATGTCGCCGTGACACGTGCGCGTCGTCACTTGATTTTGAGTTATCCCATGACGATGGGCTATGAGTCGCTGGCGTTTAACCAAATGAGTGCGTTTGTTGAAGAGGTTCCGCCTCGGTTGTTTGATCGAGTTGAGCTGATTGATTCGACGAATCGTCCCGCGTTTGCTCAACAACGCCCCAAACGCCCGTGGGAGTGGGGAGCAGACGACGGATCGCAAACGGGTTCATGGGAAGAACCATTCGTGGATGGCGAGACGTCCGCCCCTCGTCCGTTTGTCCGTCCGACCTACGCGCCGCGTTTTGGGAATAAGCCTGCCTGGAGACCAGGTACTTCCGGTTCTACGAAATCAACGACTGTATTCAAGAAAAAACCACCAACCAACACCACAGAGTTGCAATATTTGTCGGATGACAGCTAGGCCGCTAAGGTGGCGGCCTTGGTATGTCCGCCGCAACGGTCTTTGGTCCAGGGTATCCTGATCAAGCCTGTGACTTGGTCGTCACTTCGGTTGTGGAAGAATATCTGCGGCGCGACCCAGAAGCCCGTTTGAATATTCGTGCTTGTGGCGGAAAGGGAGTGTTATTTTTGGCGGGTGAGGTGGCCTCGACGGCTGATTTTGATGTGTCGTCTCGTGTGAAGCAGACGCTCGCGGGCTGTGGCGTTTCTGGCGTGATTGAACCGTTCATCGCCTTTGAAGCGATGCTGCCAAGTTGGGCACAGGGGCCGATGAGTCGCGAGCCGGTCGCGGTGCAAGGCTATGCGACGGATGAAACGGCAGAACTTCTTCCTAAGAGCGTGGTCCTCGCACGAACGCTCGCCAAGACACTTGAAGAAAAACGTGCACAAGATCAAGACTGGTTTTGGTTAGGTGCGGACTACGAAGTGACCGTGGTTCCGTCTGCTTCCTCTCCTGTCTTGGTTCTAATCCGCGCTGAACATTTGGATAGCCACTCACTCGACGAGGTTCGACGACAGATCCAGCGCATATGCGAACCCGTTGCTCCTGGAGCGAATTGGCGTATTAATCCGGCAGGCGAAGAAACGCGCGCGGGGCTGACCCATCGCATTGGTTCTTCCGGCCGCATCAATCTCGATAGCTATATTCGAACGCCGCTTACGATTTCTCCCGTCGGTCTTCATACGAAGCATCCACGGGTTGCGGGAGCGCAAGCTTGCCGCGTTGTAGCTGAGCGTTTAGTACGAGCTGGTCTTGGTCGGAGCGTAGCTGTGCGAGCGACCTGGTTGCCATTTGAAACTCAAGCTTCGTATGCTCGAGCTTGGAATGAGCGTAACGAAGACCTTTCACACGAACTGCAGACGGAGGAATTGGATCTCAAACACACTTTCGTATAGGATGGGTCGCGTATGTCACGCCGTCTCTTTGCTTCTTTATTGGCCGTCACGTTGTTAGGTGCGGGCTGCGCGAATTCTGCGCCTGCCTCACCTGCAGTTACTGTAAATCCACCAACTCCTGTTAAGCCCTTCAATTGCGGTCCATCTACTCCACCTTCCACTATGTCTTCTTCCACGAAACTTGTGTTTCCAGGGATTTTGCCAGCCGATCAGGTTGATAAAAAGCGTATCTGTATTAAAACGACTCAAGGGGACATGTTGATTGAGCTCGACCACACCAAGGGTCCACGTGCTGCTTCTAACTTTTTGTCGCTCACAAAATCCGGCTTCTACAACGGCACGATTTTCCATCGTGTGATCCCTGGATTCATGGTTCAGGGTGGAGATCCAACCGGCACGGGCATGGGCGGTCCAGGTTATAAGTTTGAAAACGATGATGTGACGAACCTGCCAGAAAAAGAATTCAATATGCAGGGGCAGCAATTTAATGCGCCTTACTACGCGGATGGTGTGCTCGCCATGGCGAACGCAGGTCGTAACACGAATGGTTCTCAGTTCTTTATCATGGTGGCCGACTACCCACTTCCACCAGACTATTCGATCTTCGGGCGCGTAGTGGAAGGATTGGACGTCGCCAAGAAAATTGCAGCCATGCCGCGTGACTACAATGATCGTCCAAACGAAACGGTGAAAATGTTGTCTGTGACGGTGCAGGAGTAGGTGAGTGTGATGGAATAGGCATACTGCAGATATGGTTGTCCTTGGGTGGTGGGTTCTTCTCGTCCTTGTGCTTCTTACAGCAGGATTGGTTGGGCTCACCGCTTTTCGATACGGACTTTTGCCTACGTTGTTCGGTGGGCCTCCGTACGTGCCAACCAGCGATCGCTTGGTTGAAGCGATGTGTGATCTTGCAGCATTTACCCGCGGCGATAAGGTGGTGGATCTTGGCTCAGGCGATGGACGACTCATCTTTGCTGCCGCAAAACGAGATGTCACCGAGGCGATTGGGTATGAAATTGATCCTTGGCAGGTGTGGCGAGCAAGATCATGGGCCAAGCGTTTTGGTCATGTAAATGCGCGTTTTGAATGGCGTTCGTTTTGGGATGCGCCATTGAATGACGTGAATGTCGTGTTTGTCTATGGGCTCCCGCCCTATATGGCGCGTGTAGCTGATAAGTGCGCGAAAGAGCTACCTTCGGGCGCGCGGGTGGTGTGTTTGCTATGTACTCTTCCTGGTTGGACGCCGGTTAAAACGGACGACGGAATCTACCTCTACGTAAAGGTATGAGTTGGTGGTATGAGCAATTCGTGATTCCGTCCGAGATCAACGGACCAATTTCGTGTACGCGACTGTTGGGTCAATGGAGTGTGATGTGTGGCGGAAACGGTCAGGCAAATGCCTATCTGAATGGCCTGTGGCGGCAGGCCTTCACGCGTTTGCCAGAAGATCTCAATGTAAAACGCATTTTAATGTTGGGATTTGGACCGGGTGAAACGTTGCGCTTGTATGCCAAGCGTTTTCCGCAGGCATCCATGACAGTGGTGGAGCTTGATCCGGTGATGGTGGATTTAGCCAAGCGTTTTGGGCACTTACAAGGAAAGCGTGTTCCAGAGATTCGGATTGGTGATGCGCGAGAGATCGTGCCTACCCTTCAGGGCCAATATGACCTCGTGATTCTCGACATGTTTAATGGATTGAAGGTCGCGGAACCGGCAAAGGATCTGGCGTTCATCCAAGAAGTGCTTCGTCGTCTCCGTCCACATGGAGCAATCTTGTATAACGCCTATCTCGAGTCAGGCGCGTTGGATATTTTGAAACCGTTGTGTGCGCTCACGAAGCGCTGGACCTACAAGCATAGTGCTGTGGCGCTCTTTCGTCCCTTCGGCTGTGGGACGGTTGGTGATCCGCTCCCTGCCGCCTATCACCACGAGATGACCTGTTCTGAATATGTGCAGAGAGAATACGCTGGTCAGGGTGAGCGCTATATGGCTATTTGTTCAGGGGGAGTATGGGGTGTGCGCAAGAAACTCCCTGGAATGACGTTTGATTTTTATACGGGCGATGTGGATCCTGCCGTTGGAAAGCGGCCGGGTGGAGCACGCTTGACCTTTTGGCAGCCGATCGCTCGTGTTCCAAAGAACCCGGTTGGTTGGTATCGTTGTCCATTTCCCGGAAATCGATCGTTAACGGGCTTCTCTTTGATACCGGCAGAGGGTCCGTATCACCTCAACTGGTCTGATCATGCCAAGCGCCATCGTGAGAAATGGTTCAAGCAAACGGTCTACGAAATCGTGGACGCTGATGTAACAACCTACGTTCAAGCCTTTGAAACATGTGGTAAGCGTAAGAGTTTGATTTCTGTGTTTAGCGAAGAGGTGCGTAGAAAATGTAGCGGTCACGGCGATCGACTGACACTGCGTGTGGCGCGTCATCGTGATACGAAGGAGATTATTGCGGGGTTTGCGTCTCTCTGGATTCCAGAAATCCAACAAACGTTTCATGTCACCTCATTCATTACGCCTCGCGGTCAGCAGACGTCGGCGGCGTTTGGATTGGTAGATGATTGTTTTCGGATTGCGCAGAGTCGTGGGTGTCGTGTGCTTGAGTTTGATGGATTCTGGAGCAAAGGAAGTCCAAGTTCCTGGAAAGGTTTTTCCCAGTTCAAGTCACAGTTCGATGTGTTCTATGTGAAGTGGCCTGGGTTGTGGGTGAGATGGGATTGAAGTACTCTGAAATCACTATGCGAATACGTGGGATTGTCGCCATGCTTGTAATAGGTTTGATGCTGAGTGCTGCGATAGCCTATGCCTCGCGTGGTACGTGGCGTCCCTGGGTCGAAGCGTTGCAGCGTCCAGCGATTCCCGTCGCGACGCCGTTTACGTCTCCGACTTCAACGACACTGCCGCGTCCGGCTTCTGCTTCGACCACGACAGCTGGGGGAGTGGCTACAACGACGCGCAGTCCTGCCAAGCCTCCGAAGCCCGTGCCCGCGACCACCACGGTTGCTGTCACAGATCCGTTCGAATTTTCTGGCCCGCGACCAGTAGAAATGAATCTTGCCGTTCCGTTCATGCTACAGGCCCCAAAGCAAAATTGGGACATGCCGTATCAAGAAGCCTGTGAAGAAGCGTCACTCTTGATGACGGTGAATTTCTTGAATGGCCGCAGTACAGATTTCTCACCAGATGAATCAGATCGTTTGATTCTTGATCTAGTTGATTACGAAACAAGACAAGGCGATCCACCGGACGTGACGCTGTCACGTATTGCTGACATTGCTCGCAATCGCTATGGATTACGTACGCGTCTCACATCCGTCACGAGTATCGATCAGATCAAGAATGCAGTCGCAAATGGCTATCCCGTGATTATTCCAGCATCAGGCAAGGCGCTCAAGAATCCCAACTTCCGCAATGGTGGTCCACCGTATCATATGGTGGTTGTGAAGGGGTATCTGAGTGATGGACGCATCATCACGAACGATCCAGGTACACGCAAAGGTAAAGAGTATGTGTATGGGGCAAGTCTGTTTTTAAACGCGATTCACGATTGGAATGATGGTGATGTACCAAATGGGGATAAGGTGGCCCTGGTGCTCCTCCCCAAGAAATAATTTGTTATTATGACGAAAAAAACGCGTAGTCTCTTGTTGTTGATTGGTCTGTTGGTTGCTTTGACGGTCGTGATCATTGTTTGGCGATCTATGCAGCGGATCGATCAGATGTACGTGCCACCTGTAGTCACGAATTCTGTTCCAGCCCATGTTTCCACGTCAGTTGCGGTTGTAACGGTTCCACAACCCGCTGCCACGTCAGCGACTACGACCACGCCAAATACCACAATGCACCAGGAAGAAGATCTCGTCTCGTTGCTCGTCGTTGGTGACATAATGCTGGATCGAAATGTAGCAGGGCGTACAAAAAAATCAGGCGATCCGTTGTATCCATTCCGCAAGCTTCCCGAACATTGGGTCTCGAGTTTTGATGTTGCACTTGCCAATATGGAGGGTTCTGTCACGCCAGAACGTCGTCCTCCGGTGAAATCCATTGATTTTCAATTTGATCCGTCCTGGTTGCCGTTATTGAAAGCGCAAGGCTGGGACGCGTTTTCACAAGCGAATAATCATGCGCTTGATCAGGGGGCGGAAGGCTATAAAGATTCCGTGTCTCGTATGCGAAAGGAGGGATTTCTGGTGTTTGGTCACCAGGTAGACGATGGATTGATTGCGCTCGCTACGACCACAGTAAAGGGGCAGCGGCTCGCATTTTTGGGATGGAATAATACGGATAATCCCGTTGATCAGGCGTGGGCTGCTCAAGCGATTACGCAGGCAAAACAAGACAGCGATCTGGTTTTTGCTTATCTCCATTGGGGGAATGAATATCGTGATCGTCCAGATGCGCAGAATGTCACACTGGCGCATTGGCTGATTGACCAGGGGGTTGATGTGGTGATCGGTGGTCATCCACACTGGGTGCAGGGAATTTCTTCGTATAAAGGTAAGCCAATTCTTTGGTCGCTCGGAAATTTTATCTTTGATCAAGATTGGTCAAAAGAAACACAGCAAGGACTTGCCATTGAGTTTGCGATTTCATCGAGCACTATTAAGTTCAAACCGGTGCCACTCAGCATTGTGCAAAGTCAGCCAGCACGGGAGGAGGGGAATGCATTATCAGCGCGTTTGCAAAGTTTGGCGAACATTTCGGATGAGTCGTTACGTGCTGACATTGAAGGGGGAAAAGAGCTTGTGTTTGAGCGTGCGACAAAATAATTTCTTATCACACGTCTCTTTAAAAAGGCAGACGCCCCGCCCGGGGAGAACCGGTGGGGCGCGCTGCACGCGAAGCTGTTGTGGATGCGTGTCTCCGCGGCGAGAGTTCGTCGCGGTCGGAGGGAGTGTCCCTCCTGGGTGGGGTTGCTGTTCAGGCGGCGGAGGTGCGGATCGCGGTGGCCTTCGAGTGCGCGGTCGCCGGCGGAGCCGGCGACCGCGAGGCGCGGACGCTGCGCTGCGCGACGTGCGTGTCGCGGTCGGGCGGGCTGACGATCCGTCGGTTGTTGAGCCCGACGGTCACCCCACGGGTCTCGATGCTCTTCACCGCCTGCTGAACCGCCGTCTCGATGGTGGCGGGCGCCGCGATCGAGATGTGGCCCTCCTCGATCCGGACCATCTTGCTCGCCGTCGCCTCGTTGATCGGCGTGTCCGTCTTGATCGCGGTGATGGCGCCGACGATGCGCCACTTCACCTGCTCGAGGCGCGACTCGCTCGCGAACGCCTTCGTGCCCAGACCCTTGCCGCCCTTGCCCTTGCCCATGCGCTTCATCGCTCTCTCGCTCCTACAACGCGTTATTGCCCTGTTGCACCGGTCTGTCCGGTTGTGTGAGGAAGACGCGCAACTTCCTAACGGGCAACTTTGTATCAAAATATAATGCCTTTGGTCAAGGAATCCCGTGTGTTACCCTATGAATCCATCGTATGCAGCCCATTCGTTTTCAAGATCTCGTATTGGAAGACCAGTTCCTGTTGGATGAAGCGGAACGAGTTATGGCGAATGCCTATGCACCCTATTCGGGATTCCATGTCGGTGCGGCCATTCGGACGATGAATAAGCGCACCTACCATGGAACCAACTTGGAAAATGCCTCGCCTCACGCGACACTATGCGCAGAACGAGCGGCATTAGCCAATCTGAACACCGTCAATGATCGAGCGATTGAGGCGATCGCCGTGATTGCATCTACGATGCAGGGTCCCGTTATGGAACCTGCAACCCCCTGTGGGGCTTGTCGTCAATCACTCTATGAGTTTGCAGATCTTATTGATCGAGATTTTATCGTGATTTGTAGCGACACGAGAAAAGAAAAGATTGTTGTAGGAACGATTCGGGAGCTTTTGCCGCGCGCGTTTGGGCCGACGATGCGTGGTGTACAAACCGATCACTATCGTCCTATCTTGCCCAAGGTCCATCTCTAAATATGCATATCATGACCGTCTCGGCCTTCATTGCGTATTTGAACGACACGTTCAAAGCGATTTGGGATAGTCAGCAAGTGGCGCTTGAAGGGGAGGTGACGTCCTACCGTTGTTCGCAAGGCCAGTGGGTGAATTTTGATCTGAAAGACGAAGGGGGACTGGTGGGTGTATTTATGCCGGCAGCAAAACTCAATGTTCCCGTTCAGGATGGAATGCGTGTGCGTTTGTATGGTTGGCCGCGTATTTATCCAAAGTATGGAAAGTTTTCGTTTTCTGCAGATCGCGTGGAGCTGATCGGTGAAGGTGCGCTCCAAAAGGCGCTACAGCTCTTACGTGTCAAACTTGAAAAAGAAGGATTATTTGAAAAAACGCGTAAGCGATCACTTGTGCGCTTTCCGCGACGGATCGCTCTTGTGGCATCTCGTGAAAGTGCAGCCTATGGAGACTTCGTGCGCATTGTGTCTGAGCGTTGGGGTGGGCTCGAAATCGATCTCTATCATGTGATGGTTCAGGGTGATCAAGCTCCGACGCAAATCGTTGCCGCCATTCAAACGGTGCAGCAACTTCATGGAGAGCGTGGCTACGACGCGTTGGTGCTCACGCGCGGTGGTGGTTCGCTCGAAGAGCTCATGGCCTTCAATGATGAACGTGTGGTGCGAGCTCTTTTTTCTTCGCGTGTTCCAACCTTGGTCGGCATTGGTCACGAGCGTGATCTGACACTCGCTGAAGAAGCAGCTGATGTACGTGGTTCGACGCCGACCGATTGCGCGCGTCGTCTCGTACCGGATCGTATGGACGTACAGTATGAGCTCGCGACATTGCAGAACGCGGTGAATAGCGACCTCGGACGTTGGATAGACGCCGCGAAACGTCGTGTTGAGCACGTCATGCTGCGAACGGATGCTTGGCTTAGTCAGTGTCGGTTTCGTTTTACGCATGTGACTGAACGGATCGAGACATCGTTTGAGCGTTTGTTTCAAACGTCGCGCGAACGGCTTGATGCGCTGGATCGATTGATTCGCGGTCACCAACCCGAGGCGGTACTCAAGCGAGGGTATGCCATTGTGAGAAATGGAGAGGGGATGGTTCGTTCTTCTGCTATCGCTATGGCATCAGGTGAGTGCGTGTCGATTCAATTCAAAGATGGTAAGGTGAATTCTGTGATCTCCTGATCTATCCTGACTCTATGGCAAAAAAGAAATCAGACGTGGATGTTGCACATGCATTCAAGGAGCTCGAAGAAATTTCGACCTGGTTTGAGCAAGCTGAGCCAGATTTGGATGAAGGGCTGAAGCGTTTTGAGCGTGCTATGGAGCTGTCAGCAGCGTTGCGTGAACGACTTCAAGAAGCGGAAAACACGATTAAAGAAATTAAGGTGAAGTACAGTAGCGACGAAGCATAAGTCATCTTCTCACTTTCACTATGTCTCTTCTTCTTCGTTTGATTTTGAATGCCATCGGAGTGATTCTCGTGTCGTATATCGTGCCAGGAGTAAGTGTGAATGGATTTTTCACAGCTCTCGTTACGGCTTTTGTCATTGGGTTGATCAATGCGGTGATTCGTCCAGTGCTGTTGATTTTGTCTCTACCAATTAACATTTTAACGCTTGGATTGTTTACCTTGGTGATTAACGCGCTCATGTTCTGGTTGGCTTCGGCCTTGGTTCCAGGTTTCCGAGTCGATGGCTTCGGTGCAGCCTTGGTCGGTGCGATCGTCTTCTGGGTCATCTCTTGGGCGACGAATGTCTTGATTCGTGAACAATCGGTGGCTTAAAGGCAGCCAAAACTCACCATTTTTGTAAAGCGAGAGACTTACATTTTGCCTCAATAGAGCCGAATTTTGCTTTAAATAGGCCCAAAAACTTGACAGGGGAGAAGAATAATGTAATATAACCGGTTCTTTGCTTCGTCGGATGGTCCACGAAGCGCCCTTGTCACCCTTGAAACCCCGAGGTCTTCGCATGCAGCTGACCCCCGCCGGCATCCCGGTCGCCTCCGATTCCGCCCCTGCCCTTCCTCCTGCCGCTCGCAGGGCGCGCGCCCAGCGCCGGCTCGCTGAGTTGTGGGAGAAGTGTAAGCTCCCTCCGGCGGAGGACCCCATCTACGAGGAGATCGAGCGCGAGCTCGGTCTGACGGAGAAGCGGGTCCGGGAGCTGCATGCGGCTGCCCGAGGGGTTACGAAGGGTCTTTCCGGCCTTTACATCCGCACTCCGACCGGCTCAGGCCGCGGTCGGTGAGTGCGTGGTTGGCTACTATGACCCACCGGTCCTACACCGGTCTTGGTCGCGGTAGCCCGTCCCCCAGGCAAAACCTGTCCCAAATGGGCAGGCTTTGCCTGGGGGATTGTGTTTCTAGAGTCGCTCGGTTGACGGTTTTTCTGCCTTCAGCTACTGTCTCGGCGAACAACCAAAGACTCCAAAGACAGCAAGGCCTCGATTCGTCGGGGTTAAACCTTCCCTTGCCGAGGACGTCCACTCAAACGTTGCTTGCACAGAGCGTTTGATGAAAACGACCACGGGAAGAGCCTGTGGTTGTTTTCTAACTCATTACGTCCTCTCTATGCCAAAGTCTCGTCAACAAAAGACAGACGCGCTTGCGGCCCTGACTGACGCCTTCAAATCCGGAAAATCGGTGATGTTCACCGATTACCAAGGTATGACGGTTGCCAAAGTCACCGAGCTTCGCAAGAAAATGGATGCAGAAGGGGTGAAGTATATTGTCGCAAAAAAGACATTGCTTCGTCTCGCTGCCAAAGAAGCGGGCTACGTCTTCCAAAAAGCCCCCGGGGAGAAATGCGTCC
>CAZENZ010000015.1:0-18629 GCA_964513705.1 uncultured Gammaproteobacteria bacterium
CAGGCTTGAGACTCAAAATAGATACGAGCCTGGTCATAAAGCCATACCAACAAAAACACGCCTGTGAAGGCGTGTTTTTGTTTGCACACCATCTTTTTATCGCAGCAATCCGCCCCATTCCACGAGCGTGAACCCATTACGTGCGGGCGTGACAACTTGTGGTTCAGAAAGTGTTATTGGGCCGCTTAACTTTTGCCAATCCATGAACAAACGAATGTTGGTGCGAGGGGCTGGCGAGACATTGAGTGGCACCTGTTTACTCCAGTCGTCTGTCAGGAACGAGATACGGTAGTATGGCGCGCCTGTCATACGAGGCACCCAAAACTCCATGAAATCACGTGCTTCTTGTGTGTTCAACCCGTAGCGAGTGAGGGTGGTTTTCAAGAAGCTCTCAACATTTCCATCTTTCACGACGAAGCCAGTTTTTGGAACTTCGTAATTCACGCCCAAACCTTCCCAATACAACGAACTCACCGTACCCCCGTCCTTCATCGTGAGTTTTCCAGATGGTTCGGCGCTGACGTGCCAGCCCTCCGTTGGATAGGTTGGCTCGCTGACCGTCACATTGATGAATGAAGGAAGCTTTACGTGCACATTCTGCGTCTTGGTTGGATACAGGTAGATAACTGGCTTCCCACACTCAGCGAGGGGAACAGCGATGGTGTTCTTGTAGACTACCCAGCGACCAAGTGCATCTTTCCAGAGGAAGAGGGGAACTTTGACGCTGCGCAAGAAGACTTCCATCGGTGGTTTTTGACCGTTGACCGCGTCATAGTTGAACCAAGATTCATAGACTTCGTAGATGACGCTGTGTGACGTGCGATTCATCTGGTTCTTGAAGATATAGATTGGATCGCCTGCGTCTGTTTTTCCTGCCTGCACGATATCGTCGACTTTGACCTCGTCTGCATTCAACACGCGGAGACAATCAATGCCGCCACAGCCGCCTACCTCATGCGCGCGGAACGTCGAGGTGTTCGCATAGGGTGCATCCCACTTGAGCTGGGTCGGTCCTACGATACGCGCCGCAGTGAGTTCTGGACGATCTTCGATTTGTGGATCGCGCACTGCGGATGGAATACCACTTTCGTAGATCGCCCCTTCACCGTTCTCTCGGTAGAAAATCAGACAGCCTGGTTTGGTTTTTTGTTCCGTGAAGAAAGAGCCGGTTGGGCCGAGGTACAAGCGGTGTCCTTCGCCGCTGCGAGCGACCGGTAAGCGATCGGTACAGCCACTCGGACCACCACAAGTTGGCATAGGAGTCACTTCTTCGCTGAGTGAAGCGCGACGTACGGTTTTGCCGTTATCCAACTGCAGCATGTCTGGAAATGGGTGGACGTTGAGTCTCAGATTTGGAGCGAAACGGGCGCTCGGCCAAGCCTGTCCAAAGATCGAGGAGGTAGCCATGCCAAGAATGCGCAATTCTTGTTTATCTGGAGACATGAGCAAGCTCACAAACATAGGGGATTGGGTGCGATCCATGCCGAGGTCAACGACACGGTCGACCTGTTTTGCGCCATACACGATGTGATCTTTGTAGGGACCGCTCGCGACACGGCCTTGTTCGTAGTAATCGTAGGTAAATTTGTATTCAGGCAGAGCTTCGTCCATGCCTCCCTCGTACCCACTTGGGTTGCGTACTCGGAGCTCATTGCTCGGAATGAGTGAGCCAAATGTTTTACTTGGATCGACAATCACGCCTGTTTGCCAGAGGACGTTCAATAGAGCGTCTGTTGGATCGAGATAGGCCGGAGTTGTTGTGACTGATGAAGGAGTTGTCGACGACGTGTTGGTTGGTGTGACAGGAGGCTCACTCATCATTCGAATAGGCGCTTGTACAACTTGTGATCCACTGACTTTTTGCCAGATCAAGAATCCGAAAATTCCTATGAGCAATCCGCATACGACACTTACGACAATGAGCAAAGCAGTGGAATGTCCACTAGCTTGTGAAGGTTGATCCATATGCCGAGCATCTTATCACTCGGTGGTTGGCTTCGAAAGATGCGTTTCAGCCCAACTGGCCCATTGAGCACGTTGTGGTTTCAATGTTTCGTATTGCTGATCAGAAACAACCTGCCAGGTGTTGGTTTTGGTTTGATGAAGAGGGATGGCATGCCAATGAGTCGTGGTGGCGGTTTGTTCCTGGACGAAGATCGTCGGGAAGGGGATGGGGGTTGTTTGAACAGTGGTATAGCCACGATACACGCGATCTTCTGAGCTCGTGATACGGCGAGCTGGGTCATGAAAGAGCGTGAAGCGTGTAGTTGATGAGGAAGCGGAGGTTGTTGTTTGTGAGGACATTGCGGAAGCATGTACGGGCATTGTGCTCATGAGTGCATGACTCGTTCCGAGTTCTGTAACGGTGGCGTTCATGACGCGCAGGCTATTTGTCTGGGCATGAGTAATGAGCCTGGACTTCTGAAGTTGTGTGAGACGAGTCAGTAGTCGAAACAGAGGAGGTGAGTCAATTTCGACCAACGAAGATGCTTCTGCGTTGAGCGCTCGGAGCTCTTGGATAGCGTAGGCGTCATGAAGATCCGCGAGATAAGCGGGGAGTTCGTGTGAAAAATCGATTGTGATGACGATGAGGAGATCGGGGTCTTGTTGGAGAGCGGTATGGAGGGTTTGGGCGAGTTGTTCGATGGTTGTATTGGAGCTGTCCACACGGACCGTCATGGCGGTGATCTGTGCGCGTGGCCAAGCTTGGTGCAGAAAAGGTATAAGTCCCCGCACGCCGTGTTCACGCTCAAAGACGGAATCTTGGATTTGGAGTGTGGCGGGGAGCTTTTTGAGGAGGGCGTCGACGAGTGATGAATTCGGTGGAATGGGAGTGTCGTTCCACGTGAACGAGTGATGAGTGGTGGATAGGGTGCGTTGCCCTTGTGAAAAGTGGTCAGGAGAAACGAGGAGCGCGTGCTTTGGTGTAGGTGTGGATGTGAGCAGGCTCGCGATCTCTCTGCCTGCAACTAAATGATGAGGGACGAGAAGAATACGTGTCTGAGTATCAACAGCGTACGATGTTTTGTGTGCAAACGACGTTGCGATGACGTCATTTGGAGCTTCTTGGAGGGTGAATGTAGTGGGTTGTACTTTGTTGGATGTGCTTTGGTTTACATCTACGCCTCGAAGCAGGGTGAAAAGCGTGAGTCCGGCTACGAGTATGACGATGCAAAGGAAATAGAGGCGACGCGTCATAGAAAGATGCTTTTACTATATACCATCGGGCGCGGCCTCTCTTTGTTTGACCGTCTAAAGGGGCTTGCTATAGTGCGGCCAGCTCTCTTTCAACTTCAACTTCCACTCTATAGAAGGCTCAAATCAGGTGGGAAACCGCCGGAGGGTAGATTCGTGACGACGACCAGTGCAAAAAAGTATAGGTATCCGCTCTTCATCCTCGTCGGGGGAACCGGCGTGGGTAAGGGCAAGCTCATGGATGAGGTCTTCAATGCCCTGACAGGCCTCTTCCATGCGCGCTCCTGGACGACCCGCGCACCCCGGAACGGCGAGTCGGAGCTCGCCTACTTCTTCGTGTCGCAGACGGTATTCCGTGAGATGATCGAAGCAGGTCGGTTTCTGGAGTATGCGCAGCCGTTCCTCGCTGATCCGGTGCGTCCGCGTGAGGACTACTACGGCCGCACCGCGGAGAGCTTCGCGTGCCTCGATCGCGGTCCGGCGCTGTGCGACATGACGGAGCACGGGGTGCGCAAGCTCGAAGAGCTCGAGGCGGGTGGCGCGTTCCGGATGGTCGTGATCCGTATCGAAGGCCAGAACATGCAGAGCCTTGAACGCCGTGACGAGCGCGCCGGGGCCGACGAGGAGCGTGCTGCCATCCCGATCCGGATCGACCACACCGTCGTCAACGATCATGGCGAAGGAGGGCTCGAGATCGCCGTCACTAGGCTCGTCAAGATCATTCAGGATGAGCTTGTCATGACGACCTGACCCGGGGCCTCTGAGGTTGGGGCTGTGTCACTCGCGTCCCCCGGACTGCCTCTCGGTTCCGGGGGCGCAGTTCGTTTTAGATGATATAGTATGTTTGTAACGAATCGATCTTTATGTCTTTGCCAAACGTGGAAAATAGACATGTTCCAGACTGGAGCCCGGTAACGTCGGATGAAGTGGATGAATTTGAAGAACGTAACTTTCGATATATTGAACAACTCACACCAGAGTTACAAGCAAAGGTTCAGGCAATCTTTCAGGATCTCTTTGAACAAAAGAGTAGATCGCTTACAGAGTGTCTCGCGATCATCGACCATTCGACCGTGTTACTCCCGTTGAATCCGCAGACGTTGGTGTCAGAGCTGGGGCGATATTTGCGCACTACATCAGGCATTACAGAAACGATGGCACGTCTTTGGCGTGTGCTAGAGCATCGTGTTGCAAGAAACGTTTCTTTGGAAGAAATTCATTTGGAGCGAAGAAGCTGGGAGAACTTGGCGCGAGATATGCAGACGCGTATTGAAGTTCTTGAACGCGAGCTAATGTTCTTAGTGAATGATCGTATTGATCCTGCCTATTTTGTGACCTCGTCGTTTCATCGGGATATCGTGGAATTTTTACAGCGTGAGCATGTAGACCGCGGGCTCGCTTTGTTCTGGTCAGTACTGGATCGGTTGCAGAAGAAACTCCCGCATCGGGCTGGTGCAATACGGATGATCCGTGAGATTGCGCAGATGTCCTTAAAGGATCGAAAAAGGATTCTGGGAGAAGAAGTTCCGCCGTTGTCTTGAGTCTTTATGGGGGTTTGCTACTCTGCGCTGTAGATGAAATCTAAGGCTATACGGGTTCTTGCTATCGAAACGAGCTGTGATGAAACAGCCATTTCTTTGATTTCTGTACGTGAACGACCAGGCAAGTCAGAAGAGGTGAAGGTGTTACAGCATCTTGTGTCATCGCAGGTACCCATCCATCAGAAATATGGTGGTGTCGTGCCTGAGGTTGCGGCGCGTTCGCACGTGCCAGAAACGGTGTCTCTTCTTACGCAATCACTTGGCGAAAAGGGGATGAAGGCGTTTGACGTGATCGCGGTGACGGCGGGTCCGGGATTGCCAACGGCCTTGAGTGTGGGTGTTGAAGCAGCGCGCACGTTGGCGGTGTTGTCAGGAAAGCCGCTCGTGGCCGTGAACCATCTGGAGGGGCACGTAGCGTCTGCTTGGCTCGATGGTCGCAAGCGTCGTTTTTGGAAATATCCGTTACTCGCATTGATCGTCTCAGGTGGTCATACTGAGCTCGTTGTGGTGGATGCGCTCGGAAAATATCGATTAATTGGTCAGACACGGGATGATGCAGCGGGTGAGGCCTACGACAAAACAGCGAAGTTGATGGGATTGCCGTATCCAGGAGGACCACAAATTGATAAGCGAGCGAAACAAGGGAACGAAAAAGCGTTTAATCTTCCGCGACCGATGCGTCACGACGGAACATTTGATTTTAGTTTTAGCGGTCTTAAGACAGCGGTGCGGTACGCCTGGGATGAGGTGAAAACATCCAGCAAAGATCTCGAGCAGGCAACGAATGATATGGCGGCATCGCTTCAGGCGGCGATCGTGGAAATTCTTGTTGAGAAGACGATCGCTGCAGCCAAGGCAGAGGGCGTGAAAGGAGTGTTATTGGTCGGTGGTGTTTCTGCTAACTCGGAGTTGCGTAGTCAGTTGGGAAAAGCCGTAAAAAAACACTTGCCAGGCGTGGCCTATCTGCCTTCCATGCGTGCCTTCATTACTGATAACGCCACGATGATCGCAGGCGCTGGTTATTGGCGACATGTGTTGGGTGACGTTTCCGACTGGCAGACCCTAGAAATGAATCCTGAATGGAATATTGGCGTATGAACCAGCAATTGTTTGTCTTGAAGTCGCTTGAGGATTGGGATCAGGTGGTTGCGGTTGTGCTTGAGCAGATCAAGTCGCCCATGATTTTGGCTTTGTCGGGGCCACTTGGTGCTGGCAAGACGACGTTTGTGCAATATTTAGCGCGCGCGTTGGGAGTAAAGGGTGAACCGCGCAGTCCGACGTTTTCATTGTTACGAACGCATGTGCTGCCTGAAATGTCGCACGGTGTTCAGCGTGTAGTTCATATCGATGCCTATCGCCTAGACAAGCCATCGGATTTGTATGCGTTGGATTTGGAAAATGAATTGGCAGAGTCGGGTACGATTGTGGCGCTTGAGTGGCCAGAACAGGTAGGGGAAGCGCTTGTGAAATATGGCGTACCGATTTTGAAGATTGAAATTGTGCCGAACGACAAAAATACACGCGAGGTGCGACTGAGTTAGTGAGTGTTTATAAAAAGACCTGTTAAAACGCAATCCGCACCTCGCCTGAGCCGGCGTGGTGCGGTGCGCTGTTGGGAGGTCTCGCTCGTGAGCGAGGTCCCGCGGGGCACTCTCGGTGATCACATGGTGTGCGCGATCGAACCGAGAGCAGCCCTGAGGTTGTGTTGTCGTGCTTCGTTCGCGGGACGTCAGCTCCCGTGACCGAAGCGCATGGCACCCCCGTCCTCGTAACGGGGCTCATGGCCCGGCAGACGAGTCCAACGTGCAGCGTCCGACGGCTCTTCGCCGCTCGGAGCGCGCGTCTGACCGACCGGGAGGTCGAGCAGGTTTACACCAGGGCTGCCACAGATCCCGACGAAGGGCTTGAGGTTGAAGTCGACGACCGAGTCGTGGTCCGGAGCCTTGGGGCCCCCAATTGTATCCATCATCGAACAAAATCCTTGCAGAGGTTGTGGCACGCTCTCTTGTCCATTGAGTCATCCTCAGGACAAAAATGAGCCACAAGATCATATGTGAGACCAATAATACCTGTCAACCAAGCCAAGAAAGCCTATTGTCCCGCGAGGGGACGCTCGCACCACGCCAGCGAGGCATTCAGCGCGAGCGTCCCCTAGGGAGCTGCTTCAGCCGTCAGGCCGCCGTGGGCGGCTCCGGCTCGCGGCGCGTCTCACCCACTTCGAGCTCGTTGTCCGGCCGCGGGACGATCCGGAGCCACCTTGACCGGTGGTCCTTGGACCCTGGATCGGGGACCAGACGGAGCCCGCCGCCCCGGCCCTGCTCGATCACGCCCGGCGGTGCCTGTCCGGACGCCGTTCCGCGCACCGGCAGGTCCCGTTTCCGGGGTCCGCCATTACTGTCCTGTCCTCGCCCACGTCTCGACATACGCGTCACTCCTTCTCTGCCCACGTGTCGAACCGCCACCGCCTATGGGGCGTGTCGCACGATGAGTCATTCTAACCTTCGTGATATACTTGTCCAAGTTCTATGTCACGCGCACCCACTGCACCTTTGCACCCTCCGTTGTATCGAAAAATTCTTCGCGATGCGCTCGCTCTCGCTTGGAAAGAAAAGCGTTTTTGGCCGCTCGCACTTTTGGTCGTTTTCCTTCAGACAGGAGGTATCTATGATGTCTTTGTCCTGTCGCTTCGCAGCGCGCTTCAAGCACCGGTTGCGCGTGATGGGCGTTGGCAGGAATATTTTTTACGTGTAGGACAGCTTGATTGGATAAATAAGTTTGCGTTAACCCAAAGCATTTTGCTCTCGCTTGCTCTGATTTTCATTATCTTGTTCTTCAGTGTGGTAGCGCAGGGGACGTTGGTTGCCTGTATTGATCGTCATCAAGAAAAAGTAGGACGTGGTTTTCGTTTAGCGTTACAAACTGCAGCGAAGCGTGTCGTGCCTCTCGCGGTTCTGAATATTTTTATGGTCGGTCTCGTGAGCCTTGGTTCATTCGCGTTACGTGTTGTCTCTGAAATCGCGCTCGTTCCTCCTGCTGGCACCGTGCTGTTCTTGATTGCTGCCATTGTGTATCTCGTCATCTTGTTTATGGCCACGGCACTCCATATGTTCGCGCTGAATGGCATCATGGCCGATGGCATGACACTTCACGAAGCGCTTTTGCATGCCTGGCAGCTCTTGCGTCGTGGGTGGCTCACGGTTGCTGAGACAGCTTTCTGTATGATGATTATTGGCGCCTTGGTCTTTGGTGCTTCAGTGCTCATCTCGTTCTTTGCTGGCTTGCCGGCGATTGGGTTTTTAGCGGCTAGTCTATACCTCGGTCTTCCAAAGATTTTTGTCATTGCAAATGTTGGTATCGCCGCACTAGTGTTCTTGGCAGCCGTAGCAGGTGGATTGTTTGCTGTGAACTTTCAGTACTCCACCTGGAATCGCTTGTACCATCGAGCGGTTGAGGGTACGGCTCACAGCAAAATTTTGCGCATCGTGCACGCACTTACCACGCGTCGCGCTACTCGTTCCTTAAAATAATCGTCACGTACCTTTGTGGCCACGAATCCTCCTAAAGCGGCCTCGATCGAGGATCTGCTCAAGAAGCCGATGCCTGACGCATCTGGCTCGTCTCAGGCAGCGAATGATTTAGCGGCTTTTGCGGCCTCGATTAAAAAAAGTCCGATTAATAATAGTTCGTCGGCAGCTCCGACCCCGGTGAAACCTGCGACGCCAGCGGCTCAAGCGGCGCTCACGGACAAAATGGCGGAGATCAAGCTCCGCGAAAAGGAAAAGGTTGCCCAAGAGATGGCCATTAAATTTGGCTTGCCCTATATCGCGCTACGTGGTTTCCCGATCGCGCCAGAAGCGCTTGGGTTACTCAAGAAACAAGAGGCCGAGGCACAACAGGTAGTATGTTTCTTTAAGGTTAAAGAACAGATTCGTTTGGCGACAACCAATCCTTCCGAAGAGGTCGAGAATATTCGCGCGCGCTTGGCGGAGGAGCAGCACTCCACGGTCGAGGTCTACTATGTTTCAGAGGACAGTATTCAGGCGGCGTTTCGTTTATATAACATCCTTCCGATCCCAAAAGAGGTCGTATACGGCTATCGTATCAATGAAGAGGATCTCCTAAAATACGAAAAGCAAATCGCTGATTTTCATGAACTCCAGCAGCAAATCACAAAAGTCAGTACGACGGATATTATTACGCTCGTGATCGGCGCTTCGCTCAAAGCGAATGCATCTGATATTCACGTCGAAGCCGAAGAGGAGGCGGTGAAGGTACGATTTCGCATGGATGGAACCTTGAATGAGGCAGCCAAGTTACCACGAAGCGCTTGGCAGCAAATGATCGGGCGTTTGAAGCTCTTATCTGGCGTCAAAATCAACGTCGACAGCGTGCCGCAAGACGGTCGCATCACGATTTACCTACCGAACGAAAAGATCGATATTCGCGTTAGCTTTTTGCCAACCGCATACGGCGAATCGGTGGTTATGCGCTTGTTGCGCCCCAAGGCTGTCGCGCTCGAGTTTGATAATTTGGGTATCACCGGGCTCGCTCTTGAACGCTTGCAGAAAGAAATCGATCGTCCGAATGGCATGATTGTGACAACGGGTCCAACCGGTTCCGGAAAAACCACGACTCTGTATGCAATTTTGAAGAAGCTGAATGATCCAGGTGTCAAAATCATCACGCTGGAAGATCCGGTGGAATACAAGCTTGCAGGTATTAACCAAAGCCAGATCGAGCACTCCAAAGATTACGATTTCGCTAAAGGTTTGCGCTCGATTTTGCGTCAGGATCCGGACATCGTGATGGTGGGAGAAATTCGTGACTTGGAGACGGCGGAAATTTCCATTCAAGCCGCTCTGACGGGTCACTTGGTGGTCTCGACGATTCATACGAATAGTGCGGCGGGAGCGATTCCACGCTTCCTTTCGATGGGTGTGAAGCCATTTTTGCTTGCGCCTGCTTTGAACGCTGTGATTGGCCAGCGTTTGGTGCGTCGTTTGTGCAAAGATTGTCGAGTAGATGCCACGCTACGACCCGGGCAACAAGAGGAGGTAAGACGTGTCTTGGCGGCGATTTCACCAAAGTCTGGAGTCCATGTCGATTTGGAGCACCTAGTATTTAAGGGGCCGGGCCCAGGCTGTAAAACCTGCAATAATCTGGGATACAAAGGCCGTGTCGGTATCTACGAAATTTTCACGATGACCAAGGAAATTGAGCAAGAAGTCTTATCTAAAGAGGTGTCAGAGTTCATGATCGCAGACATGGCGGTCAAAGAGGGGATGCTGACGATGGCACAGGATGGTCTATTGAAAGCATTGGAAGGGCATACCAGTGTTGATGAGGTGCTGGCCGTGGCGAACATTGATTCAACGCTGCTTGAACCGCCGGTCATCGAAACCAAAAAAGACGAATTGGTACAGGCTGGTCCTGCCGCAGGGGCTAAAGTAGGCGAACCAGCTCCCAAGAAGTAAGCTTGAAGGTGTATGGAGGAACTTCGACCGAAACAAGACGAGGGTACAGTTTGGTGGAATCGGATCATTATCCTGGGAATCGTCGTCTTCGGATTTTTCTATTTTTCCAACATGGCGGAAGAGATCGCGGAGATCATACGTGGCGCCCCAAATGAAACAGAGATCGTGATTTCATTGTTCTATGTTTTTGTGAATATGCTGGTGTGGGTTGGTGGTGGGGCGATGGTTTTGGGATTTATTTGGGGGATGGCGAATTCCTATCTTCGCCTCGCGGATGGGGTGCTTGAATATCGTTGGAAATGGTGGAAGTGGGAGCATATCAAGAGTATTGACCTAAAAACGGTCAAAGAGGCGCGCATCGACGATCGATTGAGCACATACAAGGGGCGTAGAACGTCAACGCGTTCGATTACGTTCACGGCCAAAGTCCCGACAACGACAAACACGGTCCCAATCCCGGTTCAGGGGATGCCAGGAAGTTTCTTTAATCCAGAACGGCAATTTTTTCCGTTGCCCAAAGGCGTGACGGAAGAGGAGGCAAATCTCTTCTTGCAGAAGGTGAATCAGGAAATCAAACGGATGAGCGGGGGATGGTAGCTCATGAAGCGCTCGGTATACAAAAGCGCCTGCCAGTGAGGCGGGCGTTTTTGTTTCAGATCTAGGCAGTTTTCTTGAGCGAGCTCTTTGGATTGGCGGGTGGAAGTCCAACGACTGTCTCAAACTCATCGCGTTCGATGATCTCTTTTTCGACGAGATGAGCACAGATGCGATCCATGGCGTCTTTGTTCTCGCTGACCAGCTTTTTGGCACGAGCCAGACCTTCGCTGATCAGGGCGTCGATCTCTTTGTCGATCAGAACCGCCTTATCTTCGGAGTAGTCGCGTGACTCATGGATCTCACGACCGAGGAAGATCATGTCTTCACGTTCTCCATAAGTACGAGGACCGAGTACATCGGACATTCCCCATTGGGTGACCATGTTGCGTGCGAGTTTGGTCGCGTTCTGCATGTCGTTCGAAGCGCCGGTGGTGATATCTCCGAAGAAGGTGAGTTCCGCGGCGTAGCCACCTAGTCCTACAGCGATGTCTTCCTTATATTCCTCACGCGTGCGCATGGTGCGATCTTCGGTCGGGAGGCGGATGGTGTAGCCAGCAGCGCGTCCACGGCTGATGATCGAGACTTTTTGGACCGGATCCATGTGAGGCAGAAGGTGGGCGACGAGGGCGTGACCGGCTTCGTGGTAGGCCGTGACTTTGCGCTCGTGTTCGTTCATCAAGTGACTCTTGCGTTCAGGTCCGAGCATGACTTTTTCGATTGATTCGACGAGTTCCGTCATCTGGACCTGCTTCTTGTCACGACGGGCAGCGAGAATCGCACCTTCGTTCATGAGGTTGCCGAGGTCTGCACCGGAGAAGCCTGGCGTGCGTTCGGCGAGGCGACGAAGGTTCACGTCGTCAGCCAGTGGCTTGTTCTTGGCATGGATCTTGAGAATCGCTTCACGATCATTGATGTCCGGTGGATCAAGCGTGACACGGCGATCAAAGCGACCTGGGCGAAGCAAGGCGGGATCAAGCACATCCGGACGGTTGGTTGCGGCAATCACGATCGCGCCAATGTTTGGTTCAAAGCCATCCATCTCGACGAGAATCTGGTTCAAGGTCTGTTCGCGTTCATCGTGTGAACCACCGAGGCCTGCACCACGCTGACGACCCACGGCATCGATTTCATCGATGAAGATGATACATGGGGCGCTCTTCTTGGCTTTGGCAAACAAATCGCGCACACGTGAAGCACCAACGCCCACAAACATTTCAACGAACTCCGAACCGCTGATGTGGAAGAATGGGACATCAGCTTCACCGGCAACGGCGCGTGACAATAAGGTTTTACCCGTACCAGGAGAACCCATCAGTAGGACGCCTTTTGGAATTTTGGCGCCCAGCTTCGAGAACTTATCTGGATTTTTGAGGAACTCCACGACTTCCATGAGCTCTTGTTTGGCTTCTTTGTTGCCAGCGACGTCTGCGAAGGTGACTTTCCCCATTCCTTTCGGAAGCTCACGCGCGTTGGCCTGACCAAATGACATGGCTTTGTTGTTTTGTCCCTGCGCCTGACGGAACAAGAACCACATTAAGGCGAAGACCAAAATCAATGGAATGATATTGGGTAGTAAAACGGCGGCCCAATAGCCAGCGCCACTGTTGGTTTTTACCGTGGTCTTAATGGCCTTGGTTTTTTCGCTATCCACGTTGTAGTTCTTGAACAATTCGGACAGGGATTCGCCGGGTTCCTTATCGACGGTAGCGGTGGTCTTGTCTTGATAGGTCACCTTGAGTTGTTGACCTTCCACGATGATTTCCGAAATCTGACCACTCTGAACTTGGTTAATGAAGGTGCTGACATCGACCTTTTTGACCGGGTCGAGGTTCACCATGGCGAGTCCACCACCCACGATCAAAACCGCGGCTACAGCTAGCAAAATATTGCGAAGAGTTGCGTTCATAGACTGTTCAGGGAGCGTAACCGAATTCCCTGGCTTAGTCTAGGTTAGGAGGCCCTCGGAAAGTCTTTATTTTCAGCCTTTTTTACTGTATCGAGAAACCGCCGGATCTTAACTGGATCATAGCGGCGCGCTGGTTCGACGATGTTTGGTCCTTGTCGATGTTGGAGGTCTAGAGAACCTTCTTTGAAGGCCGATCCAACAATGCAGCCATCGAGGAAGGGAAGAAACGATGAAATATTGTCTGTCGTCATTCCGCTACCGGTTAACAAGTGTACTCGATTTTGGTTCTGCAGTTGTGCGGCTCGACATTGTTCTACCGATGGTGGGTCCCCGGTCCACTGGCCGGTAATAATCGCTCCGTCTGCTCCAAGCTGGATGGTATCTTCAAATGATTCGGCGAATGATCGTGGCGCCACTAACTGAGCGTGTTTTACCTGAACATCTGCCAAGATCAGGACCTCTTCGGCCTGATGGTGTTCGCGGGACGTGATGACGGCTGACGGATCTGCCAAGAATCGCCCATAGGTTGTGTCTACACTGTCAGTGAAGACCGGAATGCGCACCGCTTGTCCGCCATATTTGCTACATAGTTCAAAGCCAAGATCATAATCGTTCCATAAAGCACAGATGCCCCATGGAACATGTGTTATGGGTGCGAGTTCAGCCACAAGCTCACGGAAGTGTTGTGCCGCTCGTTCGGGAAGCCTTGCTTGTTTTGGCGTATCGAAGTTATTTTCAAACAAAACGGCATCGATACCTTGTGCCTGAAGGACTTGAAGATCTTCAATGGCACGAGCGCGAACAATCTCTCTGCCTTCAAAATCGGAACAGCCTTCGAGTGCAGAAAAATGGATCATTCCAATGATTGTAGGAAAAGTCTGTAAGAAAAATGAATTGGATGAAGGCATAGAGAGGAGTTGGAAGAGAGGGGGAGCGGGCGGGTATCGTAGGCTGCGTTATACGATACCCGCCCAAGAGAGGGGTGGTCACGGATTACGGCTGGTGGCGGTTTGAGCGGCTACCAGATCCGTGACGAAACGTTGCACGATACCACTCGTGAGTGCGTCACGACATTGCTGGAAGCAGAATCGAAGCGCATCCCGTGAAGGTCCGTGAGTGGGCAGCCGAACGTCGTCGTCCATGTAGGTATGGAGGTAGAGGCCGAGGGCCGCGTTCATGGCGAGGAAGTCGACGAGCTGACGCTCATCCAGTTCACCAGCCAGAACGGAACGATTCGCCGCACACACGGTCTCGAGGTCCGTCGTGATGTAGGGGGCGAGTGGATCGGGGAACGAGACCCCGAAATCCAGAGGAGTGACTTGGAACATGCCCACGAAGCGACCATGTTGCACGAGAGCGACGGCGCTCGCGACGGGCGACAGCTCGTCGAGCACGACGTGTGAGCGGAGAGCAGCCTGTGTTTGCAGCTCGTCTCGCGTCACTTGTTGTGACAGGCCAGCGACCACTGCTGCATTTCCGATCTGGAAGACTTCGTGCTCATGGAGAAGCTCGTAGGCACGCGCGATGACGGAGGGGTGAACCTTGTCGCTCACGCCGATGATCTTGTTGAGACGCGTACCGGGCCCGATGGGACCGGTCATGGGTCCGATCACGTGGTTCACCGTCTCGCGGCGAGGCGGAAGGTGCGACAGATCATGGATCGTCTTCCAGCCATGGGCGTCCGTGAAGTGAAACCCCCGTCGGATGGCGGCTGCCTGCGCCTCGGGACAGGAGGTGTCCACCTGGATGCCGAGCGCTTCGATCGCATTGGTCGATCCTGATGGAGTCGTGTTCCCGTAGGAACCGTGCTTGGCTGTGTTCACGCCGAGTGCAGCCAATACGAGGGCGGAGAGGGTCGATCCATTGATTGTCTTGTGGCGTTTCGGCGAGTCCGGGCGATAGACGCCCTTGTCGCCACCCATGCCACCCGTCTCGATCACGGATCGTCCATAGTCGGGCAGCCAGACGACGTCGAGCATCGCTGCCGTTACGAGCCCAGCGACTTCTTCCGGCGTGATCTCGGCCCAGGCCTCCTTCATGGCGAAGCCGGAGAGCAGTTCACGTGCCGCGAGCGCATCGCTTGTATCACCGAAGGACTCGAGACGTCCTCGGAAGTAGAGATTATCGAGCTGCGCATTCGATGCTCGCAGCGCGTAGCAGCCGGCCGTGAACGCTTCGGTGAAGCTGAGGTGTCGGTTGAGCAGGGCCGAGACGAGTGTTCCGTAGCCCACGTCGCCGATCTGTTCGAGCAGCCGTGCTTGCGTGGTGCTGGGTGGACGCGCTCGATAGAGAGCTTCACGCATGCGCAGTTTGTTCGTGTACCCATTGCCCAAATCGATCTTGCTGATCTTCTGCATCGTCATGACTCTTCCTCTGGTTGTTCGTAGCGTTGCGTGTCGAGACTCAACGGGAATACAAAATTCCCGTCCTCTTGCCTATACAAAAAATATAGGACAGAGGACGGGAATCTCCCGCGGTACCACCTCAATTATCCAAACTCAAACGAGCCTGGATCGCTTTTACGCACTCAATCAAGATATACGTTTGCTCTGATTACGGTGAGCATCCGTGATCCACAATAAAGCAGATCTGTCTCGGTCGGACCCATGTTCGCTTCATCTCATCACAGGGCTCGCACTATTCCCTGCTCGCTGGGGAGAGGAGATGAAGCTACTCTTTTCCGACGTTTACGACATACGAACAAGTGAAAGGTACTGTCCTCACTCTAACACACATGTTACTGTGCAGCAATACATGACCTCATATGACTCGCCAAGATCTAACGCTCGTCACTGCACTTATAGAAAAAGCATCTAGAGACTCAGCTCTTTTAAAGGCTCTACTTGAGGATTTGCTCACACCCGCTGAGATTGCTGATCTAGCTCAGCGTTGGCGCATCATCCAAGCGCTTGATAAGGGTGTTCCACAGCGGACAATCGCTGATCGGTTACACGTGAGCTTGTCTAAAGTGACGCGAGGTTCTCGTGTTTTATTAAAGCCTCAGGGCGGTTTTAACCGCATTTTATTAGGCGATTGATGCTGATTGGTCGTGGAATGAATAAAAGGCGACACCGCGCGTTCGGGGAGGAAGCAAGAAAGCATTCCCGAACGCGCGGCGTGTGGTGGTCCGCTCCGCTAGAACAGCGTGGGCGGGTAGTCCAGGCAACGGATGCGCTGGATGGTGAAGTGAAGAACTCGGCTCTGTCTCAAGAGCCTGGCCAGGATCTTGGGGCCCGGCGTCCTGTTCCTCCGGCGGTGGGGGATGCCGACGAGCGCGCGCATGTCCCTGAGCGGGAAGCATACGCTGATCTTGTCTCCCTCACGGTTCGTGAGCAGATCGAGCTGTGCCGAGCGCTCAGGCTTCTTGCCGACCGTAACCGTGAGGTCGAGCATGACCTGTTCGTCGAGCCACTGAACGACCGGAAGTCCCACGAGGAGGAAGTCGTCCTCCGCTTGGCGATACCGGATCTCGACCGAGATCGTCTCGGGGCTGTCTGGATTCGCTGGATTCCGGTAGCCGAAGTTGAAGGCGTGAGGCGTGTTCGACGTATTCGATGCGTGCGACATGACAGGCCTTTCTCCTCTTCACGAGGCGTTCTGATGACGCGACTCTGTTGCAGGTGATTGCAGCAGAATCGGATCACCAGAACACACAAAAACCACCGCGTACGCGGTGGTTTTTGTGGAATGAAGCGTGATTAGATCTTCATTCGAATACCACCGCAGAGCGGTCGAAAAAAGAATCCAAAAAAGCTTCCTTGGGAAGGATCCTTGGTGATTCTTCGAGAGACTTGGGTGGAAGTCATGGGCTATTTATAAAACGGCTGACTTGAAGCGTCAAATGCAAAACTCCCTGCAGGGGTCTGCAGGGAGTTTATGTGCGGGCTCTTGAAGGGAGAGTGTTACGCCTTTTTGGCAGCAGCTTTCTCTTCTTCTTTCTTGGTTTCTTCCTTCTGTTTACGAAGGGAGAGACCGAGACGATGATTCTCGGCATCAATCGAGATGATGCGGAAGGAGAATTCATCACCGACGCGTGCGATCTCGTTCACATCCTTCACAGGGCGGTTCGAGAGTTCGGACACGTGGGCCAAGCCATGGATTTCTGGATCAAGCTCGACGAACAATCCGAATGGATTGATCTTAAGAACCTTACCCATGACCCACTGGTTGACGTCATACTTCTTGGCCACCTTACGCCATGGATCTTCGACGAGCTTCTTCATGGAGAGGAAGATCTTCGAACCTTCGATGTTGATGATTTCCGCGCGAACGTTGTCGCCGGTCTTCAACACATCACGTGGGTGATCAATACGCTGCCAGGCGATTTCGGAGATGTGGACCAAGCCTTCAAGATTCTGATCGAAGCGAACAAACGCTCCGAAATCTGTGACGGCTGTAACTTCTCCTTCGATGTTATCGCCAACTTTGTATTTAGCGAGCACCGATTCCTGACGGGTTTCCCAGACGGCTTTCTCGGAAGCGACGATCTTCTCTTCACCCTCATGGGTGTCGAGGATTTTCACTTCGAGGGTTTCACCAACCAAGCTCTTGAGCTTTTCAAGAATCTTGATCTTTTCACCGCCTGCGACACGTGGATAGTGCTCAGGGGAGAGCTGTGAAACAGGGATGAAGGCTGGGATACCTTCGACGCGGGTGATGAGACCACCCTTGTTGGCATCGACGATCTTGGCTTGAACCGCCCCACCTTGGGCGACCAATTCCTTGATCTTATCCCAGGCGCGCTTGCGACCGGCGCCCTTGAGCGACAATTCGAGTTCATCGAATTCGTTATCGAGGGAAAGCACGGTGGCTTCGACTTCGTCTCCGACACGGAGGTCGAGGTTCTTGTCGAGTTCTGGACCGCGGATCAAACCGACGGCGATTCCTCCCAAATCACAACGGACTTCGTTACGGCCGACGGCAATAACCGAGCCTTTGACGACGTCTCCTGGTTTTGGGAAAGAGGAGTACTGCTCTTGGGAGAGCAAATCTTGCAATGAAGTGGCTTGCGCCATAGAAACATGCTGTTTCAGTGGTCCAGGTTCCGTCCACGAGGGTACGACTCTGGAAAACGCACGTTCAACAGTCGTGCGCGAGTATACGGAAAAGCGGTGAATAGGTCAAGGAAATGGCTTGGTTGAGAGAATATATGTCAAAATGGATACGGAAAATCGCTTGTAGAAACCGATGTAATCTGTTGAACTCATGCATCGGGTAGGTTGTGGTTCGAGGAACTGCTCACCCGAAGAAAGAGAGTTTGTTCATTGTCAGTAGAGTTGCCTTGGAAAGGGGCAGAGGCCTACGTGCCTCGGCGGGGTCAACGATTCCATGAATACGAGGTCATGGACTGGATCGCCTCGGGTGGATTCGGATCCGTACACCGCGTGATTCGCGACGGAAGGGAGTTCGCACTCAAGACGCTCATGAAGCATCACCTGGGGGATGTAGAGATCTATCTCGACTTTTTGCGGGAGATCGCGATTCATCAAGAGCTAGGAGCGCATCCGCATTTACCTCAAATGTTCGACGCTGGTGTCTGGAACGGAGTCCCTTTCATCGTCTTTAGGCGAGTGCGGGGAGTTACGTTCTGGAAGCTCGTTCAGACGGGGCTCACGGTTCAAGACGCTCTGCGCGTCACGCAGCAGACGGCGCGGGCGCTCTCGCACGCGCACAGCAAAGGCATCATTCATCGGGACGTGAAGCCCAGCAACATTCTCTTCGACAACAAGGGTATGCCGTATATTTCTGATTTCGGCATCGCCAAGATCACCCAATCTGCGAATACAATGACGGGCAGTGCCATCGTGGGCACGCCTGCCTACATGGCGCCCGAGCAGGCACAGGGCACATCCATCGATGGACGCGCCGATATTTATGCGCTCGGCATCATCCTCTACGAAATGTTGACCGGCAAGC
>CAZENZ010000016.1:0-18134 GCA_964513705.1 uncultured Gammaproteobacteria bacterium
CATACAGTAGCCATACCCTCCTGTACATTCGCCTTTATCATTTCGAGCCAAACAGGTCTGAACGTCCTGACATTCCTCTTTACGAATTGGCAGTTTTGTCGAAACGAGCGTGTCGGAATAGCCATTCAAGGTACATTGCTGTGGGAAAGAAGTAATGACCCAATTTGGATCAATTAAGTGACACCATGGATGACGTTCATCCAACTTGCCTTCTTCGTTACAATTTCCAAAATTCGCGACCACATCCTTTAACGTCACACAGCCCTCTGCTGTATCACAGCGAGCCACATTGGCCGCGCTATTGGCAGCAAATTCAAAACCAACTGGCAAAATGCGCATCAAACGCATCTTCTGCAAGTTACCTGAACAATAGGCCTGCGTATAACACTGGTAGTCCTGATTTTCCCGAACCTTCGTTGCCGGGATCAGTCTCCAACTCCCGTGCAACATATCTCGCTCAATCGCTTCGGAAATCGTCACGCCCCCTTGTTGGGTCTTGCCACGAATCGCCGAAACCAACGATTGATCCATGACACAATTCCAGGTTCCGCGCTGCGACGCCAAACATGTCTGCATCTGAGATACAACATCGTAATCAATCGTTTGCTGAGGCGGCGGATTCTTCAAATCGATGTTTGCATTACGAGCGTCCGTCTTTCCGTAGACCGCAACAGAATCGGGACCGCCTAAGTTGATTGCCGCCGAAGGTGTATATGATCCTCCTAATCCTTTTTCAAAAATACGCTGCATGAACTTCGAGGCGAGCGTATTCAAGAAAATCGAGCCTGTGTAGACAGCGAGCTGAATCGGACCCGCCTGCCACGCATTCGACAACATGGTGCCAATAACTGCCGTTTGATCCGCGCCTGGCTTACGAACCGTCTGCTCATTCGTCGCTTCTTCGATTACAGAAGCAGGCGTTCGAACGTTATTCGAAATCAACCCCTCGAGAGGACGAAAGCCATTTCCTTCATCACGCTGAGCCGCCGCATCAGTTACGCGACGCTGTGTATCCGTCAAGAACCGGTTATAGACATTTGTAAGGGTACCCAATTGGCTCACACCAGGATCAAAGCCCTGCTCCAGGTTACGAATAACGTCACCATTACTCATGGTGTGGTACAGGGTTTCGTAGTTATCGATCACCGCTTGGAATTCACAACGTGGCCTTGGACGTTCGTACTGTGTCAATCCACCCGTACTGACACCTGGAATATTTGGAACATTCGGAGTCGGGAAGAGATCACGACCCAAGTCACCCAAGGACACCTGCAAGCGTAATAAGGTAGTTGGGTCTTTTGGCTGACATAAGTTGAACCCAATACCTTTAAAGAAGTCTGAGTTACTTAAGCTCGCCATGAATTCACCCGCTGCATCACTTCCCACATTGGCAAGATATTCACCGACCTTCCCCTCAAAGAACAACTTTCCCTGTCCCTTTCCTCCGGTCGCGATATATTCCGCCGCGTCGTACGCCATCTGACCCAAGAACAATTGCAAGGCATTGGTTAAGGCAACAACACCGGCACGCGTCAACTCAGTATAGATGTTTTTATAAGTGGTATTCGCCGCATCTGGAATATTCGCTGTAATCGCGACCGGCATACCCACACCAGTCACCGGAACGGGCGACTCTATCGTTTGAGCCAAAGCAGGCTCAAGAGGCCCTAAGCAAAGCGATAACCCCGTCACGAGAGCGACGAGGCCAAAGGCGATGCGGAAAAATGGACGCGGGAAAGCCATAGAGCGCTAAGGGGTGGGTTGGGAAGGGAGAGAAGAAGGGGTACCAGACGTAGTGGATCCTGAGCCGCTTGCGGCGCGCGCTGCCTGAATGCGCAGTGCTTCCTGATAGGACAACTTGTACGCCTGTAGAATCGCCTCATCCGGCAGTCCGGCTAACTGATCCGCCGGCAACAAGTTCTGCCCGCGAATATATTCGCGCGTCTCCGCGGCGGTCATACTGTCAGGCGGCTTTGGATTGGCAATGAATGATTCGACGCCTGTCTTAGACGCATCCGCGACAGCGCGTCGCGCATCGAGATCAGCAGCGGCCTCAGCCTGAAAGGTAGACGTAGCCACCTGCGCGATAGACGCTTGTACATCAATACAATTCTTTCCTTGAGGACAATTTGGATCTTCCCCCATGGCAACCTCTTCAGCATCAGATGCTCCATCCGAATCGCTGTCTACCAAGTACGCAGATGTTCGATAAATATATTGTTCGTCGTAATCTGAAATACCATCACGATCTGTATCTTTCAGCTTCAGATCACGCATTTGTTTTTCGTCATCCTGATAGGTCTCTGAACGAATCTGTAAAGAACGCGCGAGTGTACGCTTCGAAACAAGGAAAGGCTTTCTGACATTTGAACGTACCTGCGAAATCCCTCCAAACAACAAAAACAAACAGCAGACACTCAGCGCCGTGACCGCAAGTTTCTGTTCCATCGCGAGCTTGGACCAACGATCACGCAGAAGGTTCGCCATACATGGTACGAGGTCGGAGATAGTATACCAGGTTCGACGGAGACAAGAAACCGCTCAGAATGTGGATGATCGTGTTCATCTCATGGTATGATTTCTTCGTATGGCGCTCGCTTCCTTTTTTTCTCCCCCACAAGATCAAACCATCGATCAGTGGCAAGAGCTGAGTGAACAAGAGGGTGAGCTGGGCGTTGATATTTTTCGCCACGGGGACGTTCTCATGATCCGTTCGACTCTCGCCGGAGTTGAACCGGAAGATCTCGATGTTTCCATTGATGGTGACCTTCTCACGATTCGCGGAACACGCCGGATGACCCATGACGTTCGTGAAGAAGACTGGTTTCACCAGGAGTGCTACTGGGGCTCCTTTAGTCGCTCGATCGTCCTCCCCCTCGATGTCTATCCAGAACGTGCAGAAGCTAGCTTACATCAAGGGGTGTTAACCCTTCGTCTCCCCATTCGCATGCAACAGCGACGCCTTGAAATCCGCCCCATGGATGAAACGATCGCTTCGTAGTAGGCTCGACTACGAGCCCTATGAAACAATCTCTCGTCTGTACCGTTGTCGCCGTCGAAGAACAAACGATTCGCCTTCAAACCCCAGACGGACAGTCGTTCAGCCTTCCCCTATCATGCATTCACGGAACTCCAGGAGCACAGAGCACCGTTCGTTTGATCGGTGTCATCCCTGAGGGTGGTCGTGTGGATGAGAGTGCTTTTGCTAAAATGATTCTCAACGAGCTTTTGTCTCCTTCTCGATCATGACTTCTTCTTCAAAAAACCAATCCACCGCTCTGGCTGCGGCGCTTGTCGTTGGCTGTTTGTGCGCGATTCTGATCGGCGCCTTCGTCTGGAGCGCACATATTGCCGAGTCGTATGATGGCAGAATTTTGCCCAATGTATCCGTGGGCGACGTTGCCGTTGGTGGACTTGAAGAATCCGCCGCCAAGCACAAGCTTCAAACCTCCCTTGGACAAGACAAGGTCCGTAGCGTCAGCGTACAAGTAAAGGATCAGGTTTACACACTCAACGCCGAGACACCCGACGGTTCGTTCGTTGAGCCTTCTGCCACCCTCGTTCGCAAAGCCTATCAAGTCGGCCGTACGCAAAACCCCCTCATCAACACCTGGAATCGAATTCGCCTTTCCGCAGGAAGCGGAGCTCAGATCGAACTCTCCGTCGAAGTATCACCGGAACGTTTGCAAAAACGGCTTGAGCCACAGCTCGGTTCGTTACTACGTGAACCAACCAATGCTCAGCTCGTGATCGAGACGACGCCCACCACAACCGTGAGTATCGCCTCTGAACAGGTTGGCGTCTCTATTGATTGGAAAGAGGCAGCCAAGCGGGTCAAAGAACAGATCAATCGACGGGCTACTGGACCAGCCGTCATTCCATTAAAAGAGACACAAGCCGACCTCACCTCCACTGATCTCCGCGAAGTGCGCGAACAAGCAGAAGTATGGCTACACAAGGCTCCAATCGCCCTTGTCGCCACATCCACGATCGATAAGACCTGGTCACTGGATACAAACATGCTCGCAAGCTGGATCACCGTCACTTCAACCGCACCGCATCGAGCGATACTTCTTCTCGATCAGACAGCAGCCGACCGCAGCTTCCACGCATTACTCGGAACGAACATTCGTGCCGCACAAGACGGACTTCTTGAGCTTGATGAACAGGGAAAGCTCAAAAACTTCGTCGCTCCAAAAGACGGACTTGGCCCAGACACCGCTCAGACCCTGCAACGCATTCAAGACGCTTGGGATACAGGCGCGACCAGTACCAGCCTCGTAATTCGTCGCGAACAACCGATGATCCGTGGCGCCGCCGAAGAACTCGGCATTCGTGAATTGATCGGACGTGGCGTCTCAAATTTTAGCGGCTCACCCAGTAACCGTCGCAAAAACATCCGTCTTGGCATGGAACGTGTACATGGCACGATTATTCCTGCCGGACAGGAATTCTCAATGATTCAGACACTTGGTCCAATCGATGGCGAACATGGCTGGCTTCCAGAGCTTGTTATCAAAGGTAATAAAACAACTCCTGAATTCGGTGGTGGTCTGTGCCAGATCGGCACCACCGCCTTCCGCGGCGCCATGAACACCGGTCTCGAGATCACAGAACGCCGCAATCACAGCTACCGTGTGCGCTACTACGAGCCTGCCGGTACTGATGCCACAATTTACGATCCATCTCCCGACTTTAAATTCAAGAATGACACAAATCACGCCATATTAATCACGGGTGAGATTCGCGGTGATATCGTTGAGTTTTCCTTCTGGGGCACGGGTGACGGGCGAAAAGCCAGCGTCAGCCCATCTCGCATCACAAACATCACTGCCCCACCTCCAACCAAACTGATCGAAACAACCGATCTACCGGTTGGCACAAAAAAGTGCACGGAAACTGCCCATGCCGGTGCCACAGCCCGCATTGACTACACAATTGAACGCGAAAATGGCGAGACAAAGACAGTCACCTTCACCAGCATTTATCGCCCTTGGCAGGCCGTTTGTTTGGTCGGTGTCGCCAGCCTTACTCCTCCAGCAGCGGCTGCTGGTCAATCCGTCGACCAGACAGGGATCAATAATCTCAACTAAAAAGGCTCTAAAACCCCTTAAAAAGCGCTAATCCTTGACAAAAATGGGGTTTTCGTGTACTCTTCTTTGTTACACGAGATCTTTAGCAATCCGCATCCACGACAAGCATGGAATCTTATTTTTAGGTGCGTGTGGGCTCCGGCTCGGACCATCCTATTGCAAGATTTCTTGGGTGCGGATTGCTTGAGTTCTGGTGTACAAAAACAAACAACGAACGCCCCGCTCAATCAGCGGGGCGTTTTGTATTTTCTGTGACGAGTTATCACCTTGAGCCAGGCTACGCTAGCCGTTCAATCGCGAGTACGAAGGCCGCTACACGATCCGGACAATTGAAACGTTCGGCACGCTCTCGCACCGCGCGAGCACTTTCTTCCATCTTCTTATTCATCTTGTCGTAGACATCGGTCTCAGACCATTTTTCGCTGTGCATGTTCTGATACCATTCGAAGTACGAAACCGTCACACCACCAGCGTTCGCCAAGATATCTGGCGCAACTGTAATCCCTGCTGCGTTCAAGGCCTCATCCCCCTCAGGAGTCGTCGGCCCATTCGCCAGCTCGAGCACCAACTTTGTCTTCACACGCTTCGCGACATCACCTGTGAGTTGATTTTCCAAGGCCGATGGGGCGAGTACATCACACTCGGTTGTCAGCAATTCTTCCTGAGACATCGTCACAGATCCAGGGAATCCAACAACGGTTCCCTGCACCTCTTTAAACCGACTAAGCTCCGGGATATCGAGCCCCGCTTCGTTCTTAATCGCTCCACGTGAATCAGAAACCGCGATCACAACATGACCAGCTTCGTGGAACAACCGTGCGATGTGTTGGCCGGCATTCCCGAAGCCTTGAACCACTACGCGCCAGACATGATTCTCTGGCAACAGATCTTTATACGCCTTCCAGACCGCAAAAGCCCCACGCGCAGTCGCCTCAGCGCGCCCAGCCGATCCACCGCGCTCGAGAGACTTTCCCGTCACCACAGCCGGAGAAGGCGTTCCAACAAGTTTTCCGTATTCTTCAGCAAAGATATCCATCAAACGTGAGTTAGTATTCACATCTGGCGCTGGAACATCCTTTTCAGGTCCCACAACCTCCACCATGCGGCGCACAAAGCCCCGCATGACCTCTTCACGCTCTTCCTGCGTCAGAGTCTTTGGATCGACAGATACACCACCTTTTCCACCGCCGTAAGGCAAGTCCAGAACAGCGCACTTCATCGTCATCCAAAATGCCAGTGCCTGCACCTCATCTAGATCCACCTGCGGATGAAAACGAATCCCTCCTTTATACGGCCCACGCTGATTATTCCACTGTACGCGGTAACCAGAGACATAACGCGTTACACCGCTTGACGTAAACGGAATCGATACCTGCACCATGCGATCCGCGTGGCGCAACCGCTCAACTACAGAGGCATGCTCGGGGACAAGTGCGGCCGCACGGTCCAACTGCTTCATCGCACTCTGGATCACAGACATACTTATATTATTCGTGGTCTTGTAGATATTTCTCCGCATCAAGCGCCGCCATACAGCCGGAGCCAGCCGCAGTAATCGCCTGACGATAACGACCGTCTTGAACATCACCCGCCACAAACAACCCAGGCACGTTTGTCATCGAAGTACCCACGACGGTGTGCACATAGCCTTTTTCATCCGTCCCGATCAATTCCTTCACGAGAGAGCTATTTGGTTCATGGCCAATCGCAGCAAATACGCCGTCAATTTCCTGCTCCCGCGTCTCGCCCGTCGCCGTATCGCGCAAAATAACGCTTGTAACCTTGCCAGCGCTGACATCTTTAATTTCGATAATCTCCGAATTCCAGAGCACAGAGATCTTCGGATTATTCAACACACGATCCTGCATGATTTTTGAGGCACGGAACGAATCACGACGATGAACCAGCGTGACGGATGTCGCAAAACGGGTCAGAAAATTCGCCTCTTCCATGGCACTATCCCCCCCACCAACCACCATCACACGCTTCCCTTTAAAAAAGAAACCGTCACAGGTCGCACATGCAGAGACGCCTTTTCCATATAGTGCTTTTTCTGACTCAAGTCCAAGACGACGCGCCGTAGCACCAGTCGACAAGATCACGGTCTTCGCGTGATACGTCTTTCCACCTGCTATAAGCGCAAAACCACCTTCCACTTGAGATAAGCCATCAGCACGTTCAGACACGACTTCCGTGGAAAAACGCACCGCTTGGTCTTTCATGAGCTGCATCAACTCAGGACCAAGCACACCTTTTGGAAAGCCGGGAAAATTCTCAACCTCCGTGGTCGTCATGAGCTGACCACCCGGTTCGATCCCTTCAAACAAGATTGGCGACAAATTTGCACGTGCCGCGTAGATCGCCGCCGTCCAACCTGCCGGGCCAGAACCAATAATGGCCACGTTTCGCCATTCCATAGGATTAGCTCGCAATATGCTTGGAAAGACGCTCCACCAGAGCCGCCTTTGGCATCGTTCCCATGAACTGGTCCACCATCTGCCCACTCTTGAAGATCATGAATGTTGGAATCGACGCGACGCTGTATTTTTCTGGTGTAACCGGATTTTCATCCGCGTTTACTTTCCCAATTTTGAGCGTTGTTTCTGGAATTTCACCGGCTACCTCGTCAATAATTGGAGCCATTGCACGACATGGACCGCACCAAGGAGCCCAGAAATCGACCAACACAGGAACATCTGACTTGAGAACTTCTTGTTCAAAATTCGCATCAGTAAAAGTATGTGCCATAGTTCAATTATGATAGGCCGCGAGCACTGCTCGGGCAAGGAACAAACACCCTCAAGAATTATCGCGTGAACTCAACTTTACGTGCCTTGGATTCTTCCAAGTAAGCTTCGAAGCGATCTCCCATTTCAAGCTTCGTTTTGCCCTTGAATGCAAGTCCGCACTCTTGTCCGCCGCTTACTTCTTTTACTGGCGATTTACCAGCTTGCAGCGTCTCGAGGATCCCTTCGCCAATTGGATCATTGCCGCGCCACACGCGAACCTTACACCCAACGGTCAACTTGCCTTCTTTGACACGTGCCCCTACCACCATACGACCAGACTCTGTGCGGAAAATTCCTGCAACTTCAGCCTGTCCAAGGGGAATGATAATCGTTTCTTGAGGTAGGAGAGCATTTAAGCGAGCCAAGATATCATCAAACAATTCGTAGATGATCTTGTAGCCATGGACATCCACAGCTCTTTCACGGGCCGTCACCGCAATCATGGCTGGAATGAGGACATTAAACCCATAAACAACCGATGGCTTGGCGTTCGCAGCGCGTTCGATATCTGCCTCCGTCACGTTCCCGAGACCCTTCTGAATCACTTCGACACCTACCAACTCGTGAGAGATCTTTTCGATCATACCGAGTAAGGCCTCCAAAGAACCGAGCACGTCCGTCTTCAGCACGACGTTTAACATGACCTTCTTCTGCACCTCTTCACCTTGAACAGGCATAGCCTTCGTCGCCGTAAAAGCATCCGCCACCTGACGGGTTGGCTTCACCTTTTTCTGTTCAAGGTCGCGTGGATTCTCCGGAACCTCAATCACGTCACCAACCACCGGAGGTACTTTAAAGCCTAAGATTTTCACCGGCATGCCTGGCGTCGCTTCCTTTACCGTCTGACCATTCCAATCACGCATGGCACGGACACGACCGTACGCCGCACCACCAATCCCTAGCCAATCATTCACGTGAAGCGTGCCATCTTGCACGATAATCGTCGCAACAGGACCTTCGCCTTTGTTGACGCGCGCCTCGATAACGCTTCCCGCCGCACGCGCTTCAGGACGAGCCATGATGCGCTCTGGCTCAATATCCGCCACAAGCAAAATTGTATCGAGCAATGCATCGATGCCTTGACCCGTCTTCGCAGAAATTCGTGCGATCGGCACATTTCCTCCCCATTCTTCGACCGTCACTCCAATTTCCGCCAACTGACCCAAAACACGGTTTGGATCCGCATCTGGTTTATCAATCTTGTTGAGAGCCACCACGAATGGCAGCTTCGCAGCACGAATAATATCCGCCGCTTCTTTGGTCTGAGGCTGCACACCGTCATCTGCCGCAACCACAAGCACAGCCACGTCAGCAACCTTGGCGCCACGTGAACGCATGACCGTGAATGCTTCGTGACCTGGCGTATCGATGAAAGTAATTCTTCGATCGTTCTTTTCGACCTGATAGGCACCAATGTGCTGCGTGATTCCACCCGATTCACCTTCCATAACGTTCGTTTTACGAATCGCGTCGAGCGTACGTGTCTTCCCATGATCAACGTGACCCATGATGACAACAACAGGCGGACGAGACATCAACCCTTCCGTCGCCTGCTTCAAACGCTCTTTAATAATATCTTTCTCTTCAAGCGTTTCTTGCCAGGCGTTTTGCTTCGCTACTTCTTCAACCGCTTTGAATCCAAGCTCTTCTGCAATAATCGATGCCGTCGTGAAATCGATTCGCTCGTTTTGTGAGGCAAGAATACCCGCCTTCATGAGCTGCTGGATGACCTTTGTCACGGGCAAACGCAGCAACCCTGCAAAGTCACGCACCGCTAAGACAGACGGCAATATCACCTCCGTTTTTGGACGGTTATCCGCAACGGGCGTGGCCTGCTGAGCCAAGATCTGATTACGTAAACGTTCACGACGCACGTTTTCCATCCACTTTTGGATGATTTGCTCCGCGACACGATCGTCGACCTTAATGGCGCGCGTACCAACGTCAAAGCCAAGCTCAGGGAGCTTAGATAGCAGTTCGTGAGGGGTTACACGCAAACGACGAGCGAGTTCAGAGACGTTCATGGGCTTATTTTAGGCAAATAATTGTGGGCCTAGCGTAGGCTTTTTTCTAGGCTCCGTCAACCTCAAATGGCTTGTTCAAGCCCTATTTTGTAGCGAGGACAAGGTGGCGCGTTGCAAGCTTCCCAATTCGGGGTTTTTCCAAACGTCTAATAAGCTTCGCCAGGCGAGGCAGCTTGAGCAACAGGCGACCCAACTTCAACACATCCAGGCGGGCAGAGATCGGTCCGTCGACAGCCATCACCTGCACCGATGAAAAACCAGCCTGGCGAAATAGGTAAAACAAACCTTCGTGCGTGAAACGCCAATAGTCAGCATAGGAGGCGTGGTCATTACGGATCGTTACCACAGGCCCATCCGACTGGAGCTCGGTCTTCCCATGATAGCTCGTGATAAAAGGCGTAGTCAGCAAACACAATCCACCTGGTTTAAGCACACGATACGCCTCTTCGACACAGCCGCGAGGATTTTGCACATGCTCTAAGACTTCCAAACTGATAATCGACCCCACTGAAGCCGTTTCGATTTCATTCAAATCCTGTACGTCACAATGAAAATCACAGGGCCTTGGCAGAGAACGATCGGGATTGTAGCCGCCCGCCTTATAATCTCTCCCTTCGAACACCGACTCAACATGCTTCATCTCCTTCGCAAACCGTGCACTGGTTCCAAGATCGAAGACGGGCTCATGCTGAGCGACTTGCTCCATGAGCGCTTTGAACGTTGGGAAAAATGGATGCGCTGGAGTGATCATAATCGTTTAGCCCTTCACGTTAAGAAAGGGCCTTTTTCACCGAAAACAGAAAATTAAAGGCGAACAGTCGTGGACAAGCATGTGCCAAGCCAGCGAACGGTGGACGTGTATAACCATCGATAACCACTTCATCACCAACGATCTTCAACACATTCGTGAGATGCTCCGCATGGAATTGCGTGATGTGGGTTGGATCTTGCAATGGCGTATGCGCCTTTGAACCGAACAAATAACGAAGACGGTGTTTTACAAAAAAAGCATTCGGCACAGAACCGACGAAGATTCCGCCCGGTTTTAGGTGATCACGAACCCGCTCAGCTACCCGCTCCGGAAAATACACGTGCTCCATAACCTCGCTACAGATGATCACATCAAACGTTTGTCCTGCCAGCTCTTTCCAATCGCCCAAAAGATTCAACTCCTGGAATTTTGCTTGAGGAATTCTTTCTCTTGCTTGTTGAATCGCAACGGGATCGACGTCTACCCCAACCAGACTCGCCGTATGCGGCATTAAACGAGACGTGAGCTTGCCATCGCGACACCCAAGATCAAGCCATGACTTTCCCTGAGGAGTATGCTTGATAAACCATTCCGCTCGCTCTTCTTCGAGAACAGATGTCGAATAACGGTTTTTTTCGGCGTGATGTGTTGAGTAGATTTCGGACAACTGCATACAAGGTGTGTGTCCGGTAGCATAGTCGCTCTCCTCTAAAAATAGAAGGCGTGTACACCAACGCAAGCCATATCCCATTGCCCTTCTTGAACAGTCGCTCTATCCTGAGTCGTCATGAAAAAAGCGCTCATCACAGGCATTACAGGACAGGATGGCTCGTATTTAGCCGAACTTCTCCTTCAAAAAGGCTATGAAGTCCATGGCATCATGCGGCGCTCCTCTAGTTTCAACACCTCAAAGATCGATCATTTATATACAGATCCTCACGTCTTTGGAACCTCGCTGTTCCTCCACTTTGGAGACCTATCTGATAGCCAAGTCATCCGCAAACTCCTCACAAAAATTCTTCCAGACGAAATTTACAACCTCGGCGCGCAATCCCACGTGCGTGTAAGCTTCGACATTCCGGAATACACCTCAGATGTCACTGGCATGGGCGTTATTCGCATTCTAGAAGCGATAAAAGATTACCAACTCGAAACCGGAAAGCGTGTAAAGTTCTATCAAGCCTCTTCATCCGAAATGTTTGGGAGCACTCCGCCGCCTCAAAACGAACAGTCGTTATTTCATCCACGCAGTCCCTACGCTTGCGCCAAGGTATTCGCCTATCATACGACCGTGCACTATCGCGAAGCGCATGAATTGTTCGCAGTAAATGGCATATTATTTAATCACGAAAGTCCACGACGCGGAGAAACATTCGTCACACGCAAAATCACTCGAGGCATCGCCCGCATTCTGGCAGGATTAGATCAGAAGCTCTACCTCGGTAATTTGGATGCCAAACGCGACTGGGGTTATGCCAAAGAATACATGGAAGCCGCCTGGCTCATGCTGCAACATCCAACGCCTGAAGATTTTGTGATCGGTACAGGTGAGATGCATTCCGTGCGCGAATTCCTAGATTTAGCCTTTCAAACAGCGGGAATTGAAGACTGGGAACCCTACGTAGAAATCGATCAACGCTACTTTCGTCCCACAGAAGTTGATGCCCTCTGCGCCGACATGACAAAAGCCAAACAGCAGCTCCACTGGGAACCGACCACCTCGTTTACAGAACTCACTCAACTCATGATGAAGAGCGAACTACAAACGTATGGAGTTACAAAATAAAAGAATACTATTGACCGGCGGCTCCGGCTTTCTTGGATCACACGTCAAAGACGAGCTGATCAAACGTGGCGTACCAAACGAGCACATCACGATCCCACGGAGTAGCGAACAAGATCTCCGCCGCTGGGAGATGTGTGTGGACGCTGTGAAACACCAAGACATTGTCATCCACCTCGCGGCCCACGTCGGAGGCATCGGACTCAATCGCGAAAAGCCTGGCGAGCTGTTTTACGATAATTTGATGATGGGCGTACAACTCATGGAAGCCGCACGCCAAGCGAGCGTCGAAAAATTCGTTGCCCTCGGAACAATCTGCGCCTATCCAAAATTTACACCTGTACCATTTCGAGAAGAAGATCTTTGGAACGGATATCCAGAAGAAACGAATGCGCCCTACGGCCTCGCTAAAAAAATGCTGCTCGTTCAAGCGCAGGCCTATCGGACGCAATACAACTTCCCTGCTATTTATCTCCTTCCAGTAAATCTATACGGACCAAGGGACAACTTTGCCCCGAACTCATCCCACGTGATCCCTGCCCTCATTCGAAAGATTTACGAAGCAAAGGACACTCAGGCACCATTCATCACCGTCTGGGGCAGTGGAACACCCACGCGAGAATTCTTGTACGTCGAAGATGCAGCACGTGGAATCGTAGACGCCACCGAGAGATATAGCGAGTCAGAACCCGTGAACCTGGGTGTAGGTCAGGAGATTTCGATCAAATCTCTCGTTGAACTGCTCAGCAAACTCATGGAGTACACCGGGGAAATCCGGTGGGATGCAACCAAACCAGACGGACAGCCTCGACGCTGCCTCGATACCCATCGTGCCCAGACCGCATTCGGGTTTGCAGCAGACACCTCTTTTGAGGAGGGTTTACGCAAAACCATCGCTTGGTACAGCCAATCTCTAGAGTTGAAGTCTTAGGCCAAGCCAGATATCCTGGGAGGGCTTATGCCCGCGGAAACAATCATACGCCCAAAAAAAACCTTTAGTTTACAGATTTTTCGCGAGCTTTGGCAGTTCCGAGAACTCCTCTATTTCTTTAGCTGGCGCGACCTAAAAGTGCGCTATAAACAAACCGTTATTGGTGTTGGTTGGGCCATTTTCCAGCCGTTGATCACGATGGTGGTATTTAGTATCTTTTTTGGAAAGTTTGGAAAACTCCCTTCTGACGGCATCCCCTATCCAATCTTCGTATACGTCGGCCTTCTGATTTGGCAATTCTTTTCGACCGCGCTCAGCGAAACCAGCAACTCCCTTATTTCAAACCAAGCGATTCTCACAAAAGTGTACTTTCCCCGCCTCGTACTCCCGTTGTCAGCCGTAATCACGCGCTTCATTGATTTCTTCTGTGCATCCATCATTTTGATTGGACTCATGGCGTACTACCGCTTCGTGCCTCATATCGAAGGCTTACTCGTACTACCGCTTCTCCTCCTGCTCACCTTCATGATCTCTACCGGCGGTGGACTCTTCTTGGCCGCCTTCAACGTGAAGTATCGTGATGTGCGGTATGCGCTCCCCTTCTTCATTCAGATGCTCCTGTTCGTGACGCCTGTCATTTACCCAGCCAGTATCGCAGGCAAATATTCTTGGATTCTCGCCCTGAACCCAATGACCGGAATTATCAAAGCTGCCCAAGCGGGCATCCTTGGGACCACACCAGTCAATTGGTTTTTGCTCGGCCTCTCCGGATTAAGCGCCGTTATCTTCCTGATCGTTGGTTTCGTGTACTTCAAAAAAACGGAGCAGTATTTCGCAGACCTGATCTAACGCTATGGCACCCATCATTCAGGTTCGCAAGGTCTCAAAGAAATATCGCATCGCGAATTTTCGTGGCGGATACATTGCGCTGCGAGATATTTTAACCAATGTCGCACGACATCCGTTGCGTTTTTTTAAGAGTAAAGCCATGGAGGTTGTTGGAAAAAAACAGAAGGAGGATTTCTGGGCCCTAAAAGACGTATCGTTCGAGGTAAATAAAGGCGATGTCATTGGGATCATCGGACACAATGGCGCGGGTAAATCGACGCTGCTTAAAATCTTGTCACAGATCACGCCGCCCACCGAGGGAGAGATCCGAATGCGCGGACGCGTCGGAAGCTTGCTCGAGGTTGGTACCGGATTTCACCCAGAACTTACCGGCCGAGAAAATATCTACTTGAACGGCGCCATCCTTGGCATGACGCGTGTAGAAATCGAACAGAAATTCGATGAGATCGTTGAATTTGCAGGAATCTCCAAATTCCTCGACACACCTGTAAAATATTACTCCAGCGGCATGTACGTGCGCTTGGCCTTTTCCGTGGCAGCTCATGTAGAACCCGATATTCTCATTATCGATGAAGTCCTCGCCGTCGGTGATGCTGAATTTCAGAAGAAATGTATCGGAAAAATGGAGGAAGTCACCCAAAAACAGGGCCGCACGATTTTGTTCGTGAGCCATAACATGGGTGCGATTCAGAGTATCTGTAACCGCTGCATCCTTCTTTCTAATGGAACTGTTGCCTACGACGGAACCCCCGAAGAAGCCATCAAGCGCTACTTGAATAGCTACATTCAAAGTGAGGCATCGATGGAGCTCCCACACGAGAAGATTCACGACGCCGCGCATATCAATCGTTTCTCCATTTGTGACGCACGTGGCAATCCTTCGACAAATCTTGCAATTGAAGAGCCATTCCAGATTGATATTGATTACACGATCGATGCTCCAACGGGCGGCCTACACTGCGCTCTCGGGGTTGCGCTTTACGACAGCACAAGCGGACAGCTCCTGCTGAACGCATTCGACACGGACACACATGGCGTCGAAAGCTTTCATGAGAATGGAAATTTTACCACCCGCTTTGCGTTTCCTGGGCACATCTTCAACAACACAGAGCTCAGACTATGGGTCTACTTACTCGACAAACGCCTCGATAAAGGACGCTATCATGGATTAGACAAATTGCGCCTGACTTTTTCTACCAACGGTTCCAGTGAGGCACTTGTCACGCGACCCCGTGGTGGCGCCTTCGCGGTACCCGTGCCTTGCACCGTAGAAAAGCACCCTGATTAACGCTATGGATTTGCTGAAAAAACGTTTCCTCTTCCAATCGAACGTAAAATACAATGCTGGTGCACGCGTATGCATGCAGGATCTCCCAGAACTTCTACGCAGCCGTGGATACGATGTAACGCTCGACGCAAACGAACCTGATTACACGAAGTACGACTTCATTTTCTTCATGTCCTCGAATGCGCTGGTTGCGAAGGCAAAAGAAGCCAACCCACGAGCACTTGTTGGCATCATGGATCCAAAGCATCGTCCGGCACGAGGCAACATCGAACCAAAAATTGCCGACTTCCTCTTGGTAAGCTCGCCTGAGCAGCGCGAGTTCTTTTACCAGTACAACCGGAATGTCGTAATATATTACATGTTCCCCCGCATGGCGAGTGTACAAAAAACTCACACACCAAAAGATGAAATTGTCCTCGGGTATCATGGCAACAAGCTCCATCTGGAAAACTTTGATCCGAATCTTACCCACGCGCTCATCGCTCTTTCAAAACGACACAGACTTCGACTCAAGGCTATTTACAACGTACAAAGCTTAAAAAAGTGGGACACTATACTGGAACAACATCTCCCCGTAGAGCACATCCAGTGGTCAGAGGAGAGCGTTCTCGAGGCACTTCAATCGTGTGACATCGGCCTCATGCCAAACCTAGTTCACCAAGATCGCGCGGTTTCAAGCCTCTTCTCCGATCTTCGTCACTCGATCAAAAACTGCCGCTTCGCCTGTTACCATCACGACTACGTCACGCGCTACAAGTACTCTACCAACCCCGGACGACTCTACGTCTTCGCTCAACTCGGTATCCCAATCGTGAGCGACTTCACACCATCGGGTGCACATTTTCTCCAAGACGGGTTGAACGGACGTATCGTTCATGGGGCAAAAGGCTGGGAATACGGCATCGAAGAGCTCATCCAATCCCCCTCCCTTCGACAAACCTATTCCGACCATCTACGATCTTATATCGACCAGCACTACACGATCGAACACAACGCTGATAGGCTCTTAGCCTTCCTCTCGACCCTCACCCATCAAACCACCCTATGACCCAACAAACCGTCCGACCAACCGCCTGGCAAGAATTCAAACGTGGCATCGCCAAACATGGACTAGGCAAAGCGCTTCAGATCAGCGCCGGCTATGGCGTCGGATTATTGCGTAAATTCCCTTATCGAACTAAGAAGAAAATTCAAAACGCGTACGTAAACAGAGTGCGTAAGTCGCTTCCAAATGGACAACTAATCAAAGAAATTCAGGGGAGCCCGATGGTATTGAATTTGAATGATCATGGCATTTCAACAGAGCTGTTCCTCACCGGCGTCCACGAGGGCAACAGTACAAACTTCATTCGCGGTGAGCTTAAACCAGGGATGACGATCGTCGAAATCGGCGCCAACGTCGGCTACTACACTCTGCTCGAATCGAGAATCATTGGGGAGACGGGCAAAATCATCGCCTACGAACCAAACCCCGATAATTTCTATGGGTTGCGTATGAACATCATGCTCAACAAGCTTGAGAATCGTACCGAACTCTATCCATACGCGGTAGGTGAAAAATCTGGCGTACATGATTTCTACTTGGCCGATAAAGGTAACTTGAGCAGCTTTGCTGTGCGCGACGACCGTCTATGCCACTACGAAAAAATCCAGGTGAAAACAGTGGCGCTCGACGATGTGCTTCACGAGAAATTCGATTACTTCCGCATGGATGTTGAAGGCTACGAGTGGGCCATCCTGGCTGGTATGAAGCGTATTCTGTCCGCGCCAGACGCTCCATACGGCATGTTCATTGAGCTGCACTCGGAACTCTTGAAGCAGTTCGATCAGTCCGCTGAATCACTTGTCCGCCTGGTAAAGGGCTACGGGTATGAAGTGAAGAAAGCCTTCTTCCGTGGACATGATACGCCGTCCGTGAGCTCTACCGAGGAATTCCTCAACCACCCATGGCGTGAAAAAGGCTATTGGGAAACCTTCTTCGCAAAGCGATAACCTTTTTATCTAGCTTTTTATCTATGAAGATCCTGGCAATCGGAGCTCACGCCGACGATTTGGAGCTCGCCTGCGGCGGAACCCTAGCACGCGCCGTCGATATGGGTCATAGCGTAAAGATACTTGTCCTAACTGACTCTGCATACTCGAACTACGATGGAAGCGTCTTACGCACAAAAGACGAAGCTGATCAGGAAGCCATCGCTGGAGCACACGCACTCGGCGTTACTGACATTGAAATATTGTCATTCCCTATTAAATTTGTTCCATACAATGGAGATACCGTACAAGCCATCAATCGAGTGATCGACGACTATCAGCCACACGTCACCATGACTCATTGGGCGTTCGACACACATCAAGACCACAAAAATACCTCACAATCTACGATCTCCGCCGCACGCTACCAGAATAACCTCTTAATGTATGAACCCTTTCCCCCATCTGGAAGGTCATACATGCCCTTTCATCCACAGCTATACGTTGATATTTCACCCTATATCGAAAAGAAAATTGCCGCGTTAAAAGCGCACAAGAGTCAGATGGCGAAATACGGGAACAACTGGGTAGAAGCAATGGTTGGTCGAGCACGGCTACGGGGCTACGAATCCGGAAATACCCATGCTGAAGCCTT
>CAZENZ010000017.1:0-18058 GCA_964513705.1 uncultured Gammaproteobacteria bacterium
TGGTGTTGTGTTTTATTTGGCGATCCTGTTGTTGCTCTTGGCGCGTGTCAGCATTCGTTCGCATGCCCAAGTTCTTTGGCGTGCTATGCAGGCGCTTGTCTTCATCGGTGTCGTTGAGTCTGTCTGGTTATTCTTCATTCAATGGCAAGAGATCGGGGCCTTCTGTTTGTGGTGTTTATTGTCGGCGTTGGCGTCAGTTGAGCTTGCTGTTCATGCGTTCTTTGATCGACCTGTCGAAGATGATCCTACCATGCCAGAGGCGCGCTCTATGGAGTTGCGTTTGATGTTGGTTTCAATGGTAGGTATGAGCATACTCTTCTTTGTTGCGTTCTGGCTGCTACTGATTGCATGAGTGATGTATCTTCTCCACGCGTTGCCTTGATTGACCTCGATGGAACCCTTTATCGTTGGTCGTTATATGTCGAATTGGTTGAGCAGTTGATGCGGTTTCAGCAGAATCTCCCTGCGTATTTTTTTGAATCTCAAGCGCAACGTAAAACCTGGGAAGAACGCTCACTTCACGATGATGCCTATCTTTCGCAGGTGATTCATGACTGGGAGGCACGTTCCATTATGGGCTTGTCAGAGAATGAATTAGTCTTGGCGGTACGTGAAGTGCTTCGCAAACAAAAAAGTCGGTCGTATATTTTTACACGTGAGATGGTGGCGGTGCTCAAGGAGCGTGGCTATCACCTGATTGCGATTGGGGGATCGCCGAAGCCCATGATCCAAGCGCTGGCGAAAGAGTGGAACATTGATGAGGCGTATGGTGCTGAGTATGTCGTTGATACTTTGCGTGTTTATTCGCGTAACCAAGCACAGGCGAAACAGATGGATCAGCGAAAAGCCGATGTCGTGCGTGCGGCTCTGAAGGATGGCCTATTGGATGATGGATCGATTGCGCTTGGCGATGCGGGGGGTGATTGGACAATCCTGAAGCAGGTTACCCATCCGATTGCATTTAATCCAGATCAAGCGTTGTACTTGAAAGCCCGCCAGGCAGGGATTCCCGTTGTTTGGGAGCGCAAGAATGTGGTATGTGCGTATCAGACGTATCCGGAGCAGCTAGGGGTGCGTGAGGATGCTTTTCTCTTTCATGAAGTGCCATGGTCGAAGATATTGCCGCTTGATGTCGCGGAATTACTCACGAAACGCCTCAGAGCTCTTGATCAAACCTCTACGGCCGGGTGAGATAGGGGAATATGCATATCCGAACATCTCGCCAATCCTGGACCGATCTGGAAGCGGATCTCTTGGTGGTCTTTGTGCCAAAGGGGGAGGGGATGCTTGAAAAGGTGCTAAAACCTCTTGAAAAAGAATTGAAAACAAACTTTATTGGCTACCTGAAGCAGCGTGGATTCGAAGGCGACAAGGGCCAGAAGATGTTGATCCCTTTGTTGTCGGATGAAGCACGTTATCGTGCGGTTTTATGCTTGGGGGCGACGGAGTCTGCGCTTTCTGTAGATGGCTGGCGTGAGGCGGCGGCTCGAGCGGTTCAAGCGGCTGATCAGGGTCAGTTTAGTACCTTGGTGTTTGCGGATCTGGGTGTTCGTCGCCCGACGGGTGAAGCGCTCGCGCGTGCCTGTGGAGCCATGGCGGAAGGCGCTTCCCTTGCAGGATATCGCTATCACGCTTATCGACCAGAACCAACCAAGCATGAGAAGTCCCACGTGACAGAAGTGGTCTTTGCGAGTATTGCTCACAAAGACGAGCGCGCAGTGCGTGCTTCATTGAGCCAGGCGGGGGCAACTGTGACGGGTGTTCATGTTGCGCGAGATTTGGTGAACACGCCTCCGTCTGACATGGCGCCAAGCCATATGGCGGAAGCGGCACGTAGTATCGCCGCACAAGATGTTCGCCTATCTGTCGAGGTGCTCGATCGTACATGGATGGAAGGATTGGAGATGGGAGCGGCGCTCGCGGTCGCGAAAGGTTCCATTCATGAGCCCCTCTTGGTGCATTTGAAATATAAGCCCAAGGGTAAGATTAGGAAAAAGATCTGTGTTATTGGAAAAGCTGTGACGTTCGATTCTGGCGGTCTTTCAATAAAAACGGCGGATGGCATGACGACGATGAAGTGCGATATGGCGGGAGCGGCAGCAGTCCTTGGGTTGTTTCAGGTATTACCGGAGATTGCTCCGCAAGTGGAGGTCCACGGAATTTTTATTGCGGTTGAGAATATGCCGTCAGGTACTGCCTATCGTCCGGGGGACGTGGTGAAAGCGATGAATGGAAAAACCATCGAGGTGTTGAACACAGATGCAGAAGGTCGTCTTACGCTAGCCGATGCGTTAGCCTATGTTTCAGCGCATGTAAAGCCTGATCAAGTGATTGACCTTGCAACCCTCACGGGTGCGGCAGTTGTGGCCGTTGGCGAAGAAATCACAGCGCTATTTGCGAATGATGACAGGCTCGCACAGGGTCTCATGAAGGCAGGTGAAGAGGTGGGCGAGTACTACTGTCGTCTGCCATTATTCCAGCCCTACAAGAAATTGATTAAATCAAAAATCGCAGACTTGAAGAATATTGGAGGTCGACCTGCTGGGAGTATCACGGCTGCGCTCTTTTTGGAGGCGTTTGTGCCAGCTGGGACGCCTTGGGCGCACTTAGATATTGCGGGACCAGCTTTCATGGAACGTGATTCTCGTCCAGATACACCACAAGGTGGAACGGGGGTCGGTGTGCGTACATTGGTGAGATATCTACAGTCGCAAGATCGCTAGCATGGACGGTGTGGTATACTAGGTGAGACTTATTACGTCTGCTCTTTTATGAAGATTCGCTTGTATACCACTCCTACGTGCCCCTACTGTCGGTTGGTAAAAGATTTTTTGAAGGAGAAAGAACTTTCCTTTGAAGAGATCGACGTAACTTCTGATCATCACTCCGTTCAAGAGATGGTGAAACTATCCGGTCAGATGGGTGTGCCGGTCGTTGATATTGATGGCAAGGTGATTGTTGGTTGGAACAAAGCTGCGCTTGAAGAAACGATCAATGCTCGTTTGAAGAAGAAGGCGGGACATAGTGCGCCTTTGGCGATGGCGGCGTAAATAGAATTTCGGAGAAAACAAAAGAGACCCGTATAGGTCTCTTTTGGTGCTCTCAAAGATTCGACGCGCGTTTTTTTGTGCCGTCAAATGATTAGTCGAGGTGGGTCGCGTGCCGAGTTTCGGTTCACGCGACTCCAGCCTCTTTGTTCATCAGGTCTTCGGGACCTCGGGTTCGTTGAATGGCGCTTCGGCGAGGGGTCGTTGCACCGTCCGTCCGCTGTGCTTGCTCCCCTCGGGACGGATCATGACGCCCACGAGCGGGTGGCGAGTCTTGCCGAAGCGTCCCGTCATTCCTTCGCTCTTCTGGATGCCGCGCACGTGGCTGACCGTTGCCTCCTCACCCTCGAGGAGCACTTTCTGACCTACCCACTTCTCGGCGGCTGCCTTGAAGAAAGTGATGCGTTCGTCTGGCGTCAACTTGCCGTGGAACGGGAAGCCCGTTTCCACGTACGAGATGATCCCGTAGGCTGCCGCCATGCTCGGTGGTGGAGTGATGCCCCAGCCGGTCAGCTTCTCGACCTGATCCGCATGCGGAAGTCCGTCACTCGATTTTTTTGTTGACATGATGCCCCTTGAGATTGTGAAGACCTGGTTGTGAACAGAGAGGAAGAAAGATCAATAATGAATTATATCATGAAATACGGATTTGTCAATGTTTATGTAATACAAAACGGCCCCCAATAGGGGGTCGTTTTGGTCTTGCAAGCAAAGACTGAAGATTACGCTTTTCCCAACGTCTTCTCGCCTGGATTCCACTCGATTGGGCACAGATCACCGCTCTGAAGTGCGGTTACGACTCGTAGCACTTCCTTTACGGAGCGGCCAACCGAACCGGAACTAATCAACGAGTACTTTATCATGCCTTCTGGATCGATGATAAAGAGACCGCGCTCGGCTAATCCATCCTTTTCATTGAAGACCTGATAGTCACGCGAGACGCTATGTGTGGTATCTGCGAGAATCGGGTACTTCACATCCGGTAGATCGCGTTCGAACCAAGCTTTGTGACTCCATTCTGAATCTGTCGAAGCGGCCAGAACCTCGCAGTTCATCTTCTGGAACTCTGCCTCATGCTGCGAGAAGCCCTTCAATTCCGTTGGGCAGATGAAGGTAAAATCACGAGGATAGAAGAAGAACACGAGCCACTTGCCTTTGTAATCCGACAGGCTCACATGGGTGAAGTCGCTCTTACCCGTTTGATAGGCCTTGATGTTGGAAAAGTCAGGCGCCTTTGTGCCAACTTGGATCATAGGTATGTAAGGATGAGTAATTAATTATTTTACCGCGTCTGCCATGGCTTTGGCCTTGGCATAGAGCTCATTCGCTTTGTTCCAGTTCAAGTTCTTCCACCACTCTGCGATGTAGGCTTTTCGATCAGAGCCGAAGTCCATGAAATAGGCGTGTTCGTAGACATCGAGTACCAGGATCGGCATACAGCCCCAAATGCCGCCTTGATTGTGGATGTCGGCGTTGTAAATGCGGAGACCTTGTTGCTGGAAGTCCCAGCACAGCACGACCCAGCCGCGTGCCGCCATACCGTTCGCGCTGAAGTAGTTGGTGAAGTTCTCAAGGGATCCGTACTGCTCTGATATTTTCTCGACGAGCGCACCAGTTGCTTGGCCACTACCGCCCAACGTGTCGAAATACCACTCGTGCAGATACACACCGTTCACGGCGAATGTTTCACCGTCTTTTAGAGCGCGAAGCTCTGAGTAGCTTTGGTTGGCGCTCGATACATCGCCGCCGTGTGACAAGACGCTGAGCTTTTCGCCAATTTCTTTGGCCTTTGCAACGTAACCGGCGTAGAGCTTGTCATGATGAATGGCAAGCGCTTTTTCTGAGATTCCTTCAAGGGCCGAATAGGTCAGAGGTTTCACTTCATGAGGCATACAAGAATAATGTGGAGGTTAAGAGGATTCCCATTTCGCCGCTTCTTTCAATAGATCTGCGGGCTTAGGCATCCCTTCTTTGATATAGCGAATCGTACACGTCTTGTCGATGCCAATCACCGTGCGTTTGATGAATTCAAACCCAAGGCGTTTGGTAATGGCGCCGTAGGCTTTTGCGACGGTCTTGTCTTCGTCTACCAAGAGGGGAAAGGGGAGATGATAAAGCGACGCGAAGAGCTTGTGACCTTTCTGACTTCCGGGATTCACCCCGAAGATCCCAATGCCTTTTTTCTGAAACGTGCTCCAGTCATCGCGGAGCGTACATAGTTGGACGGTACAGCCAGGGGTAAGATCGCCAGGATAAAACACCAAGAACGCTGCCCCTTGCGCAAGAATCTTTGCCAGATTCCAGCTAGCGCCTTGTTGGTCTGTGAGTTGAACGTCTGGGGCTTTCGATCCAACCGCTAATTCTTTGCCCATAGTGTACTGCGTTACGCGGTTGGTTGCTGTGTGGCAGCCCAGCGTTTCACAACCTCAAACCAGTGGGGGTAGAGGAGCTGGTAATAGACCTGATCACGAATTTCGCGTAGAGCGTCTCTCTGATCTTCGCGAGAGGCGTTTGCGAAGAGTGCTTCAACGGCATCTGCCGCCTTGAGCATCTCTGATCCTTCTAGTTTGCGTTCAAAGGCATCTTGAATGGTACTCAGATATGTTTGATCTTCTGTTCCAGGATGTGTTGGCTTGAGGTGATTTACTTCGTCAATCAGTTCATCCACTTGCTTTGGCGGATGGCGATACCAACTCACGGCACGTAAGAGTGCCCGCATCTTGTTTGTTTCGTCAGCATCACCCTTTACGGCGGCGAGTTCCTGAAGCAGGAGTGGTTCGACGACCGGAAGCTGGCAGTGCAATACGTCTTCACAGACGTTTTTCCAAGAACTGGAGCCTGAATCAGCTGGTAGCTTGGTACGAATGTGTTTGATGACGTCTTCGATGAGTTCAAAATGTTCGAGTGGGGCTTCTTGAGTGCTGGAGGAAGGGTCTGGCATATGTACTCCATGGTAACGATTCTCCTACGACAAAACAATGCCATTTCGTGTGCTTTATGTGGCTAGTTCGCCTTGCTCGCAAAACGTACTGGCCACTTGGGGTCGACTTTGACGGTGAGAGATAGGAATACCTTTTGATTTGAAGCGAGTTCTAGCTCTTGGCGAGCCGCGCTCCCGATTTTTTTGAGCATGCTGCCTTTGGCGCCAATGATCATGCCCTTGTAGCGCTCTTCGGTTGTTAGGATGTTGGCGGTGATGCGCCGTAGCCCACCATCTTCTGTTTCGTCGTCTTCCACGTCGACCGCGATGGCATAGGGGAGCTCTTCTTCCAGATGGAGGAAGATTTTTTCACGAATGAGTTCGGAGACCCAGGTTTTTTGATCCATGTCGGTCAGCTGGAATTCTGGATAGTACGCATCGCCCTCTGGCAGGATCTCAAAAAGAGCATCAACGAGCGGCTTGAGGCCTGCGTCTTTCACGGCTGAGCATTCGATTGTGGTCTTTTGGCCAACATCGATGGCACGCATCTGGTCGAGTGATGGTTTGCGGAGCGTTGGAAGGTCTGACTTGTTGATGGCGAGGATGATGGGAGTGTGAGCGGCACGCAGTAAGTCTTGAATCATGTCTTCTTCTGGACCAAGTGCGCGAGTTGGGTCGGTGACATAAACAACGGCTTCGATCCCCTCAAGATGCTCTTTGACGGATTCATTTAAACGTTTTGAGACGGTGTCCTTTTTTCCCAAGAAAACACCTGGTGTATCGACGAACACAATTTGACCACGCGGGTCATTTAGAATGCCACGTACAGGGTGACGCGTGGTCTGTGGCTTTGGACTCATGATCGCGACCTTGCTGCCAACGAGGGCGTTTAGGAGGGTCGATTTGCCGACGTTAGAACGCCCAGCTAAGACCACGAAGCCGGATTTTTTCTGAGAAGAAGACATGGAGGAAAGTATAGCAATTAGACAAGACGCGTGCAGCGGACGACTGTTTCCACATGTGGCGTATGCGGGAAGAGGTCGAGGGCTTTTACATGATCGATTTTGTACGCGGTTTTGAGCGTTTTTAAATCTTGAACAAGACGCTGGTAGTTACATGAAACGTACACGATGGTTTTTGGGCGTTGTTCCATGACGGCTTCAAGAGCTTTTGGATGTAAGCCAGCCCGTGGTGGATCAAGAATCAGTGTGTCGCACTCGATGGTTTTCCACGATTGATCTTCGGCGGGTCCTGCGGTGAACATGCACTGTTCGCCGACGCCATTATTTGTAGCATTGTCTTTTGCGAGTTCAATGGCGGCTGCATCGAGTTCATGTCCGTATACAGTCGCGCCACGTTTGGCGCACGCGATCCCAAAGAAACCGAGGCCGCAATATAGATCGAGCACGGTCATGCCTGGTTTTGGTTGAATCCAATCAAGTACGGTGGATTGAAGCTTTGCCGCCATCTGTGTGTTTGTCTGAAAAAACGAATTTGGGTGAATGACATAGCGAATCCCATTCACTTCTTCGGTGAGATTGGTATTGCCGAGCAGTGTTTCAAAGGTTTGGGCATACGACAGATCGGCGATCTGTGCGTTTTCGCCGATGAGGAGCGTGGTCGCTTGTTCACGGAGTCCCTGTTTCAGGAATTCTCGCATTGGTTGCGTGATTTGTGTTGCGTCTTTCACGACCAAGATAATCATGCGCTCGCCCGTATTTTTTCCCAGACGAATCACGACGTAGCGAAGAAGGCCTTCGTGGGTCTTGGCGTCCCATGGTTGAAGTTTGAACGTTTCACGAAAGTGATGAAAGAACTTGAGAATCGCTGGCGTCTCTTCGTCGAGGAGGAGACAGTTCGTCAGATCGAGGTAGCGATTCCAGGAGCCATGTTCTTTAAGGCCGAGTTCACCTTTCCAGCCAAAGGCGTAGTCCATGCGATTGCGATAGTAAAACGTTTCTGGGGAGGGTTCGACTTGGGTGATGCGCTCTTCATGGCCCGCGAGTTCGAACGCTTTGTTGATCATCGAAGCCTTAAGTGTGAGCTGTGCTGGATAACTCATGTGTTGCCACAGGCAGCCGCCACACTTGCCAGCGTGAGGACAAGGAGCGTTCACTCGATCGCCGGAAGATTCAAGAATACGTTCCAGCTTTCCGAACCACATGCCGGATTCACGCTTCGCAAAACGCGCCTCAACAACATCACCGATAGCGGTAAAGGGGACGGCGACGGGGCGCGTGTCTCCATCTTGGAGCGTATACTCAAAAATCCCGCGGCCTTTTTCATCGATGCGGGTGACGGTTCCTTGTAGCAATTCTCCAAATTTCATGGCCGGAGCTTAGCTGAAATTGGCTTGATTGTCGAAATAATGGAAGAAAATGATGTTTGCGGTATAGTGCGACACATGTCCGTTCGCCTTCATCTTATCGCTCATAACATTCGTTCTCGCGAGAACGTCGGTTCGTTGTTTCGAACGGCGGATTCGTTGGGTGTGTCGAAGATCTGGCTGTCCGGTTATACGCCGGTTCCGCCAGATGCGAAGATTTCGAAGGTGGCACTTGGGGCCGAGAATTCCGTCCCGTTTGAAGCACATTCGGGGATTGATGCAGTTTTGGAGCGGTTAAAGGTGCATGGGATTCCGGTGTATGCGTTGGAGCTGGCCCCTGAGGCGATTGATCTGACAGCCTTTCAGCCCCCATCCGAGATGGCTCTCCTATTGGGTACCGAGACGACGGGGATCCCACCTTCGCTCCTTGAGCGTTGCGTTGCTTCGATTTTTATCCCACAGAAGGGGATGAAAGAGTCTTTAAACGTCACGATTGCTACGGCAATTGCTGCTTGGAAGATCCTGCAGAAGTAGCGAAAAACCGCTGATTCTGTTAGGCTAACAGCTATGCGTGTGAGTATTGTGATCCCAACAAAAAACGAGGAACACTATCTACCACTCTTGTTGGCGTCGCTTCGAGGTCAGACCTATCAAGACATGGAAGTGATTGTGGCGGACGCTCACTCAACCGATCGTACACGTGAGTTGGCGGTGGCGAGTGGGGCGAAGGTGGTAGATGGGGGGATGCCTGGGGTTGGGCGTAATCGAGGGGCGGTGGCAGCTACGGGCGATCTGCTGTTTTTTTTCGATGCCGATGTTATTTTGCCGCATCCCTGTTTCATTCAGGACTGTTTGGTTGAGTTTGCTGCCCGTGAATTAGACGTCGCAACGTGCAAGCTCACGGTTCAAGACGGCACGTTTCTCGACCACGCCTTTCATAGTGCCTACAACAACTACACAGTCGCTGTTCAGCCCGTTCTGCCGCATGCGGCTGGTTGTTGTATTTTGGTGAAACGTACGGTGCATGATGCCTTGGGGGGCTTCGATGAATCAGTCGCATTGGCGGAAGATCATGATTACGCACGTCGTGCGGATAAGGCCGGATATAGCGCGGGAATTTTACGTAGTCACAAGATCGCCATTTCTCCTCGTCGCTATCGTAAAGAAGGAATGGTGCGTACGGCAGTGAAGTTCGTCTGGAGTGAGGCGGCGATGTTGGCGCGTGGTCCACTTCGTTCGATTCCCTTTCGTTATGAATTTGGGAACTTTGTGGAGCCAGAAGAATCGCGTACGACGCGGAAATTAAAAAAGAAAGATCGTTTTTAGTCTTTGTATTCTATGGAGCGGAAGATTCTGGTAGCGCAACAGGGTGAGGTCCCGGTCGGACGAACCAAAAGCTTTCGGTTTGGTCCTCATGCGGCCATTGTCTACAACGACGCGGGGACGCTTAAGGCCTACGTAAATCGCTGCACGCACATGGGTGGACCGGTTGAGTTGAAAGACAAGAAAGGCCAGCAGATCTTTCGCTGTCGCTGGCACGAAGCGGAATTTTCCCCAGAAACGGGGGCAGCGATCGAAGGCGAAGCCCCTCAGGGAACGCGCCTCACTCAAATTGAATTAGTTCAAGAAAATGGTGCATTTTATTGCACCTTCCGTTCCTCGGATGACGAATTTGATTTCTAACATGCGTATTTTGTCCTTTTTGCGTCGTCTCTGGAGTGGCGAAACGGAAGGCGTGGCTGCAGCAGCGGCGCTCGTGAGTGTTGCGTCTCTGTTTTCCCGTTTACTCGGTCTCTTACGCGATCGATTACTGGCGACACACTTTGGTGCGGGATTAGAGCTCGATGCCTATTACGCTGCCTTTCGTTTGCCGGACTTACTCTACAACCTGCTCATTTTGGGTGCCTTGAGTGCAGGGTTCATTCCACTTTTCACTGAATTACGAGAGCGCCAGAACTTGAAAGCTGCGATGCGTTTTACGGGCCAAGCCTTGTCGTTGCTTGGTTTTGTTCTTGTAATCGCCTGCGCAATTGGCGTCATTGCGACGCCCGTGATTGTCCCGTTCCTTGCACATGGTTTTGACGCGCCTAAGCAAGCGCTTACAACCATGCTCACGCGCATCATGTTTTTGTCGCCTTTGTTTTTGGGGATCTCGGCGATCATGGGAGGCGTCTTGCAGTCAACGAAGCGCTTTTTTGCATTCGCCTTTGCGCCGATCTTTTATAACCTCGGGATCATTCTAGGGATTGTCTGCTTTGTGCCATGGCTTGGATTGTCTGGATTGGCGTGGGGGGTGGTGGTTGGCGCGTTCTTGCATGGTTTCGTCCAGTATCTCGCGGTGCGACCACTCGGATCGCTTCGTCTTTCGTGGCCTTCGTTTGAGGCTGAGCCAGTTCGTCGTATGGTAAAACTGATGATTCCACGTACAGCGGGTCTTGCTGTAGCGCAGATCAATTTAGTCATTATTTTGTTTTTCGCTTCTTCGCTAGGGGAGGGATCGGTGTCGGTGTTTAACTTGGCAGGAAATTTACAAAGCTTTCCGTTAGGTTTGATCGGGATCTCGTTTGCGATCGCGGCCTTTCCGGTTCTCGCTCAGGCCGTTGGTGCGAAAAACGATGAGCTGTTTCAAGATACTCTGCATCAAGCTGTTCGTAGGATTCTGTATTTTATTCTTCCGTTGTGTGTGCTGTTTATCGTCTTGCGCGCACAGATCGTGCGTGTTGTGTTAGGTGATGGGCGCTTTGATTGGAATGATACTCGACTCACACTACAAGTATTCGCGTTGCTCACCTTGGCGCTACCGGCACAGGCCCTCAGTCAGTTACTGACGCGTGCGTTTTACGCCCTCCAAGAAGCTTGGCGGCCCTTTTTCATCGCTTGTGCCTCTGAGATGGCGACCGTTCTCGTGGCTTGGTGTACCTATCGTAGTCTGGGTGTCGATGGCTTAGCCTGGGCGATCGTTGCCGGTTCGGTTGTAAATATTGTATTATTGCTTGTCTTGCTTCGGCGGAGAGTTCGTATGCGTATTTGGTCGCGTTCCGCCTGGCGGTTTGCCGGAGGCCTGCTGCTCGCGTTGGTTATTCAGGCGGCGATTACGCATTTTGTGAAGTACGCGCTTGGGTTATGGCTTGAGCCGCTCGAACGAGCGTGGATGGTATTGCTGCAAGGAGCGTTTGCCGGAATCTTGGGAGGAGTTGGTTTCTTGCTCATCACGACCATGTTCCGTATAGCTGAATCTGATATGGTGGTTCGGCTCAAAAATAAGCTTGTTTCAAGGCTATTTTAAAAAGCCTGTAACAAACGGTACATAGCTCGGTATAATAGGGTGAGAAGAGATAAAATCTCTTCTCTGGGCGCGCACTCATTATAAAAACATATTTTTTCTCGAATCCGTATGGTAAAGAAACTCCTTTCGTCCTTTTTCGTCTTGTCCACGTTAGCAGGAGCTCCGCTCGCAACATTCGCTGCCGAGTCTGCTACTACAACGACGCCAGTTGCTGATTCTGTTCGCTGTAATTACCGAACAGAAGAAGTAAGTCTGAATTATCAAAATCGCGATGCGGAGCGTTCGCTTCGTCTCTCACATAATCGTGAAGAGAACTCATTGCGCGTTCAGAATAATCGCTCAGAGCAAAACACGCGTCTCTCTAATAAGCGTGTCGAGCAGGAGGCTCGCCGCGCCAAGCAACAGGCCGAACAAGACCTGAAGCTTCAAAAGAAAAATCTCACGGATGCCCAAAAGCAAGCGGTGACGACCTATCGTGCGGCCGTGGATGTTGCTCTGAAAACACGTCAGACAGCGATCGATGCCGCGCTCGCGACATTCCGCACGGCGCAGGACGCAGCGATTACTGCTCGTCAGACGGCCGTGAATACAGCGAATACGGCTCGCAAAACAGCTCTAGAAACTGCCCTCAATGTCTGGAAGCAGCGCTGTACAGGTACGAAGGAGCAGCGTGAGCAGGCGAACAAAGATTTCCGCGCCGCGGTGAAAACGGCGAACGACGCTCACAAGACGGCCGTCAACGCCGCTGAGACACAGTTTAAGGCTTCTATGGACACAGCACGCGATGCTCGTAAGAATGCTGAAACCCAAGCCAAACAGGTCTACGAAGCAGCTGTAAAAGCCGCGCGTGAAGTTCTAAAGGCAGCAATGAAGGCCTAAGTGTCCATCAAATCTCGTAAGACAAAAAGTATACACAAACGCACCTCGCAGTGGGGTGCGTTTGTGTATGGTGGAATTAATCTTGGGGGAAGATAATGTATCTCTTGCACAAAAAAATGACAGGTGACCCCCTAGAGGCTTTTATTTGTTGATCCATTTTTCCCACGTCATGACATCGGTTTTCGGTGGCTCACGCTCCATTTGTTTGCACCTGTCGGGTGCCAAGTAAGCTTGAGATTGTTGGAATTTATGGTGAATTTAGGTTTCCTGCCTAGTGACCAACGAGAAAACCCATCCCCGGCGTGACCGCCGTGAACGCCAGAGAGGCGTTTTCTCGTATCAGCGGCCCGAGGGATGGGCGTCAGGAGGGGAGCGCCAGGTTGGCGGCAAGTCGTGCGAAGCGAGGGTTCGGGAGGTAGAACTCAGTTCCCCCGATGCTACGACTGTCGATATGATCCGCCCGACCCAGCGCGTTCAGCGCCGCGATAAACTTCCGGGCCGCGTCCGGTTTGCGGAGATAGGCCTCCAACAGAAGGACTTCCTCGGCGACGCCGACCCACACGCCGAATGGACGCATCAGGCTGATGAATGCGGCGGCAGCGTTCTGCTGGTTTCTGTCAGGCAAGAAGGTTGCCAACGTCCACTGGAGCTTGCCCGGATCGGGCAGCCCAGCCGGCAGCGCGAGCACGAGCTTAAGATCTTCGTACGGGAGGTAGAATCGTCGATCATTGGTGACGGGCATGGGAGCTCCTTTCCCAAAGAAATCTTGTCTCTTTCGCGAAAATACGGCAAGATCTGAGCCATCTCTCCCCAGCGCATGGAACAAAAACGCATTCGAAATTTCTGCATAATTGCTCACATTGACCATGGAAAATCGACCTTGGCCGATCGTTTGCTTGAGCTTACGGGGACGGTAGAAAAGCGCCGCATGAAAGAGCAGTTGCTCGATACGATGGAGCTTGAGCGTGAACGCGGCATTACGATCAAGCTGCAGCCGGCTCGCATGAAGTATGTGGCGCATGATGGGATTGAATACGAGCTCAACTTGATTGATACGCCTGGTCACGTGGACTTTACATACGAGGTGTCACGCTCGTTGGCGGCTGTTGAGGGCGCGATCTTGTTGGTTGACTCAACACAAGGTGTGCAAGCGCAAACGATTGCGAACCTGTATCTCGCGATTGATCAAAATCTCACGATCATTCCCGTCTTGAACAAAGTTGATTTGCCGAACTCGGATGTTGAGCGGCGTGGGAATGAGCTCATGCAGCTGATTGGATGTAAGCGTGAAGAGATTATTTTGGCCTCAGGAAAAACGGGCGTTGGTGTGCCAGAGATTCTTGAACGGATTGTAAAAGAGGTTCCACCCCCAAAGGGAGATCCAGCTGCGCCTGGTCGTGCAATTATTTTTGATTCTAAGTATGACGATTATCAGGGCGTCATTGCCTACATTCGTTGTAAAGATGGTGTGTTGCAGGAGCGAAGCAAGGTGCGTTTCTTGGCGACAGCGATGAGCGGTGAAGCGCTGGAGGTTGGGTATCTTAAGCCTGAACACACAAAATCGGGCCGTCTCGAAACAGGGGAGATTGGCTATCTCGTAACCGGTTTAAAAGATATTCAGGCCGTACGTGTGGGTGACACGGTGTCTCTGACGGGTGATGCGAACGTTGAGCCTTTGGCTGGCTATCGCGAAGTCCGTCCAATGGTATATGCGGGTGTTTTTCCTGCGGATGGGTCTGAATACGAAAAACTTCGGGACGCGATTTTGAAGTTGAAACTGAGCGATGCTGCCCTCACCTTTGAACCTGAGCATTCGACCGCTCTCGGTTTTGGTTTCCGTTGTGGATTGCTGGGCATGTTGCACTTGGAAATTTTGCAGCAGCGTTTGTTACGTGAACATAATATGGACGTCGTCATCACGACGCCATCGGTCGGATACGAAGTGACGCTCACGAATGGTGAAGAAAAGTTTGTGAAATCACCAGGGGATTTTCCTGATCCGGCACGTATCGAAGAAACGCGTGAACCTTGGTCGACGGTGGACATTGTGTGCCCCAAAGAGTACATCGGGAATGTGATGGCCTTGGTGCAAGATCGTCGTGGCGAATACAAGAATACAGAATACTTGGACATGCAGCGTGCGATTCTGCACTATTCCATGCCACTCGCCTCCGTTATCGTCGATTTCTACGATAAGCTGAAGAGTGCGACGGCGGGATATGCTTCACTGAACTACGACTTCTCTGATTTTCGTGGTTCTGACGTAGTGCGTTTGGATATTCATGTAGCCGAAGAACCGGTGGAGGCGCTTGCAACCCTGCTTCACACTACTGAAGCCGATCGTCGTGGACGTGAAATTATCGCAACGCTGAAAGAAGAGTTGCCTCGTGAGCAGTTTGCGATTAAATTGCAGGCAGTGATTGGTGCCAAGATCATTGCTTCCGACCGCGTAAATCCGTTTCGTAAAGATGTCTTGGCCAAAATGTCTGGAGGCGATTACACTCGTAAGTCAAAGCTTCTTCAGAAACAAAAGAAGGGGAAGGAACGCATGCTCGCGATGGGGGTGGGCGGGGTCCAGATTCCGCCAGAGGCCTTTATCAAGGTCTTGCGCCGCAGCTAGTCTTGGTGTGTACGAGCCGCTACTATCTACGTACTCCTTTCTCTCCTTATGACCCGTGCTCGATTGAACTTTTGGATGAAGGTCCTCGCGATCGCGACGATTATTTTAATGGTGCTGCCATTGCTCGCGGCATACTCGATGTTTTAGGACGCGAATGGCGTGTATTTGGAATGTGAATGGGCTATACTAGCCCTATCTTCTTTATGGGAATGGAAGGCTCTTTGGTGGCGTATGCACCGGCTGATCCTTTGCGGCATCGGCCAGAGGCTGAATCTGAAGTTGGGCGACGTTATCGTGCCCATGTCGAGCGGGTTGCGCAGGCAATCGTGTATAAGCGTGTTTCGGTGACTGAGATTCAGCACGATGTGACCGCAGCTCGTATGGATGCGGCAATTAACTCGTTGGAGAAAGTAGCTCATGGGTTGGAAGCCTTGATGAATTTATTTAAAGGGATCGAAGCACAGGAGAAAGTTGATAAAATCCTGACGGCTCCCTGGCAGGCGATCCTTATCAAACAGCCGACCACTCATCGCGAGGAGCCAATCAAACCAGAGTCATTGACGCGCGAGGAGGTTGCTAAGGAGTTTCAATCCTTCGATCAGCGTCAGGAATTAGTAGACTCTGAGGAGAGAGCGATTCAGGCATACAAGCGCGTACTTGAGCTGATTAAGTTAAATGAAGATCGACCGATTCCGGTGACGGAAAGAATTCAATTGGGTTGGATAGATATCGAGGTCCTCGTGATTGATTTGGAGATGAGACGTGCAGAACGTATTGCGAACACTGCGGAGCGTAATGAGAGATTACTTGCATTGAACGAACGTTTAGCTTGCTTGATTCGTGAACTGCCTGAATCAGGTGAAGAGCAAGGAAAGCGACTGGAGCTGCAGGAAATGTATCTGTTCCGTTGTTTGACGATAGCGGCAGATACTGGCCATCTGGCATCCATTCAGCATGGGAATCCTCGACAGGATCTGAGGCGCTATACCAAAGATAGAGAGCGTTCGATTGATTTGGTGGTTTCACTACCAGGAGAGATGCCGATCTATGTCCAGGCGAAAACGCTGTATGAGGACGGAAATGCGCAAGACCGTTGGAATCAGCATTTTTTAGTGGAAGACGCACAGCGTGATTTAGAAGGAAGTGTCACGCAGTTCGTACAGTTTGGAAAATTGGCAGTGGTTGGTGCTTACAACGCCTCTCGTCGCCAACAAGTGACCGGAGCAGTTTCTCAATATGATAAGTGGGATGCTTTTGTGCCACTGGAACAAGGGATGCGGGCTGAAGCTGCGCGAAAATTTGTTGCTTTACTGGGGTTTGATCAGCAGGTGATCGAGCGAGAAAGAGCTATGCTCAAAGAGCGTGAATCGGAAGTGCGGGCTGAAATTGAGGCTCGACGTGCCGCTCTCAAGGCGCGAGACGAACGTCTTGAAGAGGCGTCTCTGAAGTATCGGGCGGATCTGGAGGCAGAAGCGGCGCGAGTTGCCGCTAAGGCTGCTGCAGAAGTCGCACGTTTGAAGGCAATCGCTGATGAACGGCAAGCGAAGGAGGAAAGACAAAGAGCTGAGGAGGAAAGAGTTGCACGGGAGCGAGACAGCCGATTAGCGAACAGTCTTGGGAGACGCACTGCGGTTGAACAAGCAGCGATTGCATTGACGCAAAAAATTAAACGCCAAGCTTCTGCGGCGAAGGGTTTGGTGACGAAAGCAAAGAATGCAGAGGCGATGCCGGCCTGGATTCCAAAAAAGACGGAGGTACTAGCAACTGCGGCGAATCTTGTTCGACTTGGGTTTCTTGATGCAAAAGCGATTGCTGACAGAGATATTCAGGCTATCGAGGCAGGGAAGGCGGAATTTGTCAGGGTTTTTCCGAATCAAAAGGCGGTGGCAGCTGGATTTATAGATGAGCAGGAGTTTAAAACGGGTGGTGATAGTGTGAAAACGCGTATGGCTGCGCTACGACGCGGGGAGAAGATAGATATTTTTGGAGAATAAGTTCGAGCGGCGCCCCACTGGCTGGGGGCGCCGCTCGTTGTAGCGGACCATCACTTGAGGTAGTCGGGGACAGTCAGACCTTGCTCCTCGTAGTACTTCCTTGCCTCCTCGAGAACGCTGCCCGCCCTCTGTGTCACGCGGATCTCGAGCGCTTCTCCGGTGGGAAGAGCGATCATGATGTGTCCTGAGGGTGCACCGACGAGGAGTGTGCTCGTAGATACACCTCCTAAGGCCATGTCAGTGGCGGGGTTGATGACCTTCCGCTCCGCATCGAGGTCGAAGACGACTCGACGATGGGCGAACGGTGCCGACTGCGGCGGTTTGTCTGAGCTCATTCTTCCTCTTGGTGTCCCGAGGTGTGATTGGTAGGAATATTTAAATACAATTTCGCACGATTGTCAAGTTTTTGGCTATATAAAGGCATTTCTTGCTCATTTTATGCCGGCCGGTCACACTGACCCCCATGGCATCGTACGTTTGGTCCCTTCGGGAGGCGCCTCAGCTCGCCGATATCGAGACATGGCAGCCTCGAGTTTCGCCGCTTGTGGCGACGCTGTTGTGGCAGCGTGGGGTGCGATCTCTGGAGGAGGCGGAGATGTTTTTGTCGCCTTCATGGGAGGCGCATGTCCATAACCCATCCCAGTTTCGACATCTACCCCAGGCGTTGGAGAGGGTTTTTTCTGCATTAGAAAAGGGGGATCGTATTACCGTGCACGGGGACTATGATGCGGATGGAATCACGGGTTCAACCGTTTTGATCACAACACTCCGCGAAATTGAAAAACGTCTCACAAATCGTGGAACCGTGGATAGTGTGGTCGACTACTATATTCCGCATCGTGACAAGGAGGGTTACGGCATTCACAAAGCTACGATCGGAAAACTCAAAGAACGTGACACGAATGTTTTGATCACCGTTGACTGTGGCATTGCTTGTGTTGAAGAGATTGCTTTAGAACGCGAAGTAGGGATGGATGTGATCGTCG
>CAZENZ010000018.1:0-18013 GCA_964513705.1 uncultured Gammaproteobacteria bacterium
GAACTATGCGCACTTGATTGGTCGGATATCAACTGGGAGCGGCGTACGCTCACGGTGCGTCGTTCAGTGGTTGAAGGGGTGATGGATTCTCCAAAGAATAACCGCACTCGTACCATCCCTATGGCGGATGATCTTTACGAGCTGTTCCTAACCCGTCGTAAGAAAAGCGGCCTTATCTTTGCTGGGCCGGACGGAAACCATATGCGAAAAAGCAGCTGGCCATGGAAGGCCTTAACGCGTGCCTGTAAGCGAGCGGGACTCCCAGTGGTCGGTTGGCACGTCTTGCGTCATACATTCGCTTCTGAACTCACGGCTCGTTCCGTGCCCATGAAGGCCACCCAAATGCTCTTAGGTCATTCCACGATCCAGATGACGGAACGATATTCCCACTTGGCTCCATCGTCTTTGCAGACAGCTGTAGAAACTCTACCGAAAATGGCCTTCAAAGAACTCGAATCTGAGCGGAATGTCACTAGCGTGTCACAGGATTGGCGACCAGTATTCAAAGCGTAATCGAATCGTATATCGACTATTGTGCTTTCGATCAATGAAATCAGGGTTGCAATACAAAAACACCTCTCGTGTGAGAAGTGTTCTTGTTGGAGCGGGTAGGGGGACTCGAACCCCCATCTCGTCCTTGGCAAGGACGCATAATAGCCGCTATACGATACCCGCTTGGGCGCTATTTACGCGCCCAGGATAGTAGCAGGGGTCTCTTTGACTTGCAAGGTGTTTTTTCGTTTCTCGAGCCAGCGACGGATGCCTTCGACCGCTCCAATGCTTCCAATAGCGATTCCAATGGCATTCCAAGGGAGTTTGGTGCTGCTGGGGCTGGTGGCAGCACCCTTTGACTCTGGCTCTGGATGCTTGAGGATGACGATATCGGAGGCTTTGGCTGGTTGAACTTTCCACTGGCCGTTTCGTCCGTCAAAGATCCCTAGGACCTCGATCGTATCGCCAGCTTTCACCCGTTGTGAGCGGTAGCCTAAGACGGCTTTTATCGGAATTGTGACTTCGCCAACCTGGCTTTCGAGCGTGATCCCAGAGCTCCGACTATCCGTCACAAGTCCTTCAAGTTTTGTTAGGCTCCACTGATCCTCGAGACCGGGTGCGCTCCAGTCAACAAGCCGTGGCGTAGAAGCGGTTGTTTGCGCGACGGGCTTCCAGGTATCACCTGTTTCCATTTGGAGTTGTACTCCCTCGTCGTTTGCGAAAAGGAGTCCGGTGATTTCGATTGTCTCACCTAGGTTTGGACTCGGTTGTTGTGTCGTGGCTTTTACAAGCAGGCCGCGACCATCCGGAGCAAGGAGGACGAAACGTTGCTTTCCAAAGACACCAACGGTTGAACCAATGTAGCCTTGAAGTCGTACGCGTACACGTGGTGAGAGTTGCTCGGGAGAAATTTGTTCGAAGTGGGTCACAGAGTTGGGCATGACAAGAGATTTCTTAGTCTGGGTTTTCTTGGTGGTCGCCGCTTTTGTTGTTTTGGGTTTAGCAATCGTTGATTTACTCGCTGCGGTCTTGATGAATGAAGTTTTTTTGGCGGACTCGTTTGTTTCAGTTGTAATCACTTTTTTAGAGGCGGCCGCCACGGCGAGGGTTTTAACGTTGCCGCCACTGTCTTCCGTGTCTTTCTGTGTAGGGGTGTGTTGTGTTTGTTTGGTGAGTTTTGAAGAAGATGCAGCGGTTGTTTTTGTCGGTACTTTAACCGCGGTAGGCTTAGACGGTGTTGTTTTAACGCTTGGTGCTAGAACGGCTTCGAGTATGTTGCTTGCCAATCGTGTTGGATGATTCGTCGCTGTCCACATGCCGGATAGATTATTACGCATCCATGATGCGCCTTTGGTGCTGGTTGAGTAGCGGACTTCTTCAACAATGCTTCCATCGGTGCGTTTTAGACGTACGAGCGCACCTGTGTTTTTCAAACGTGATGATTTCCAGCCGGTGACCAGATATTCACTTTGAGTTGTCAGGGCTTTGATGGTGGTAGTCGTGAAGCGAAAGACAAGCTTGTTATCGGCTTCGATCCGCCAATCTAGGTAGCGGAGTGGGCTTGCCCCAAATGGAAGCATAAGCTCAATCCATTCCTCTTCGTTTGCGTTTGGGGCGGCCATGATTTCGTTCAAGAATGGATCTGGAATGGGTGTCGGTACGAAGCTACTCGCGGCGGATGCTATTGGAGCAGGAGACATGATGGGCGTAGCCGGGATTGGGATCGTGACTGACGTGGATGCGGCTGTCGGTGGTGTAGAAGATACGACCGATTCCGCGCCGGTTGCAGTATTGATTTCCGTTGATGTTGCTACTAAATCGGCAGTTGAAGTTGAAATAACGTTGGTGGAGATTCCTTCTGTCGGAGTTTTAAGAATGGGAGTTTCATCGGTAGTTGTAGGAACGGTAAGAGTGGTGGAGGAGGAAATTTCATAAGAATATGGGGGTTCTTCGACGATGGATGGAATCGCTTGCGTGGTAGTTGTGATTGATTCGGAAGAAGTGGTTTCAGGTGGATCAATATCTTCAATGATTAGCTCTGGTTCGGTTGGTTGTATTTGTTCAGATGTTTCCGGTAGCGGCGAAGGACTTGTGTCTACGAGTACGTTAGGTGCGAGTATTGTTTGAAGTACACAGTCATCGCAGATGCCGGGCGATCCAAGATCAGACGCTCCCGTAAAGAAGGTGGATGTTGCCGCTCGCCACGCCCAGCTCGTGCTTGAAGCCACGCGAATCATGCTGGTATTGGTAGGTGACGTGGCTCCAGCTGGTGGTTTTACGCCTGTACCAGCACTGTCCCGCAGCAAACCGGAGGCGTCTCGCAACTCAATCAGTAAGTGGTCATTTGAGAGGGATAGGCTGCTTGTTGCAACGGCTATGACCTGATTCGTTAAAAGTGTTTTATCCGTTGTGGTCGCGCTATAGTTTGCAACAAGGAGTGTCTGTTGTGGGTAGAGGATGTGTGAAGAAGAAAAATAAATTGGATTTTCACTTGCTCCAACTAGCGACCAGCCAGCGAGCGGCACAGGCACGTCGCTCACATTCCAAAGCTCGAGCCACTCATCCGCTGTTGAGCGAGACGAACCGGACCACTGTACTTCGCCAATCAGTACGTTCGCCGGAGATGTCAACGATGTCGTTGATGCTTCGGCTGCTCGTACAAAACGCAGGGGGCTGATCAAGGTACACCAAACTAGTAGGGACGAAATAATGATTCGTCCCCTCGAGTGGGGAAAAGACATGTTGTGAGGCGTCTGATCCTTCGACGGATCGGGTGAAGCGTCGTTGTTCTCAGGCCTTACTCTTCCATCATGTCATGGGTTTTCTCTGGCTTGTGGAAAGCCTGCGTACGAGTGAGGAACGTGTGTTTTGTGGAGCTGAACTGTTTAGGTGAGTGGAACAAATGAATCGAGAGAGCGGTGTGTATTCGTCATGCTCTGTGCACAATCGGGCATGTTGTTGTTTACTAAACACCTTACAGTGAAAGTTCAGACGAAATTATCTTGACGTGTATTCGTGGAGTGTTACGCGTGGCAACACTGATCCATTGAGTTGTGCGCGAGTACTGTGGATAAGGCTCCGTTGTTGTGGATGTTCCACTACTTGACCGTGTTCGTATTGTGTTCTACTTTTGTTCTATATGACGATCCCACTTACTCCCAAGCAGAAGGAAGTGTTGGACTTCATCGTCCAGTACATTAAAGATCACACCTTCGCGCCTTCCTATCGCGAGATTGCGAGTGGTCTCAAGCTCGCATCACCGTCGACGGTTCATGTGCACGTTCAAGCGCTCCGACAGCGTGGATATTTGCGTGATTCGGACGGCGATTCTGGCAATCGTGAACTCGAGCCGACTGATAAAGCTGTGCTTTGGGGGCGGAGTGTCGTGTTGCCGCTCGTCGGTCTCATTACCGCTGGTCAACCGATTGAGGCGGTTGAGGATCGTCGTGAAACTTTGGCAGTGCCAGCCGAACTCGCGAGCGATCCATCAAACACCTACATTTTAAAAGTAAAAGGTCAGTCCATGATTGAGGAGGGGATTCTAGATGGGGATTATGTTGTCGTGGAACGTAATCCGTCGCCTCGAAATGGAGACGTAGTGGTAGCGCTGCTTGATAACGCGTACGCGACACTCAAAAAGTTCTACCGTGAGCGTGGGCGTATTCGTTTGCAGCCAGCTAATAAAACCATGAAGCCGATCTTTTGCTATGACCCGTTGATTCAAGGTGTCGTGAAGGGTGTTATTCGTTCCTTTAGCCACTAGTTTCTATGATCTATCGCAAGGTGCAGGCTCCTATTGATGTCATGATGTGTTTTCGCGATAGCCATCCGGAACCCATGGTTTTTAAATGGAATGGACGTTTCCATCAGGTGAAACGTGTACTGTTTATGCACGCCGAACGAGTAGGGCAGAAGCGAGTATATTTTTTCTCTGTTTCTGACGGGTCTCAGGCTTTTCGGTTGCGCTTCTGTACAGAGTCGCTTTTGTGGTCTTTGGAGGAGGTCTGTCGGATGGAGCGGCCTTCCACTCCCATTGTTCCGCAGCTTGCTTTCGCTTAAACAAAGACATTATGCCGAGGGTCGGGGTGACAGGACTTGAACCTGCGGCCTCCTGCTCCCAAAGCAGGCGCTCTAGCCAACTGAGCTACGCCCCGACTCTTTGCACAATGTGCGGGGATAGTAGCGGGAAATGCCGGACTTGCCAAGCGCCTACATCTTCTTTCGGAAGACCTCTGTCTAATGATATGATGTGAGCGATCCTTCGGGTCATTTCATGTACGATCCTGCCTCTTCAGCGACGCCAGACCGAGAGATGCCTACGCGGGACGAGCAAGGCCAAGAATTATTGGATGAATTGCTGTCTCACGTGGTTGGACCAGTGTCGGTTGCGCCCGCGAAACGTCGAGCGAAGCGAAAAATTCGACGCCGGGTTTTACGTACTCCATCAGAGGGTATCCAAGCTCCTGTTGAGGTGATTGTAGAAGTCCAGAAACCAGTAGCTCCGGAAATGTTGGTCACTCCGCGGATAAAACAGAAAGGTCCTGTATACATTCCGGTTCATCATCGGGCACATCAACAGAGTCCGTTTGTGGTTTCGGTTCAGGGATTGGTTCAACCAATTTACGAGGAGGAGCGCGCGCCACGTGAGCGCTCCATCCATGAATGGAACTTACCAGCAGACGTGAGTTTGTCTCCTGAGTTACTGCTAGCTGAGGCTTTGGACCTCCACATTCCTGATATTGATCCCTTTGTTTTTCATCATCAGTTTACGCCGGGTGATCCTGAAGTAGCGTTTCGTGAAGTCTATGGTTATCTAGCAAAGCTTCGTTCTCCATTTATTCGTTGGGAGGTAGAACGTGCTGAACGACGTACGAATCTTCCTGTGCCGATCATTCAACGTCCACAGGAAACACGTGAGACGCATGTTCTGCCGATTGACTTCGATCATCAATGGACAGCTGCTGAGGCGATCGGTAGCAGCTCTTTAGGGTATCGCTGGTCTTTGATTCGACATCGCATCAGAGCCTTTTTCTCGCACGCCGAAGAAGACGTTGAAGGACTGATTTCAGAAGTTGAAGAACGTGAACAGGAGCTCATCACCCAGACCGAACGTGCTTGGGATGTACCGGTACTGGTTCCGCGCCTAGATTTCGTGAAGGTATTTGGTGGGTTGGCGGCGTGGCTCTTGGTCGCGAGTTTGCCAGCAGGTGCCGTTTCTTTGTCGCGTTCATTTCGAGGAACGGTAGAAGAGAGTTTGTCGCAAAGTCGTGAGGCGGTGGAACAAGTTGCGCAGGTTGCTAACTCAACGAATCCAATTCAGGACGCACCTTCGGCTCTAGCGGTTGCTTCTGAACGGTTCCGTGCAGCTGAGGATGGCCTTCGTCAGGTAAATGGTCTTACGACACTTATCGTGAGTTCTTTGCCACAAACGCGCGAAGCATATCGCAGTAGCGTAGCCTTGCTCGATGCGGGTACTCAGGCCACGAAAGCGGGCCGTTTGGTGACGGAAGGTGTTCAAGAAGCCCTTGCGGCTCAGGTGCGTTATCCAATTGAGCGCATCACGACCCTTCAGACCTATATCAATGCGGCGTTGCCAACCTTAAACCGCGCTCGTGAACGTTTTGCGGAAGTGAACGACGAGGTTCTGCCGGAAGCTGAGCGTGGTCGTGTTGCGCAAGCGCGTGCGGCTGTTACGGGGGGTGTAAGTACGCTTGAAGATCTGTCGGCGACGTTAGCGTTTGCTCGGTTGTTATTGGGCGAATCTCGTGAACAAACCTATCTACTCGTCTTTCAGAACCAGGCAGAACTTCGTCCAACAGGAGGATTTATGGGATCCGTAGCTGAACTCATGATCGACCGTGGGGAAATTGATCAGGTGTTTGTGCCAGGCGGAGGTCCTTATGACTTGCGCGGTCAGCTCAAGAGTCGTGTGCTGGCCCCAAAGCCTCTCCACCTCGTGAATCCACGTTGGGAGTTCCAAGATGCGAACTGGTTCCCAGATTTTGCCGCGTCTGCTGAGAAGATACGCTGGTTTTGGAGCCAGGGGGGTCAGTCGACGCTTGATGGGGTGATTGCGGTAAATGCAACGGTGCTCGAGCCGCTTTTGAGGTTCACCGGGCCGATCGAGCTTCCTACCTACGGAAAATCATTCACGGCTGACAATATTCAGTTAGAGCTTCAGAAAGCCGTTGAACTTGAATACGATAAGACCGAGAATAAGCCAAAAAAGATCATCGGTGATCTGTTCCCTGTGATCTTAGAACGTCTTCGCACAGCTCCACCACAAGAGAGTGTGCGTTTGATCGCGCTGTTAGATGAATCATTGCGCCACAAAGATATCCAGATGTGGTTCCGTGAGCCTGAACTTCAGTCCTATGCCGAACGCTTTGGTTGGGCGGGTCGTTTGAAGCCGACAAAGGGGGACGCTATGAGCTTGATTGAGGCAAATATCGGTGGACAGAAGACGGATGCTGTTATTCGTGAGGCAGTTGATCAGCGTGTCCAGATCTTGCCAGATGGTCACATCGAAACGATGGTGACGCTTGATCGAGCGCATGACGGTAAGTTGGGTGAGTTGTTCCGTGGTGCGAATAACGTTGAGTACGTGCGTCTATATGTTCCGCTTGGCTCTGAACTCCTGTCTGTCGAAGGAACTCAGCCACCGACGTCTACCGCATACAAAAAACCACTCGAGCAAGACTTGCCAGATCCAGATCTCGCGAAGCTCGTAAATCTCCCTCAGAACGGTCCAGGCGGGGCAGATATCACCCAGGAGTTTGGTCGAACAGCCTTCGGCGCGTGGGTGCAGCTCAAGCCGGGTCAGCGATCACGTACCGTCTTCCGTTATCGTTTGCCATTCACCGTTCAAGAGCTTTCTGAGCGTGCCATGTCAGACTATGCGGGGGCGGCGGACGTTCAAGGAGGTGTCTATACGCTGTATCTTACGAGTCAGTCCGGAAAAACCGATCGTACACTTAACCTTAGTGTTGAATTTCCTCCAACTTGGGATATCCGTTGGTCGAATCGAGAAGACGTGACGAAGAAACCGGGTTCTATCGCCTGGTCCGGTCCGCTGTCAGAAGATCAGATTTTCGCCTTGTCCTTTGCGCTCCCTGCCCCGTATGACCAAGCCACGATCCAGCAAGAAAGAGACGAAACACGATAGCAGTGTCGAAGATCGTTTGTCCGCGATCTATCGCGATGATCAGGGTGATCTCCCAGATTTTGATCAGTTTGAGCGTCGGAGGAGTTTCTGGTGGCTTCGAACAACGGTGTGGATGGTGTTCGCGGCTTGTGTGGTCTGTATCTGCGCCTGGCTTGGATTTATGCTGTGGCGTCCTTGGCGGGCGGATGGCCCACCGGCGATCGCGCTCCATATAGAAGCTCCAAAAGAGATCAGCCTCGGGAAAGAAGAAACCCTTCGTATTCAGTGGGAAAATACCCAACTCCAGCCAGTGCGAGAGGCGAGCATCCGTGTTTTTTTGCCGACGGATTTTGTGTTGCAGTCGGCGAGCCCTAGGGCAACCGATGCCTCTTCCACGATTTGGAATCTTGGTCTTCTCCCGCCACAGCAGAAAGGGCAGATTGAACTTCACGGGGTGTTTTATGGATCGAGTGACCGTCAGGCCACGCTCCAGGCGCTTGCGACCTATCATCCCGATGCCCTTGATCGTGAGCGGCAGCTCGCTGAAACTATTCGGTTGGCATATACCACCTCTACAGTTGGTGGCTCTTTGGTGGTGCCAGAACGTATGTTGCCCGGTGATCAGGTTGCTTTCCGTTATCAGGTGACAAATCGTTCAGATCAAGAACTTGGTCCGCTGATGGCGCGCTTCACTCTCCCAGAGGGCTTCGTTGTTTCGGCGTCATCTTCTCAGGGGTTACATCAGGATGGTCAGCTTTTGACGCTGCCTATTACTCGTTTGCCGGCTGGTTCGATGACGACACTTCAAGTCACTGGCTCGATGCTAGCTGGCCATCCGGGAGATGCGCTGATTGTGGCGGCTGTGGGTCGAGCGGACGTTCGTGGGGCGTTCGTATCGCTCGAGCAGACAGAAGCTCGTTCCGTGGTCCTGGCCGGTGACTTGGCATTGCGAATGATCGTAAACGGAAGTGCGAGTGAGGCGCCCATTGAACCAGGTGCGCCGTTGCGTGTGACTTTTGGCTATGAAAATACGAGTGGAGAAATCCTTAAAGATGTTTCTTTGACGCTTGCTAGTGAATCTGTTGTAAACGGAAAGAAGCAGACGGGACCGAATAGTCTTGTCCAGTGGTCGTTGCTCGAAGATGTACAACGTGCGGCTTCGAGTACAAAAGGACAGACCCAAACACTCAAGCTCTCTTCTCTTCAGGTACCAAGTCTTGGATCGTTGCCGCCTGGCGCCAAGGGCTCGTTTGATTGGATCTTGCCCCTTCGATCCGCTCCTACGAGCAGTAAAGAAGCAGTGGTTCAGCTCACGGCTTCGGCGCATATCGATCGGGTAGGCTCGGCGCTGGGAGCGCGCGACGTGAGAACAACGCCTCTTAATCTGCGCTATAAAACGGATGCAGATCTGGCGGTTGAGGCACGCTACGCGACAGAAGAGGGTGCGCCACTTGGAACGGGTCCTTTGCCCCCTCAAGTAGGGAAGACGACAAGCTATCGTGTGAGTTGGGTGATTACAAAAAAAACTCATGAACTAGATCAAATTACGGTTCGTGCCAAACTTCCGGCGATCGCTGTTTGGAGTAAAAATGTCCAGGTCGAGAAAGGGTCTCTGACCTTCGACGAAGCAACGCGTGAAGTACGTTGGACGATTCCCGCCTTTCTCCTTGATGCGACACGACGAGCCGCCTCGTTTGAGGTTCAAGTAACCCCTGAACGGGCGGATGTTGGCCGTTTTGCCCCTTTGTTAGGGGAAACGGCCTTCGAGGCGCATGATAAGCAGCTTGGGACCCAGATTTCGCGTCTCAAACCCGCCCTTACAACTGACCTTCCAGACGATCCGTTGGCGGGTGGTCGGGGAGTGGTGCGCTAGCCGAACGAATCACGCACACTGTGGATATCAAATGTGTGCTATGATATCGGTTGTTCTTTCCTTTTTGTATGCCTATCCGCGGAAGCCGTCGTCCGAATGTCGTCCCCATCACAGCTCCTTCGTTTTCCACACCCCCGCGCTCGTATCTGTACCGCAAAATCGCCTTCGGATTTATTGGCTTAACCGTGTTGTTTATCGCGGCGATTCTTTGGCTCTCATCCGTGCGTGCTGAGGTGATGGTTCATGTAAAGAAAGAGCCGGTGGCGGTGGATACCATCGTTGAGCTAGCAAAGACCCCCAAAGCGGGTCAGCTTTTAGGTCGTGTCGCTCAGGGCACATTTGAGAATCGCAAAGAATTCCAGATTCGTGGAACGACTGCTGTGGCTACTACCACTCCGGTAATGCTTGTTCCATCGGCTACGCCAACCACCACTTCTGCGGAAACGACAGCTCCAGCGGCTTCGTCAAACGCGATCGCGCGTGGTACGGCCAAGATCGTGAATAACTATTCACGTACTCAGACGTTGGTTCGAACAACGCGTTTGTTGACGGCAGATAATAAATTATTCCGTATTGATAAAGCTGTCACTATTCCTGCGGGCGGATCGGTCGAGGTTTCGGTCTACGCCGACAAGCCGGGCGCTGAATTCGCGATTGGTCCAAGTAAGTTTACAATTCCGGGCCTGTTCGTGGATTTGCAGAAATTTATTTACGCCGAATCAAGTGTCGCCTTTAAGCTTGATGCAGGAGCGTCGACACCCGCGCCAACTCCTGCGCCAAAGCCATCAATAACTCCAACGCCTCGGGTGACGCGTCCAGGTGCAGCCACTCCAACTCAAGAAGAAATCGACGCGGCTGAGCGCTTGGCTATTGATGAAACACTTGAGCGCGCGAAGCGACAACTCGCTTCCGAGGTGGCGGAATCCTCTTCCCTAGAAGGCGTCTATTTCACAAAGGTGCGCAAAGAGGTATTGCCTGGTTCGACGCCACAATCATTTATCATCTACGTTCAAGCGGACGTGACATCGGTCTACTATCCGAAGGATGACATGCTCGTACTGGTCCGTAGTAAGTTGCGTGAGAAGGTGCCTTCAGATCGTGAGATTGTTCCGTTTGACGGTCGTTCGATCCGCTATCAGATCGAGTCGGTTGATCCACGTTCAGAAACGGCAACGGTGCGTGTGCAGACGGATGCAGCAGCTCGTCTTACGCCAGCCAGTGATGCCTTGAAGAAGGAAAAGATGGTCGGCAGGTCTAAACAAGAAGTCATTGATGAGTTAAAAAAGATTGATGGGGTCGAATCCGTTGACGTTACCACTTCACCTGGTTGGTTGCGCAAAATTCCAAGTATGCAGGAGCGGGTTGATTTGAAGGTCGAATAAAGAGGCGTTACTCATTGGCACGAAACATCCTCCCACTTCACGAAAAGGGGAGGATGTTTGTTTGTGGTGGTGAATGTGTTCTATGTGTCGAGTGTGTAACCAATCTTTACCGTTCCTTGCTTCTGCTTGATGTTTCGGATTTTGAGCGTGCCGATCTCCCCGAGCGACTGAACGTGCGTACCGCCGCAGGGCACTGCTTTTCCGCCGAGGTGGACGATGCGTTTTGTGCCTTGCAGTTCAATGATTGTTGGAATGTTTTCTTGAACGAGTTGGGCGGTGATGTGTTCGATCTGTTGGGCTAGGTCTGTGTCGGGTGTGTCCGTGGTGAGATATTCCACGTACGGTCCGTCAATGAAGTGATAGCCTTTTCCTGGTTCCCAGCAAAGAGAAAGTTTTTCTAGAGCTACATCTAGCAAGTGTCCGGCTGAATGGAGGCGGCTATGGAGTTGCCGGGCAGCTTGATCGATCGCGCACGTCACCGCATCTCCGGAGGTGATGGCGCCTTCAATCATGGTTCCGATATGTTCGATCATCCCATTCTCACGCTTTTTGACGTGAGTCACTTGCATAAGACCTTGGGAGCCCTCGATCGTTCCGCGGTCTGCTGGTTGTCCACCGCCTTGTGGATGAAAGATCGTGTCTTCAAGTGTGATAACGGTTAGTCCGTCATGTGTTTCTGAATGCGTGACGTTGGTTGAAAGCTGGTAGCACTGCATATCGGTGTAATAACGAGGAAGGGTATTCTCCATAGAGGTGTGAGTAGGTGAGTTGTAAGAGATAAAGGGTTTGCGCGCTGGAACTAGGATAAACGGCCTTGCCTGCGGTCCAAAGAAAAAACACAATTGATACAAAAATGACAAAAATGTTACATATGTAACATATGCGTAAAATTACCGAGGCCACTCGGCAGTCCCTTTTCCAAGACCCTATCGCCTACGAAGCATTATTGGCTGGCCTGTTAAATTCCCGTGCGTTTGCTAAACAGATCCTGAAAACGGTGAGTAATTGGTGTATGAAGCCAGTGCAGCTCAATACGGTTGTGACCGTATTGTCTCGTTTACGGAAGACGTTGCTAGAAGAGCAGCGGTCGAAGCGACTCCCACCGCTGGTGCCTGATTTTTCCATTTCTTCTCTCACGCTAAAGACCGGTCTCACTGAAATTGCCTTCGATCACAACGAAAATGGTGACAAAATCACCCGTTGGCTCGAAGCTCAGCCAAAAAAGAAAGATGACATGGTGATTACGATTCGTGGGAATCATGAACTCGCGATCATTGCGCCTACGGCGGTCGTGCATCATTTGCAGAAAGCCTTTCCTCGTATCAGGCCAAAGGGGGTTGCTCCGGGTCTCGCGGCGGTAACGGTTACGTATCCTTCAGAGGAGTATCTGTTTATGCCGGGCATTACCTACGCGTTGATTCGTCAGCTCGCCTTGCATCACATCAATATGGTGGAGAAGTGTTCGACGTATTCTGAAGAAACATTTTTCGTTGCCGAGGAAGATGCGGCCGCTGCGTTTGAGTGTTTAAAGCCATTCCTCGTGCAAAACAAAAACTCCCACTCGGTCTAAGCCTGTGGGAGTTTTTTTGCACGTATCTTGTCGTGACGTTGATGTTCGTCCTACGCGATCGAAGCGCCGTCGACTTTCACGCCTGGACCCATCGTTGAGGTCACCGTAATTGACTTGAGGAACACGCCCTTCGAAGAAGCTGGCTTGGCCTTGCGCACGGCGTCCACCAACATCGTGAGGTTCTCGAGCAATGCCTTGGCATCCATGGAGGCCTTTCCAATCGACTGGTGAATGTTGGCGGTTGTGTCGTTCTTGAACGAGACCTTACCCTTCTTAATTTCCTCAACCATCTTTTTCACGTTTGTACCGACCGTGTCTGTCTTTGGGTTAGGCATGAGACCGGCTGGACCAAGAATTTTCGCGAGCTTGGCGAGCTTAGGCATCATGTCTGGAGTCGCGACCGTGATGTCGCAATCAACCTTTCCATTTTTCACGATCTCAGCAATGAGTTCATCGCCACCGACAATTTCCGCACCTGCATCCTTCGCCTCCTTTTCACGATCGGCAGGAACGAAGGCGATGACCTTCTTCGACTTTCCAATCGAGTGAGGGAAGACGAATGTGGCGCGCACCTGCTGATCACCCTTCTTTACATCGATACCCAGGTTCAAGTGAACTTCGACACTGGAATCAAACTTTGTGGTTGACGTCTTTTTGACGAGCTCGAGTGCCTCAAGGGCTGGATAGAGCTGCTTACGATTCACGAGTTTGGCAAGTTCGGTGTAGCGCTTGCCGTGTGCGGCGTTGGCCATACAGGGATGTGGTTCAAGCCTCCGTGTGAGCGGAGTCCCACGTCTAAGAATAATGTGTCCATAGACTAGCTATTTTAGCGAAATTTGTCAAAAATAAGCCATTTTCATTGACAAAAGAGGGAATTTGTGATATTTTATTACGTCTCTGCTAGCGATCTAGCTGGCGAGCAAACCGGGAGCACGAGTCGTCATGCGCACCATCTGGGTCTTTCTCAACACCAGCGGTCTCAATGTCGTCACCACCCAGGAGGTCAACAGCGCCCACATCGGCGCCAAGTCCGACGTTCACCACGTGATGATCCGCGTCGACGGCCGGAAGGTCCGGCAGCGGTTGTCCTATGCGGACGGACGCTTCTTCCTCCCGCTCAACGCGGAGGTGCCGTACGTGCCCTCGGTCCTCATCAGCCGCGTCACCGAGGTGATGGTGTGGGACACGGTGCCCGCCCTCACCGCCCAGGCCGAGGTCATGAAGCCCGGCATCTACCGCTCCAAGGCGGGGTTCGTGACCGCCGAGGTCACCGAGTACCTGCACAGCGTCAACCATCATGGACGCGGCGTCGTGGGCTACCACGTCAGCCTGCGGGCCAAGGCGCTCGATGCGGCGCTCTCGTTCCTGCCGCACCTGATTATGGGTGCTCTGACGCCCAAGATCCCGCTCGGCGGCACCAAGTTGGTCGGCAAGAGCGGCAAGGGCGCGCAGCCCGACCGCTCCATGAGCTGACGACGGGCCGGTACAGCCATCATCGCGCCACCCAGGAGATGAAGCCACCACCTCGGCTTCATCTCCTGGGTGGCGCGGCTTCGTATCAAAAAATAGTTTCAAAGAATAGGAATAGATTATTTGACCTAATCGGTTACTTCCGTTCTAATGCTCCCAATTCAAACGGTAGTCGTTTGAATGTCATTTTCAAACAACGACTCGTGCACCTGGAGGTGCCCTTTGCTCAACAACAATATCGTTCGCCGCTTCGGAACCGCCATTGTGGCAGGTCTCCCCATCCTGTGGTTGCTCTACTACGGGCCGCCACTCGCGTGGTTCCTGCTCTGTGGCGCGGCGCTCATCGTCGCTGCCTACGAGCTGGCTCGTCTCGATGACCAGCTGCCGCGGCTCGGTCAGGCGAAGGTCGTTCTGGGGAGTCTGGCCCTGTTCCTGCTCCTGATCGCACAAGATCCTCTCCATCTCGGGGAGTTCGCGGCCTTCCTGTGGGTAGGTCCGACCGTCGCAGTACTTTCCCTCCTGCGCCTGTTGGCGGATCCGCATTCGGTGGGGAGGCGTGAGTACCTGCGAGCCGAGATCCTCTGGACTGGCCCGTTCTACCTCGGCGGCTGTGTGGCGACGATCGCTCTCATCCGTACCTTCGGCGCGTCGTTCCAGGGCGCTGGTCTCTGCGTCTTCACGATGTTGGTGGCCTGGCTCTCGGATGCGATGGCCATGCTCTTCGGCAAGACGCTCAAGGGCCCCAAGCTTTACGAAGCGGTCTCGCCCAACAAGACCTGGACCGGGACGATCGGCGGTCTCACCGGGTCCGTGCTCGCGGCCATCATCGCGCACGTCTGGTTCCTGCCGGGTCTGCCGCTCGGTCGGGGCATCCTGCTCGCCTTCATCGCAGGCGCCTTCGGCCAGGTCGGTGATCTCTGCGAGTCCGTGCTGAAGCGTGGGGCAGGAGCCAAGGATTCGGGGGCGCTCCTGCCAGGTCATGGTGGCACCCTCGACCGGATCGACGCCCTCATGTTCACGGCGCTCGTCGTGTATGCCGCGCTTCGGATGGGCTTCCTCCCGTTCTTCGCGCATCGCTGAACCACCCGCACTGAGCAAGCGGTGCATAAACAACCTACGCTTCGGCCCTCGGTCGAGACGTGTGACGCCCTTCGCTTGCGTTCCGTTTCACTGAGGGTCGCGTCATATCAAAGTCATGATGCATAAAACAAAACGACCATCCATGGTATCGGATGGTCATTTTGCGTGTCATGTCTAATGTGATCTTAGACCACGTCGACTCCCATGTTCTTTGCTGTTCCTTCGACTTGGCGCATCGCCGATTCGATCGAAGTACAGTTAAGGTCAGGCATTTTCTTCTCAGCAATTTCGCGAACCTGAGCTTTATTGATCTTTCCAACCTTTTCCGTGAGAGGCTTCGCAGATCCTTTTGTAATCTTGGCTGCCTTCTTGATGAGCTCCGAAACAGGAGGCGTCTTCAAGATAAAGGTGTAGGTACGATCTTCGTAGAGAGTGATGATCGCTGGCACGACTTCTCCGAGACGATCTTGAGTCGCGGCGTTAATCTTCTGACAGAATTCCGCGATGTTCATTCCGTGCTGACCAAGGGCAGGACCGAGAGGAGGAGCTGGAGTTGCCTTGCCTCCCACCACCTGGACCTTGATAAGTGTCTTGACTTTCTTGGCCATATGAAGAGAAATAATCCATTATAAGCGCCTGGATAGGCGAGAAGCGCACCTATTAAATCTTTTTTACCTGGGTAAAGTCAAGTTCGAGGGGGGTTTCACGGCCAAACATACTGACCAAGACTTTGACCTTGCCGCGTGAGCCATCGATGCCGATTACCTTGCCTTCGAAGCCCTTGAAGGGGCCTTCGGAGATACGAACCGCCATTCCTTCTGCTAAGTCGATCGTGATTTCTGGTTCCTGTGTCGTTCCCATGCGCTTCATGATTGAACCGACCTCATCGGCGGCAAGTGGGCTTGGAGTCGTGCCCATTCCAATGAATTGAGTGACGTTTGGCGTGTTACGAACGACGTACCATGAGTCATCTGTCACGATCATTTCAACAAGCACATAGCCAGGCAAAATCTTTTCTTCTACAACACGGCGCTTGCCGTTCTTGATCTTGATCTTCTTTTCTTTTGGAACGACCACGGAGAAGATCTTTTCCTGCATGCCGAGCGCTTCAATGCGCTGCTTCAGGTTGTTCATGACGTTTTCCTCGTAGCCGGAGTAGGTGTTGATGGCGTACCAGCGTCGGCCGTATTCGGCGGTCTGCTTAGGCATAGCGTTGGGTAAGGTGAAAACAAAGGAGCGAATTAATTCTGCGAGCTAGAAGTAGCTTGATTCACCGGGACCTGTTCAACCTTTACGTCGGTTGGTGTTCCATCTGGTGCCGTGGCCTGAACATCGACTGGATTCACATTCACGGGAGTGGCGGCTGGGGTTGTACTTGTTGTAGCGCCGTTCTGTGTCGTATTTGCTTTCTTACTGACGATGCCCTGAATACCAGCGTTGATGACGAAATCGAGCGCGCTGAAGAAAACTCCGAACACGATTACGGTCGCGACGACGAGGCCTGTGTAACGAATAATGTCCTGACGTGAAGGCCAGGTGACAGCCATGAGTTCTTCTTTGGAGGCGCGGAAGTAGGTACGAGTACGGTCAATCAAGTTCATAGAAGTGTAGATCTTTAAAAAGCCCTCTTCGGGCTGTTTGTGCTCAAGTATACACGAAAATTTGATTTAGGCAATGGTTTTAAACGTCAGCGCCCCACCCAGGAAGAGGCAGAGTCGCTGCCGGCCCCGGGCGGGGCGTTCGTGTTCAGGTGGTGGTGGTGGTGGTGGTGGTGGTGGTGGTGAGCGCTAGCAGCTTCTCTGCACCCTGGGGGCGCCAGCCGGCCCTGTATGAGGCGATGGCGATCCCCATCGCCATTTCGAGGGGCAGAGAGAGGGCTCCTTCATGGATCCGTGTGCGCATCGCGGGGGGATTCGCGTCGCCCATCCGACGATACGGTTTGAAGTCGACAGTCTCTTGCATGGCCACCGGCACGTACATGTGGAATGGCCGGCCGATGAGTGGCCGAATGGACTCCTTGTGGCCATTGAGCGCGTCCTTTTCCCAGCCGCAGACATGCCAGCCGAGTCTGCTCAGTTTCGCGTCGAGTTCGCGACTGATGACGGGTGGCTTCGCGACGGTCATGGTTCGGAAGAGCATGTCGATCTCTGCCTTCACCTCGATGCCGAGAAAGATCGACTTGAGCAGGTGGTCGCCAGCCGTCTGATCCTCGATGACGAATCGTTGTTTGCCCTGACCTCGTACCAGGTAATTAACCTTCCAGTTCGGGTTGAATCCGCAGAGGTCGGTGTTCGGACTCTGCGAGGACATGTCGGCGATGTTGATATCGTCGATTTGGATGATCAGACCACCATCGTTCGTCACGGGGGCGGTCCAGCCCGAGTAGTACTGACCTGAAGAATCGCTGTCCTCAGGTAGGTTGGTACGAGGCGCTGCGCAGAGACGCTCCACCTCGGCTAGGAGTGATGTTCCATCGACCTCGGTTTGGAGGGCGCCGACTGGAAGATCGATCCAGCCAGGGGTACCGGATGACATCTTCGAATCGAACCAGTCCATTTCGCCCAGTGGCGACCTTGCGTGCAGGATCGTGCCCGCGATCCGAACGGTGTTCGGACGTACATCTCCCTTTCCGAAGCGGCGATCTTCTTCGATACACTCCATCCCGACTGTGATGTTGTGAGCGTGCGTCTCGAAGAGAATGCGATCATCCGCGTTCTCCATCTCGATCCGGAACGTCATGAGGCCGAGCTTCGTGATCTTGATCTGCAGCATGGGGTTTCTCCCGTTGATGCGTGTTTTGTTTGCGAATGTGTGAAGATCTGAAAGGGCGTGAAGAATGACAGAAGGAACGGGGGAGCCTATCATAAGGCTTTATTTTGCTCAATATGGGTTCATGTTTCGCTTGTTTAGAATAGACCTGGGTGTTATCGTCCACTCTGTTTTTGTAAATTCATCGGGGTATAGCTCAGTTGGCTAGAGCGCATGCATGGGGTGCATGAGGC
>CAZENZ010000019.1:0-17957 GCA_964513705.1 uncultured Gammaproteobacteria bacterium
CCGCCGCTGGTGGTGCCGCTGCCGCCGCCGAAGAGAAGACCTCGTTCAACGTTGAGTTGACGGACGCCGGCGCCAACAAGATCGGCGCCATCAAGGCAGTTCGTGAAATCACGGGTCTCGGCTTGAAGGAAGCGAAGGATTTGGTTGACGCCGCTCCGAAGGTCATCAAGGAAGGTGTAGCCAAGGCCGAAGCCGACGAAATGAAGAAGAAGCTCGAAGAAGCTGGTGCCAAGGTCACCTTGAAATAAGCTCTGCTTCATTGAGAGAAAAAACACCCTGCATCGTAACGATGCAGGGTGTTTTATGGTATCTTGGACAAACCTTATGTCCTCTTCACATATTCTTCGAAGCCTGTGTGTGGTGGCTGGCGTTGGTGCATGCGCGCTTGGCGTTGTCGCGCTTGCTGCACCACTTCAGGCATCTGCCGCTCCACTCCGTGTATACGTCGCGGGTGAGAGTATTGAGCGACGCAACTGTATGAGTGAGGCGCCATTTACGTCGTCAGGCGCTCTCAATAATCCCTCGAATAACGATGATGATCAGTATGGTTGGATGATCCCGTTCGCAGAAAAGCTCAAACTGCGTCGTCCTGGTCTGACTGTTGAATTCGTAGGTGCGGCGGGTTGGCTGGCAGGGGATGATTATCCTTACGCCGGTTCGGGCGCTTGTCGTTTTTATCCAACACCAGGCCGTACCTCCGCCATGTCTGGTAGTGACAACGAGACCTGGCTCCAAGAGCATGGAAATGAATTACGAAACAAGCAATTTTGTTACGACGTTGCGTTTGTCTCACGTGGGGGAAATGACAAGGGAACGGATGACCGATTCTTTAATGAGACACTAACGCAACTGATCGATCTCGCCGTGACCGGTTCTTCGTGTAACACAAATCCCTTGGTATATGTTACGGGGCATATGCCTGACAGCGAGATAAGTGTCGCATCGGGTGATGCAAAATTTGTGACGCGTGTGCGTGCGGCTGTCGACTCGTATCAATCGAGTCATTCGTCCGCGCGTGTTCGATTCGTTGATCAGTTTACCCCATTCAAGAATAACGTTCCGACCACAGCTTTCCCGAATCCAAATTGGCGCAGTGGGGCTGGGTTTAACATGAACGTCATTGGGCGTGATGGAGATGGTTTGCATCCAAAGCGTTTCGCTTCAGTTTACGCCGGAGAAGTGGCAGCAAATGCGGTGAATTTGGATGAGCTCGCGGCAGTGATGGGCGGTACAAGTGGTTCAACGGGTGTGCCAACCACGCCGTCATCAGCCTCCACGCCACCTGTTTCGACTCCGCCAGCGACGACGCCTCCCGTTACTTCACCGTCTGTAACACCGACCCCTCCACCGGCACCATCTACGGGTTCGTCCGCTGCACCAGCTCTGACTTCGCCTACTGGTCGTTACGATATGGGAAGTCCAACGCTACGTGATGTGTGGATTGACCCTTCGAATGGAAGCGACTCGAATAGCGGTGCGACACGTTCACTTGCTCTGCGTACGATCGCGGAAGCCTGGCGTCGCATTCCAGCGAACCAGTCATTTACGACGGGGTATCGTTTCTTGCTGACACGGGGGAACTATCGACGTGATGCGATGCCGAATTTTTGGGATGATCGTGTGGGAACAGCTCAGTTCCCGGTTGTGCTGCAGTCGGTTGATGGTCGTGGGGCAGCTGTATTGGGAGGAGATATTAACTCGAAGGGCCTCAAATACTTCTACTTGATTGATCTGAGTATTGTCCCGGTACCAGCCGGTGACGCGCTTCACTTTGAGCAGTCCGACTACATTTTGTTGCGTGGCGTGACGTTGAATGGAGGGAATCGACAGGCGCATGAGACGTTGAAAGTGAATCAATCACAGCATATCTACGTCGAAGATAGTGATATTTCCGGTGCAGATGATAACGCGATCGATTTCGTGGCAGTGCAATACGGACATGTTCTAAATAATAAGATTCACAACGCAGGTGATTGGTGTATCTATAGTAAAGGTGGTTCGGCATCTATTCGTGTCGAGGGAAATGAAATTTACAACTGTGGTGTGGGTGGCTATCTCGCGGGGCAGGGAACGGGCGTGCAGTACCTGGTCGCGCCTTGGCTCCACTACGAAGCCTATGACATCAAGGTCGTGAATAACGTGATCCACGACACGGGGACGGCTGGTATGGGAGTGAACGGGGGATACAATATCTTGATGGCACACAACACCCTGTACCGTATTGGAATTGGCGCGGGCGGTGGTCGTGCAGATCATGTATTTGAAGCGAACTTTGGTGGACGTGCTTGTGATCAAGGTGATGATCGTGTGAATTGTCCGAGCATCAAAGCGTTGGGCGCATGGGGGTCAAGCGATGGAGAAGAGAGTCTCATTCCAAGTAAGAACATCTTCATCTACAACAATCTCTTCGTGAACCCAGCGGGTACGTCAGCTCCTTACTTGATTCAGGTGGCTGCCCCTCGCACAGCTCATGCTGGCTCTGGGTTGAGTGGCACCATTTACGCGGATGATAATCTTCAATTTAAGGGAAACATCATTTGGGATTCGTCGAACGATATTGGCGTCGGTGACGGAACGGGTTGTTCGCCAGATCGACCAACGTGTAATCCGGCGCAGCTACGGCGTGATAATCAATTCAACACGATTCAGCCACGGTTCGTGAACGCAGCGCAGGGTGACTTCCGCTTGGCGGATGCTTCATCGCCTCTTTTGGCTGCGATGGTGATCCCTTCGTTTGCTGGCGGTGATCGCTCGCCGAGCAATGTACCTGCTGGGGAACTCGCAAATGGTGTGTCTGCGGATCGTTCGGGTGCTTCACGCTCAAGCGGAAACGTCGTTGGTGCGTACGTGAGTGGTGCGACAACGCCTACGCCAAGTACGCCAACCACTCCTTCCACGCCTACGACTCCTGGCACCCCGACGGAGCCTACAACGCCCAGGCCTGATCCAACGACTCCAACAACACCCTCTACCAATCCTTCTGCTTCTCCTCACGCTGATCTTGGCTTCACCTTGTTTGCGACGCCTTATCCGTCGGTCACGCAAGGACAAACTCTCTCCGTCCGAGTCAGTGTCCGAAATGGAGGACCAGCGGCAGCCGAGGGAGTAGTTGTTCACATTCCTCATCCAGCGAATGCAGATGTTGTGTCGGTCTCACGACCAGCTCAAGGAGCATGTGCTAATGCCACCCAAAATGTTCATTGTCAGCTCGGTACGATGCGCAGCGGCGGATCCCTCGTCTTTACCGTCGTCTATCGTCCTAAGGTTGTTGGCGTGTTTGCTGTGAGTGGGTTGGTCGTGTCCCGTACGGATGATGAGTTGGTAGAGAACAATCGGTCAGAAGTTCGTCTTACCGTGACGCCGGCTCCAGTGGCGAACTTGGTTGGGCGTTGGCTCTCAGCGACCCAGGCCTGTCGAATAGTGCGCGGCGTTGAGAAGTGTTCGCTCACGGGACGTCTCGAGGTGAAAAATACCGGGAATAAGGCCGCGCGCTCGCAGCGTGTGGCGGTCAGTCTCTCGCATGACGGTGAATTGGATGCGAAGGATGTACTCCTCAAGACGTACGTGGTCGGATCGGTTGCCGCTGGTAAGACGCGCGTTGTAACCGTCTCTATTCCAGCTTTGCCGGCTGTATTCCATCCCGCTCAACTCTTTACCAAGATTGACTCAACGAATCTTGTTCCAGAGTCTGTGGAAGGCGATAACGTCTCGCATACAGAAGTCCGTTAGGGTTGTCTGTTGAAAGAGGTGGGTTGTTTGAACATCAAAACTCCGCTCATCTAAGCGGAGTTTTGACTTTTTTGCTGTATTGAGGCATTCTGCTGGGTCGCTTCGGCGACATAACAACCCGAGTTTAAGCCCGAAAGGAGGCTGAACGGATATGGTGAGAAGACTGGCCTACTTGATTCTGGGAGGCGCACGATGGGTGTGGAGCAAGCGCTTCACGCGCGGCGTGCTGGCCGCGCTGGTGATGCTTGCTGTCGCTGGCATGCTGTTTCTCTACGTCGGCTACCGTCGTGACCGGGCGCGGCTCGCGCACGAGTGGGACCGCAAGGTCACCCAGCAGCCGCGAGCAACCCCGGCGCAGATCCGTGGGCGACTCGAGGCGCTCATCTCGCTCGCGGCGACGCCCGAGCAGGTGCCCTCGTTCCTCCCGGAGTCGATGGCTGACAACGTGGCGTGTTCCGCCGCGGTCTGTGAGGCTGTCAATTTCATCGTGGGTGGTCCGCGTCTCCTTCGGAACGCGGACGCCTGGCGGTTCTTCGATGTGAACCGCGACGTGCTCGAGGAGACGTACGATCGTGTCCGTCAGTACCCCGACGATTTCGTGGTCGAGAACGGCCGCATCGTCGAGAAGTATGACCGCCGGATCCGGTTGTCGAACCTGATCGGCTCCGTCGGGACCGGTGACGCACTCACCTCGTCTGCCATGTTCGTCGTGGGGTACCACTTCCATGACACGCAGAGCGACGAGGCGATCTTGCGGGCGGGGAGCACGTGGAACTCTCACGTGCTGCTCATCTTGGGTCGGCGGGGCGGGCGCTGGTACGGGTACCATCTGTTCCACGACCCGCGCCGCCTCGAGATGAACCCGTTCCACGTGGACGACCTCGGTGACGAGCTGCCCCCGCAGTTCGACCTGATGTACGTCTGGCGGATCATGGACGGCATCAACCTCACGCTCGACCAGGTGCCGCAGCGTGTGGTGAGCGTCACTCGGCCCTACCGCGAGATCACGCGACTCGTCGGCTGGTCCAACCACTTCACGCGGAACGCGAGCGTCAACTCGTTTGTGGATAGCGGGATCGTGGGCTGGTTCGGCGACGAGGAGCAGTACCCGCAGATCCTGGATGGTCGCACGTCCTTCGTCGGGATCAACTCTCCCAACCTGCAACGGGGCTGGCACGGCCAGATCAAGGGCTTCCTGAACGGGGTTCCGATTCAACGCCAGGTGGGACCGAGTCGCCGTGGAGAGTACGGTCGCGAGTTCCAGTGTGTGGAGTTCGTGAACCGCTACTATTCTTCTGTGCTCGGCCACCGCAACATGACGATCACCGGCAACGCCGACTCGTACTTCTACGATGCGGGGTCCAAGGGGCTCGTCGGGTTCCCGAACGGGGGAGAGACGCCCCCGATCACGAATGATATCCTCGTATTCGATAGCGATGGTCCAGGTGTTCATACCGATCCTGGTCACGTTGCCATCGTCTACGAGGTGTCCAACACGCGTGTCTGCTTCGCTCAACAGAACACGCGACGTTCGAGCGACTGCTTGCCTGTGCGAGTGCAGGACGGCAGGTGGTCTGTGTCATCGCTCGCATCTGACCGCCCCGTGGTGGGTTGGTCTCGAAGAAGGGAAGATCGCAATGGATCGTCTCAATCGCCTCGCGTCGCTGGTGCTCCTCGCTCTCTGGCCTGTGCTGACCGCCGGGGGCGGGGGAGGTGACGGCGATTCCGGATCCGACGGTGGTGGGCAGACGTGCATCGTCACCCTCGCTGTCGTGGTGGTGGTGGTCGCGCTCTTCATCGGCGGGGGCATGGTCGTTCATCGTCGCGACATGGCCTTCATGAGGTGCGTCGACAGAGACCTCAAGGAGGGGAGGAGGCGCCCTACCCCCAGCGACTACGAGCGCTACGTGGGTCTGAAGAGGATGTACGGAGAGGCGGCGCTGCCGTGCCCGCCTCCTCCGGAGGAGGGTACCTCCGTCACCTGAAGCGCTTCCGCTCGCTCGCGTCTCACTTCTCGCGCCGTCCGGCGCACAGCCCCCGTCCGCTCGTTCGAGCCTTAAACATGCTTGCCAATGCGCTCGACTTCACTGTCGGCGTGCATCCACTTGGCGGGGCAGTTGTGCACTACACATGACTGTCCATCGCCTCTGACATCCGATCGTGGTTCTCTGCCACGAAAAACGATCGAGTGTGAGACGCGATTTCTCAAGTGACGACTCGATGTTTTTTACGGCAACTCAAACTGGAAAATCTTGCCTGTATCGCTTACAAAAATCTTTCTAGTTTTTGGATCAACCGTGAGTCCGGTTGGTTGCTGGAAGGCGCTTGAAATGATCTGTCCTACCAGCGCGCCATTTTTATCGAATACAACAACTCGCTTCGATACTCGATCAAGTGCCACAATGCGTTCCCCTTCGGCGACTGCCCAGAGCTTGGTTACTTCTTTCATGGCTGGATCCGCTTGTGATTGATCCCACGTCTGTTGTTCGCCCGACAAGAATTTCAGAATGCGACCATCGGTGAGACCGACGTAGACATTTGAATCGATGGCGATGCTCTTGGCTATAGCCAGGTCTTCGACGGGGGCTTTGAGATACTTTGTTTCCTGTGCAAAGCCTGTGCCAGCGGCTGTATAGCGCCAAATCAAGCGATTTGTTCCGTCGGCTGTGTACAAACGGCTGTTATAGATATTCATGGCGTGGCTACTTCCGGCTCCTGGGGCATTCAATGTCACGAGTCCGGCCGTCTTTTTGGTGAGTGAGATGAGCGCAGGTTGTTTTTGGTCACTCAATGTCAACACGCCGTTCTTGGTTGAGGCGATCGATGTAATAGGTGTGGCTTCTTGCGGAATCGAGATGGTGCTCTCTGCGACGCTATTTGAAACCACAATCAGTGATGTTGAGGCGTTATCTGTGTGAACCACGGCTAAACCTTTGTCGGTGAGGGTGAGTTCACCAAATGTTCCTTGTTGAACCTCAAATACCACTGCCGGTTGATCGATGCGCTGTTCTTTGCGGAGACGTTGGCGCAAGCCCTCGAGATCTTGCACAAGTTTCTCCTTGGCGGTTTTACGTTCATCGGTTTTTGTATCCAGGCCATTCGTTAACGCGATCGCTTCATTGACGAGGCTTCGCGCGCGTTCGGTGTTTTCGTAAAGCAGATCAGCGTCTGCACGATTTCGTCGGTCGACTGCTTGTGTGTAGACGGCGTTCCAAAGTGTTTGCTCGGCAGAGGCCTTACGGGCTCGTTGAATCCAGAATCCACCAGCCAGCACAACGACTACCGCTACCGCGATCATGATGCCGCGACGGCGTAGTTTTTGAGACGGGCCACCTCCGTGACCAGAGCTCATGCCGCGTAAACTGGCGAGCGTGAGTGGATCGTGGGGGACAGCAGCGCTCGGTGCGTTTACCTTTGGTGCTCGACGTTTTTCTTGAACACGCGTTACGAATTGCCGGATGCCCTCGCTCAGGCGGGTTTTCCATGCCTTTAACATGGCGTTCCCGGAGTGACTGAGAGGGGATACAGTGGATTCAACGTAGGCTTCTGTTTCGAGACGTTCTTCGTGAAGAGTTTGGACTGATTGAGCGGCGACCTCTGTTTTGGTCGGCTCTTCTACCGTGTCTTCCTCGACGACGACTGGGACGGTTGCAGGTTGCAGTACGTTCGCAATAATCAATCCACTAAAGTGATCGGGGATGCGCCTTCGTTCGAGCTCCTGTTTGATTTCAAGTGCAGCGGTGACGGGTGGGTAATTCGTCAGCTTTTCTTTCAGCTCGAGCTCTTGCCGTAAGCGTTCGAAGTTTCCGCTGCCAGCAAAAAACACATCTCCTGGATGGAAGTCGCCACAAATAAAAGAGGCAAACGGTTTCTGTGGATCAATCTCGGATGGCTGTTCCAAAGATCCAAACAAATCGAATGAACGATAACGACCGTCAGACTGTTTTTGCAGGAATACATTGGTCATGCGGCCAATGCCGGTCAAACAAACACCTTGCTCACTCGCTTCGAGAGCGAAGATGTTGATGCGATTCCAGCTGAGGGGGGTTGGTTCGGCTTTGATGAAGTGTGCGACCGCCTCGTTCAGTTGTTGTGTCATTTTTTCGAACCGAATCATTGGGTCGGTTTCAACGCCTGACATGAACTGGCGAGTTCGTTCGGCGGCAGCACACAGCGCGTCCAGAAGCTGCTCGTAGACGTACAGTGAAGAGGCGATCTCCGCGAGTAAGATCAAACTCGGCCCTCGCTTCCCACGAGTGTCACTTTCGAACCGAAACACCCCGACAATTTTCTCGTCGAAGGCCGCCTGGTTCACACTGATCTCGGCGAGACGAACGGAAGCCCGTTCAGAGGCAGCAGGAGCGGATGACATGGAGATACGGGTAGTATACGTACGCCAGAACGCCCTCGTCCAGGCCAGTCTGTGCCTTGCCATTTCCTCCAAAATCCTTCAGGATGACGAAAGATCTTATGCTTGAACACCTCTTTGGTTCTAAAACCAGAGTCAAGCTGCTTCGCTTATTTCTTCGTAATCCATCCGAGCCGATTTTTGTGCGTGAATTGACTCGTCGGGTAGAGACTCAGATTAACGCTGTGCGTCGAGAATTGATGAATCTCGTGAAGCTTGGATTGGTTACGGAGGCGGACGTTGAAGAGCCGGGTGGGGCTGCCGGGAAAAAGCGACCGGGTCTCAAGCGTAAGTACTATCAATTGAATGCTCAGTTTCCGCTCTTGAATGAGATATCCTCCTTGATTTTAAAGGCGCAGGTGCTTTTGGATCGTCGTTTGGATAAAGAGATCGCAGCCATGGGGGATGTGCGCTATCTTGCGTTCATGGGGGCATTTGTCCAATCTGGAACGACTACGGCTGCGCATGTTCCGGCCATCGATTTGTTTTTGGTTGGGCATGTTGATACGAGCGCTTTTAAGCAGCTCATGACGGAGGTAGAGGAGGTCTTTGGGGCGGAGCTCAATTTTTCTGTTTTGGCTCTGGATGAGTTCCGTTATCGTAAGGAGTTGGGAGATAGATTTTTACATTCGATCCTTGAAGCACCAAAAAAAGTACTCATTGATCGCCTCCACGAGCGCTAGTATGGGTTGGCTGCATATTGATACTCGGACGAATGGTCATTCTTCCGTGTCTTGGATCGAAGGAGGGACGATTGAAACAGTTCAGGTCGAGGGGAAGGCAGCTCGAGCATTGTCCGTGATTCATCGCCTAATGGATGGGCGTCGTGAGAAGCTTGTGGGGATTCTTGTCGCTTCCGGACCGGGAACGTTTTCTGCGGTGCGTACGGGTGTCTTGTATTCCAACCTCATGGCTCGTCTGCTCGATGTGCCGTTGTTGGAGCTGTCTGAGGAGGATGCGAATCATCCAGGGCGATTTCCTGGTATCATTGCTGAATACCAATCTGGGACCCGTAGACCGGCTGGCTACGTCGCTCCGATCTATGATCGTGAACCAAATATTACGACACCTCGTGTCGCATAGACTGTCATGAACCTCGCTCAACGAACACGTTTTTGGGAGATATTGCCGGGTGCCATGGTTTGGACAACCTTGATTGTGGCGATTGTCTTGTCGGTCGTGAAGCCACTTTGGATGGTGTACTTTATCATCCTCTTTGATCTGTATTGGCTGGTGCGTATCTGTTATTTCCTACCGTTTCTCGTGCAGTCCTGGTGGCGTTATCGTCAGGCCTTGAAACGTGATTGGCAAAAAGAGGCAGAAGTGACTCCTGGCTACGACGATCTGCGTCAGATCATCTTTGTTCCAGTCTCAAAAGAGCCGCCACAAATCGTGTATGACACGCTCACGAGCATTTTACGTAGTGAATATCCCGCGCACCGCATGGCGGTTGTCATTGCTTGCGAAGGTCGTCTCGCCGAAAATGCCGAGCAAGTGCAGAAAGAAATCAGTCAGGCGTTCGCAGGTAAGTTTGACCAACTTTTGTTCACATCGCATCCGGATGGATTGCCGGGCGAGGTTCGCGGCAAGGGATCAAACTTGAATTGGGCGGGGCATCAAGTCGTTCCAGGGCTTGTCGAGAAAGGGTATCACCCCGACCGAACAGTGGTGTCTTCATTTGATGTTGATACGGTGGTGCATCCCAAGTATTTTTCCTGCTTGGCCTATTTATTTTTGACGACACCTGAGCCAACACGTAGTTCCTATCAGCCGGTGCCACTCTACAATAACAATCTATGGGAGTCGCCGGCGGTTGTACGTGTGGCCATGTTTGGCACGACCTTCTGGCTCTTAACCGAGCTCGGGCGGCCAGAGGGTATGATGACCTTTTCTTCGCATGCCATGAGCTTGCGCATGTTGATCGATGTCGATTTCTGGCAGAAAGATGTTGTATCCGAAGACTCGCACATCTTCTTGCAAGGGTTGGTTCATTATGATGGTCGTTATCGTGTGACACCGATGTATTTACCTGTGTCGATGGATACCGTCATGACAGGAGATTATTGGAAAGCCCTTATCGCGCTCTATAAGCAGTTGCTTCGTTGGGCATGGGGCGTAGAAAATTTCCCGTACATGATTAAGGCGTTTTCAGAGCGTCCGAACATGAAGCGGAGTGAAAAGTGGTGGTGGGCTCTGAAACAGCTTGAAGGGACCTACACCTGGTCCACGGCGCCATTTTTGATCTTTATCCTCGGGTATTTGCCTTTCTTTGTTGCTCCGGAGACTTTTCGAAGTTTTGCGGTCTTTCAAAATACGCCCTTCACATTGCAGTGGTTGATGCGTTTCTCGATGATCGGTTTGTTTACCTCGGCATTTATCGCCATGACGCTCCTGCCACCACGACCAAAACACATGTCTCGTCCGTTTGCCTACGGAATCATGGTGCTGCAGTGGCTGTTATTGCCAATTACCTTCGTGTTGTTTAGCGCTGTTCCTGCTTTGGATGCTCAAACTCGCATGATGTTTGGGAAAAAATTAGGGTTCCATGTCTCTCCCAAGCGTAAGGTGTAAGCTTCGTCTATGCTCGAAGCGCAAGCTCTTTCGATCCATGTCGCTAGTGCCCAGTCATTGTTTGACCGACCGGATTTTTTAGCGTCTCTGGAGGTGCAGACGGATCCTGCTTATCAAATCATTTACGTAGATCTTGGCTCTGGCGATGTGCGAGGTGGGTCTGAACTCGAGGTGACACGGCCGGACGTGGTGAGGTTGCGTACGTTTCGGAATGTTGGCGTGGTACGCGGTCATAACCAGGCGATCGCACTTGCCCTGAGTCGTTGGGCTCGTGCGGATTGGCATGACCGTTTGATTGTCCTCGCACGACCGGAGGTGGCCTTTGATCAAGCGTTTTGCACTTCCGTTCGCCGAGCCTTTGTGAATGATCCGGCTCTTATGGTAGCGGGTCCTAAAGTGTTCCGTGCTGAGAATGCCGCACAAACCGAAGGTGACTGGGTTGAGCTTGCCTGCACTGATCAGCTGTATGCCGCGGGTATTGGTATGACCCGTGGGCGATCGCTGGTATTTTTGGGAGAGGGGAGTCAGGACTCGGGTCAGTTTGATCAGGGCGCATCAGTGATCGGTTTTTCTGACGCCTGCCTGGTGATTCGTGCCTCTTGCTTGGAGTCGCTCGTGCTTGGGGAAAATGCCTGGCTCGATTCGCGCCTTCCTGCTTTTTTTGCGGTGCTCGATTTGTGTTGGCGTGCGATGCAACTCGGGATGCGTCCCAAGCTTATCCCTGAAGCACGCGTTTGGTTTGCGCCCGAACCTCATGAGCGGCGTATTGGTTCGACTTGGCGAGCGCACTATATCCCAGGGGTGATGCGTCGGAACTTCGATGACGTGCTCTTGCGACTGGTCCATGCTCCGTGGGCCTTCTTTGCCTACTTTCGATATCGAGGATCTCGCCTGGTGCATGGCGGTTATTGGGAGCGGCGCCTTCGTCCAAATGGATTGCAAGAACAGACCATAGGCTTGAAGTCTTGGCGCCGGCCTGATAAAGCAACGCCACTCAACGAGCGTCTTCGTTGGTTTCTTTCCTGAGCTATGCCTGTTTCTGAACAACCGCTCGTGACCTTCATCACTGTGAATTTCCGCATGCGTGAGCATATTCGGAATCTTTTGAAAGGTCTTGAGGATGCGCATGTGACGTTTCCTTACGAGTATTACATGATCGATTGTTCGTCCGAGGATGGAACAACGGCCATGGTGACAGAGGTCTATCCATGGGTGAAGGCAGTTGATCCGAAAGCGAACTTGGGATTCGGTAAGGGGAATAACCTGGCGATGAAAATGGCCAAGGGAAAGTACATTATTCTTGCAAATCCAGACTTGGTGATTTTTCCCGAACAGCTGGAGAAATGGGTGGACTACATGGAGAAACATCCAGATGTCGGAGTGTCTGCGCCGCGTGTGTTGAATCCAGATCGAACAGACCAAACCACGACCTGTCGTTTTCATACGATCGGCATCCCGCTCTATCGACGTACGGCCTTGGGGAAATTGCCTTGGGCTAAGAAAGCGGTTGATCGTTTTATCATGAAGGACATGGATCGTTCGAAAGAGCAGCCAATTGATTGGGCGCAAGGATCGGCATTATGTATTCGCAAGGACATTGCTGATAAGTTGGGTGGATTTGATGAGAATTTTTTCATGTATTTCGAAGATACGGATTTTTGTCGCCGTGTTTGGGAGGCGGGAAGTCGTGTGATGTACACACCGGATGCCTACGTCGTGCATTATCATCATCGAGAGAGTCGTATTAAGCGTCCGTGGGAAATTTTTACCAACAAAACAACGCGCTACCATATTAAGAGTGCTATCCAGTACTTCTGGAAGTATCGAGGGAAGAAGTTGCCTGTAAAGAGATAGCCGCTTCGGTGTACAATGGCGAGGTGTCAGACGAACCACGTCCAAATTTTTTGACCTGTCCGGCAGTACCTGAATTACCGCCACCGGATGAGTCTTCGGATACACCAACCAAGCAATCAGATCAGGTGGGTATACAGCATGATGTGAAGACGAGCCCCGTGGTTCTTTCTGTTTCGAGAGTGATCCCCCCGACGTCACCAAGGTCTCCGCATCCTCTGCGTCGTTTGGTGTTGGTGTTTTGTGGAATTTTGGTCGGCATTGCCCTTCTGTGTTTCGGGACGGTTGTCTATGGGGCGGTCTATCTAGGTGGTGCAGTTTCTGACTTGAAGGCGAGTGCTCAGGTGATGCGCGGGCATGTGGAGCGTCATGATTTTATGGCGGCAGAGGCTGAACTCCCAGCTTTTACGGATTCACTCGACCGATTAGCGGAAGGGGTCGGGCGTCTGCGTCCGCTTCGTGAATGGCCTGTTGTTGGTCGCGATATTCGTACGTTGGAGCATGTCATGCAGATCGCCCAGACGCTGTCTGACGGCGTAAATCAAACGCTTCGAGCGGCGTCGGCCTTCGAGCAAGTTCTTCAATCCGTTGGTATGTTGGAGCGAGGGATTGATGGATCGATTGTGTCTGGGCGATCCTTTGCATCGTTGCGACCAGAAGAAAAAGAGGAGATCTTATCGCGCTTTGCGAGTTTATTGCCGGAACTTCGTCAGGCTCGTGAGAAGGTGAAGGTGGCGGCTTCTTTATGGGCGGATCTGCCAGCTGACGCTCGACAAAGCGCTGTTCTTGGTCCGGTAGCAGCGTATGGCGATCGATTGCCGGAGCTTACCAAACGCGCCGATCAGCTGATTGGGTTCTTGGATCTGCTGCTGCCATTGGTTGGTCATCCCAGCGAGAATCGCTATCTCGTCGTGTTGCAGAATAGTGACGAGCTGCGTCCAACTGGTGGATTTCTTGGGACGATTGGCTATATTAAGGTCAAATCCGCTGACATGAAGGAGATGCGGTTTGATGATGTGTACTCTATCGACAACCCGATTAGTGGGGTATGGAAAGAGCAGCCACCAGCGCCAATTAAGCAGCATTTGGGCGTTCCGGCCTGGTTTTTACGTGATCGGAACTGGTCACCGGATTTTCCAACGTCTGCCGAAGACATGATGCGTACCTACTTAGCGGAACGTGCATTAGCGGTCACTGGTACCACTGACTACCTCGATGGGGTGATTGCCTTCACACCAGAGTTTTTTGAAGATGTTTTGCGTTTCACGGGTCCGGTGACGGCTGATGGAAAGACCTTCACGGCGGACAATTTCTTCGACCAGCTTCAGTACGATACGGAGATGGGTTTCTTGTCTCAGGGGATTCCGGTTGAGCGTCGCAAGGAGATTGTTTTACGTGTGGGGGATGAGCTCTTCAAGAAGCTTATGCAACAGTCGACGGATCGTATCCCGACGTTGCTCGACCTACTCACCGATAATCTTGCGAAGAAAAACGTGATGTTGTATTTGCGTGATCCTCGCACTCGTTCGCTCTTGGATGCGCGTGGCTGGACGGGGCGTGTAGCGGGTCCGACGGGTGATTATTTATGGGTGATTGATGCCAACCTCGCGGCTCTCAAAACGGATGGAAAGATGCAGAAAGAGGTGCGGTATAGCGTGGATCTTGCATCCGGTCTCGCGACCGTGACGCTCCACTATCGCAATACCGTTCGGACGATTGATTGGCGTCACACGCGCTATCGCGATTATGTGCGAATCTACGTTCCTGAGGGGAGTGAGCTCGTGTCGACGTCTGGAGCGGCTGCGAACACACCTACCGATGTTATGCGCGAACTTGGAAAGACGGTTTTTGGAGCCTTTTGGGTGGTTGAACCAATGGAGACGCGCGAGCTCCGCTTCGTGTATCGCCTTCCCGAATCCGTATTGGCTTCGATGCGTGCTGTAAATGGCTATGATTTGCTCGTTCAGCGCCAGCCAGGTAATCAGTCTCAATTGACGCTCGATCACGCGTTGGGTAAGAACGTGAGGGCTGCAGAGCCATCGGAAGCTTCGTCGCAGTTTGGGGACCAGCGTTATCGTGTCTCCATTCCGCTCGATCGCGACCGGGTATTCCGTGTGCGCTTCTGATTCCCCGCTATGTTTGGAAAAAAAATCGGCATTGATCTTGGAACAACTACCGTCCTGGTCTACATCCCAAACAAGGGGATCATTATTCACGAACCTTCGGTCGTGGCTATTTCGCTCGCAGATAAGCGTGTGTTGGCTGTGGGGGCGGCAGCAAAAGACATGATCGGTCGCACGCCGGATAGCATCGTGGCGAAGCGACCGTTGAAAGATGGTGTTATTGCGGACTATCGCACCACCGAAGCGATGTTGCGCTATTTTATTAACAAAGCGATGGGCGGTGTGCGTTTATTTCGCCCTGAGGTGATGGTGGCGGTGCCAGGTGGAATTACCTCAACCGAACGTCGCGCGGTCATTGATGCGACGCTATCGGCGGGGGCGAAAGCGACATATATTATTAAAGAGCCGGTAGTGGCTGCTATTGGGGCCGATATTCCAATTGGTTCGGCTTCGGGCCACATGATTATTGATATTGGAGGGGGAACATCAGAAATCGCTGTTATTTCTTTGGGCGGCATCGTGTCTTCGGCCTCGGTGCGTATTGGGGAAAATAAGTTAGATGCAGCGATACAAGAGCATGTACGTCGCAAGTATGGCTTGGCTATTGGTGAGCGCACAGCGGAAGAGGTGAAGATCCGCATTGGCTCTGCGCTGTATCTCGAAGAAAAGCTGGAGATGGAAATCAAAGGTCGCGATATGATGAGCGGCTTGCCACGTGTTGTGACGGTTACAAGCGATGACGTGACTGATGCGATTCAACATGAGCTTCAAGGAATCGTTGAGGCGATTAAAGAAGTGTTGCGTGGTACGCCACCAGAGCTTTCAGCGGACGTGATGCAAAAAGGGATGGTCTTGTCGGGCGGATCGTCTCAGCTGCGCAACCTGGACCGTTTGTTTGCAGAAGCGACCGGAGTGCCAACGTTTGTCGCTGATAATCCCCAACTGTGTGTGGCGCGTGGAACGGGTATTGCGCTTGAGAACCTCGATGCCTATAAGCGCAGCGTGTTCTCGTCTTAAGGCGTTTTGAAAGGGTAGGAGAAATTTATTTAATTACGTAGCCACGTAAGAAATCGCCAAAATTCTCGGTCTGCTTGCTGAGTGGTTTTAGTGTCACATCAATACGCCCTTCCGGATCCCAGTAACCCGGAATAATGATCATAAGTTGGGCGTTTCCATAGCAGGCTTTTAGCTTTTCGATGGCCCTTGAAGGCGTTCGAGACCGGACCAGGTTTAGAAAGTCTTGGTACAAGGCGCCCCCGGTAGGAATGGCGTAGCGCAGATGCGTTCCGTGACAGGTGGTGATCTCTTGTTCGAAGCCGCGTGTTTGAAGTGCGGCTGCCGAGAGCATTTGATGCGAAAGTACGACAAAGGGTGCGCCAGCTGTTTGTGTTTCGATCCATTTGAGCGCCTCGTATTCGTAAACACTCATGCTAGGGGCATACGTATGCGCAATGGCGTTGTGTTGCGGATAGCTTATGAACCATTGTGTTGAAGCGATGATGCCAATGGCGCTATAGGTGAAACATCGAACGAGTTTTCGATGTGGTGTCTTTCCTGTTGTGATGCGTTCGAGTAAGCGGGCAATATCGGGCAAAAACAAGAATGGCACTAGATGGAGTAGACGAAACGGGAATTCAAACTGCTCATGGGCGATGATATCGGGAAGTCGAATAAAACAAGCGAGCAGAACGGCGGCGACAACAAGTCCAATCGCGCAATACAGCCGTAAATCACCCCAGGGAGTCTTTGTGCGGAGATGCTCACGAATACCAAGCAAACACACGGCGAATGGCCAAAGACTCACGAATCCGTAAAGTGCACTTAAGCCGATCTGTTCGAGTGATACGCGATAGGTCGTTCCAAAGAGGATAACAAGAGATGTATGAATTTGTTTTACACTTGGCAAGCTGAGTGAGGCGTGTTGACTGGTCGCGTAGACAGTCATCGCTGCAAATAAAGCGAGGGGGATTCCGACAGCTATGATTAGCGTTGTATGTTTACTCCATTTTGTTGTCTGTAGAAGAGTGGCGATGACGAACATGCAGCAAGGCACTCCAATCAGCGGATGGATGAAAAGGCTGATCAGAGCACAGGTGATGAGGGCGAGAGAGGTGTTCTTGGTCGGCGTTTCACGCGCAAGGAGCATGATCGCGAGAAACAGTAATACCCCCAAGTGAAACGGGATTGTGAAGCTAAAAAATGAAACGGGCAAAAGAAAGAACGCGAGCGGTAGGAAGCGCTGTGTGTGGTACAGCAGGAGCATGAGACAGAGAGTCGCGATCGGTACGAGCCATTGGTCGATCGAGACGATAGGAATCCGTGTCGCGGCATGCAGTAACCATACGAGTCCGTATTGCCCAATATATAGGGGTGTTTTGAGAGTGATTGTTCCGTAATTTGCAAGATGTTGTTCAGCGGCTTGATGGATAAATGGATCAAACCCAAACCCAAACTGGTAGATCAGTGCCGCGGTCCAGCAGACAACGGCGCTGTGCAAGACAAAACTTGAGATGCGGAACGCTTTTGGGAGTGTTTGTGTGACGCTGTAGGCGAGAAAGGCGGTGCTCAACGCAAACAAAGCAAATACCCAGGTGGGCAAAACATCCCACGGAGAGACAAGCGGTTGGCTGGTTCTTGCGTAGAGCGCAAGGCCAAGGATCAAAAGATCGAGAAGGGGTGAGGCGGCAGCAATGAGCCAGCGCATTTACTGTTGTTTCTTTTTTAGCATGATCGCGGCATCGATATCTTGCTGCGAGTCTTGTGTGTTAGTGGGTCGTGTCTGCTCCACCTGAAGCTCTATCTTTTTTTCTGGTTCTGGATTTGGCTCCGGCTTTGGCTGTGGGAACGGCTGTTCGATTGGATAAACCTTCTCTGGTTTGTATTCGGGGTACGCACCATCGTCTGAGGAGGGTGCCATATAGCCAGGTGTGTAGCCTGCAACGGTGTATCCGGGCACAATATCCCAAGGAATGGAATAGCCGGGCGTCTCGTAGACTTCGACTGCTGCATAGCCAGGCACGTATCCAGGCGTTAATTCTATCGGGAGTTCTTCTTTTACCTGTTCTTGCTGCATGTCAGCCATGTATCCATTTTTGTAGTAGTCCGAATTGAATTCATCCCAATTTTGATAGCCCCAGTAAGCGAATCCAGCAGCGGCAGCAAGTCCCAAGGCGGCAAGGGCGACGGTCGCGGTACCGGTTTTTGAAGAAGTTGCGATTGACATAAAAAAGAGAAATGAACTTGAGGCTCATCCTACCACGCCGTGATACACTATG
>CAZENZ010000020.1:0-9109 GCA_964513705.1 uncultured Gammaproteobacteria bacterium
GGCTAAGCACTTTTAAGGAATATCCAAATATTTTGCGGTGTATAAGCGAAATTTCGAGTTTCTAGGGCAAAAAATTCTGTTTAATGAGCCTGTACAGCTGTCCAAAACGCTAGGCCCCTCCCCTTCTTGGACGCGTTAATAACCAAGCCAAACCAATGAACAGACCTACTCCGAATCCCAGGAACACATTCTTGGGAATATTCGGTTTAGCATACCAACGAGAGTCGAGGGGGGCATCAATTACCTGCACACGTACATTGTTTCCAAAATAGTTCGGTGCTTGAAGCGTCAGTTCACGCGAAGCCGACTCCACAATAATCTTGGCCTGATCACGACGAGGATGATATGCAACGACCGTCAAAATACCGCTCCCAGGCGAAACACCTGCTTCGACGGTTTTCTGCCAGAGTTTGCGCTTGTTGTATTCAGTTTGTGGAAAGTAGCTTTGGTCAAGCCCTTTGGCGCTTTGCAAAATGTTATTGGCAAACGTCGATGAATAGAGCAGCTCAGACAAACTTCCAGCGATCCGCTCAGTAAACTTCAACGCACTATACGGATCAACCGCCGAAGACGTCGTTTGTGTGATCAACAAACGCACCGTTGAGGCGTACTGCAAGGGTTGCAAAAACGAAAGACATAGCGCAAGAATCGCTCCGAGAATACTGGTCAACACGAGCGTACTCCAAGAACGTGAAAGATGACCCACGGAAAGAACGGACGACATACGTCGACAGTATACCACGTCCCGTGTTGGATTCTGTTTTTATTTCAACACTTCGCCTGTAGATGTCGCCTGGAGTGGAACATTGATCTGCATGACCACTCCCTTGCGTATTACCTGAAGTGTCACATTCGTTCCTGAACGATAGTCGAGCAGACGCTCCCCTACATCCACAATTCCATCAAAGGCATCACGATCCATGCGCTCAATCACATCTCCTTCTTGCAAGAACTTCGCTGTACTCGTTGAAACAATTTGCCGGATAATCACGCCCTGCTCTGGCCAATTTTGTCTCACACCTTCATACACGAGGGAAGAGACATCCTGCACACGGACGCCCAATGCCGAATGCTGAATGACGCGCGAACCCAAGACCTGAGAGAGCGTAGAAGAAATCGCAGTCGTCGGCAGAACAGACGCACCGGACCCATCAACGGTCATCACAAGACCGATCAACCTGCCGTTTTCACTCCAAATCGCCGTCCCCGGCTTAGCCATCCGATCACTGAGCGATACCAGGAACCGTCGATTAAGACGTTCACTCGGAACAACATCGCGCGTCACTCGAGCATCAATGGCGACCATAGCCTCAGGACGAAGTTGGCGCGGTTGTGTTTCTGCCCAAACAGCCAGACCTGGAACAACATCGACCGGCGACACAAAGTCCGTCACCGACAAACCGGTGGCATCTATCTTCAAGAACACAAGATCGTTTGCACGGTCACGCACTGCTTGCGAAACAGCATATACACGTGAACGCCAGACAACCCCCAATTCGTTCAGCGACCCACTCATTACATTCGAAGGCGCGATTATCCAACCATCAGACGTCACAGATACGCCGTAACCTTGAACACGTTCAACCGACAACATCAAAGGATCGGTGAGTTTCAGGCCTGTCTTGCGAATAATCGGCAGGAGCGGCGACGACGAACGATTTACAAACGCGCCTGGGTACACTGGGCGACGCACCGCTTCAATCGGGAAAATCTGCGTATTCGAATTAGTAGTGGTCGTGACGACAGGTGTCGTCACACGTGACCATAACTGGGATAAACGCGAATCCAAACCACCAGCCACGCTCTTGGCAGCAACAAAGCCAGCGGCACCACCAGCGGCGCTTCCAATGAGCACAATCAAGATCCAGAATCCGATTTGGCGCAGCGTCGAGGAGGTTTGAGGGGAGGACATACACGATTGAGCGCAGTGTATTACGCCCAGCGAGCGGTCAGCAACAGGGTAACGAAAAAAACCACGACAAATAGCGTTTCAGCAAGAGCTAGACGATGAGATGGCGTCGGCGGAAACGCATAGCGCCGAATACGGAGCGGAATGGCAAAAAGTAGTGCGGCAAGGAGCCCTTGCGTCCACACCTCGAGCGGTAACAACAATCCAAATAAGGCGACCTGTAACCCAATAATAGCGCCGAGCACACGCCAACGATGACGACTCGCGCGATCGGCAACCGGATGTTCCGTCGTCCAATAGGCAACGATTCCGTAAACCCCGAAGATCAGACAAGGAATCCAACCAGGTAACTGCACGAAGACTCGCAAACCGCTCAACCCAACGGCAAAGGCGTACGCGGTAAGTGGAACAATCGCGAGTGCCATATGCGACAGCGCATTCACTGGATAGCGTTTCGGATCAAACAAAAAATAAAATAGCATCTCAAGCGATACCACAACCGTAAGAACAGCGAGAATCGACAAGATTAAGTGCTGCACTGACTCTTCTGCCATAAGCAGAGCCAAAGCGATCGCAAACAGTAGCATCATCGGTGGAGCAACACGTTCAAAGAATCCAACGAACGACGTACGACGCCAGAGTAAAAGAACAGACGCAAGAAAGAACACCCCTCCCCCAATCGCGATCGGAAGCGGGTAGAGCAATGGCTCACGCCATTGCAGCCACAACGCCAACGCCATCCCAATCCCGGAGAGCCATGGGAGCAATCGCAGGAATAGGAAATACATATGCGCTAACGGGTGGTCGTTACATTAGACCGTGTACCACTTGAGGCAACCATTGAGGGCGTATTTGTTGCAGCGGTTGGCGCTGGAGCGATCTTCGTAAATGTTGTGCGAGCCGTCGCGAGCTTCGTCTTCCCCTCGGGTCGACTTTCGCTTAACGCGTTGAAGGCAAGATAGAGCGCAAGATGTACATCACGACCATTGGCAGGCACACGAACGGTGAGCAGACGTTCTTTAGCCGCACGAGCATCCGCCGTACGATCGTACTCCCCTAAAATTTCCGTTACGGAGCGCTGCCATTCCTGACTTAATACAGTTGGATCGATAGGTGCTGCGTCTGGTGTCACGTTTGCGATTGGTTCCACGGGTTGAAGCTCCGGAGAAAGCGGCGGCGATAGGCGTTGACGAACCAACAGGATCAAACACACGACCAATACCAATCCCACCATCAAAAACCCGAAGCGCGTGCGAAGAAAGGACAGCGTTGTCATACAAGGCAAAAAGGCTAGATTTCTGTAGGTTCAGCATCAGCTTCGAGCGCGGCCAATTGATGACGACGCATGAGCTCTGAAATAATCACTGAGGCAGCCGTCGCAACCGGAATAGCAAAGAGCGCTCCCACAACCCCGAATGTTTGCGCACCAATCATGACTGCTAAAATACTAATGATCGGATTTAAGCCCACCGATCGTTGCATGATTTTGGGGACAATCAGATGATTCTCCAACTGTTGAATCAGCACGATCGCGACCAGCGTAATGAGAAGCACCAACGGCGAAACAGATGCCGCCAAGATAAGAGCAGGAATCGCCGCAATGAACGGACCGACGTAGGGAATGAACTCCAACAAACCACCAAAAATAGCCAGCAACACAGGATATGGAACGCCAATGATCACAAACGCAATAAAGTAGACCGCCCCAATCACAACGCCCAGAATCAACTGACCGCGCAACCAATCTCCCAAGCGATTAATCACCTGCCAGATAATGTCTGCCGCCATCTCTTGATAGTTGTTTGGGATGAGATTGCGGAAGAGTGTTTTCACCGCTGACTCCTCTACAATCAGATAGAACGCTAAGACAAGAACCACCACCAACCCGGCCAAGCCACCAAACAAGGTCGCGAGATAGCCGAGCACCCCTTGTACACTCTGCCCCAAGTACTGCTGCAAACTTCCTAAGCTTGCCTGAAGATTATGTAGAAAAGGATACTTATCGGATATCCCCTGCAAACCTTCGCGCGCACCGGTCAGCCAAGCGAACGATTGAGAATAATTGGTCGAGAGCTGTCCCATTTCACGCGCCACAGCCGGAATCAGCAAGACGAATGAAACCGTCAAGAACCCTAACAACAAAAAATAAAAGACAAATACGGAAACACCCTTGGGAATCCGATGCGCCGCGAGGAATCGGACAAATGGGTACATGACACCGGCCAACAACAGAGCGACAAACAGCAATAAAATGATGTCCTTAATCACCCACAACACCCCTAGTGCCACAAAAATCGCGATCGTCCGCAGAATCGTTCCGGTCGTGATACTAATGACGCGTGGCGATTGTTTTGACATGGCGGTAGTGTAACATGGCGGAATGGTCTACGCCGAGAATAAAAAAGCGAGACACGACTACACCGCTCTCGAAACATTTGAGGGTGGTCTTGTTCTTTCCGGACAGGAGGTAAAAAGCATCCGCGAAGGAGGCGCCAAGCTCCAGGGGTCGTATTTGGCGATTCGATCCGGCGAAGTTTGGCTTCTTGGCTGCCATATCGGCTCCTACTCAAAAGCCAGCCAAATTGAGGGGTATGACCCCACCCGCACGCGCAAGATCCTGCTAAACGCACGAGAAATCGCTCATTTAGCGGGGAAAACCCAGGAAAAAGGCTTGACACTCGTGCCTTTTTCTCTGTATCCTCGTGGCCATCGCGTAAAGCTTTCGTTTGGCCTCTGTCGTGGGAAAAAAGCCTATGATAAGCGGGAAACGCTCAAAGCACGTGATCTGGCTCGCTCGACCCATCGCGTTCTGCGTGGTGAGGACGAATAACCCCTGTGACACGGGGATGATCCAGCTTCGACGGGTTCGTCTCTCCTGGATAGCAGGCCGAGTGGGTGTCCATCGCTCGTAAATCCCGTGGACACATCCGACAACTGCCACAAGCATTGTCACGAAAGCCCGCGAGTTCGTGGCCTCACTGGTCCGCACTCCCGCTTTCGCTCCTTCCCTCGCCTAAGCGCGTAGGGAGAGCCGGCGCCTCCTGAACTGTTCTCGCTCTTGAGCCCCGCCGTTCATCTTGAGAACTTGGAATGCATGCGCGCCACATGCCTTCGACACCCTTGGCGCTTGAAACGTGAGACGGGTGTTTGCCTCTCTTCTCTCGTTTGACCGCGTCGCCTGACGCAGATCGGCAAACCAAGCCTGTGGACGAATGTCCATGAGAGCGAGTTCGGACGGGGGTGCGATTCCCCCCATCTCCACCATTCGTGAACGCCTTGAGACCGGTAAGCTCGGACGCTCACGCTGTGGTTTCTTCATTCTTTTCACTTTCACTAGGCTCCTCCAATGCGCATCCATCACCGCCGCCGAGGCGGATACCAAAAAAAGGAAGAACTCGTAACGTTCAAAGTGGGCGAAGCGATTCTCGCGCCGGAAGTCTTTGTGATCGATGAGGAGGGCCAATCACTTGGCACACTCTCGATCCAAGCCGCTCTGGCCGTCGCCGTCGAACGTGGGTTCGACCTGGTGGAAGTCTCCCCTAAGGCGCAACCGCCCGTCTGTCGCCTCCTCAACTTCGGACAGTTCAAGTACCAGAAGGAAAAGGAGATCCGCGCACAGAAAGCGCACGCCAAGAAGGTGGAAGTCAAAGGCATTCGCCTTTCCGTCAAAATGGGTGACCACGATCTCGAGATCCGTCGAAAGCAAGCTGAGGAGTTCCTCGGCGATGGACAGAAGCTCAAGATCGAAATCAACCTTCGCGGACGTGAAAAAGAACACGGAGATATCGCCAGTAGTCGCATTCAAGACTTTATCAAGGCTCTTAGCCAAACCTATCCGATCGTCGTCGAACAGCCCGTCGCTCGTAACGGCGGAAACGTCTCGACCACGATCGCACGCAAGTCCTAACCTCTGATCCACGCTATTCACTCCTCTATGAAACTCAAGACACACAAGGCCGTCGCGAAGCGCGTGCGCATCACGAAAAACGGCAAAGTCATTAAGCGCAAGAACGGACAAGGTCACTTCAACAGCCGCGAGAGCTCACGTACAACAGTGAGCAAGCGCCGCGACTTGCAGGTCACCCCAACCTACTCGGCGAACATGAAGACACTGGTCCCCCACTCCTAATTCCAAGTCACGCTGATTGAATCCTTTCTCCTGATCTATGCCACGTGTAAAGCGCGGTATCCACCGCATCAAACGCCGCAAGAATATTTTAGCCCGTACCAAGGGCATGATGTGGGGTCGCAAGAACCGCATCACCCTCGCCAAAGTTGCCGCCACCAAAGCTGGCTGGAACGCCTACCGCGACCGCAAACTCAAAAAGCGTGATAACCGTGGCTTGATGCAGGTCCGCATCAGCGCCGCCGCCAAAACACTTGGCACGAGCTATTCCAAGCTCATGGGTGCGCTCCGCAAGCGCAATGTTGCCCTCGATCGCAAGATCTTGTCGCAACTCGCCGCACAGCATCCAAACGTGTTCGAGAAAATCGTGAAGGGCTAGTTACCCAACACACAGAAGCCCCTGCCCATCGGCCGGGGTTTTTTGTATACTCTGGCCACTATGTATCTCAAAGAGCGTATCAGTGAGTTCACAACCTTTATTCGCGAACAAGGCATCGTTGGGTTGGCAATTGGGTTTATTCTCGGCGGCGCTGTGAGCAAAGTTGTCGCGTCACTCGTACAGGATCTCATTCAACCAGCCATCGGCTTGATTTTCGGATCAACCGAGGGGCTAAAGGCTCTTCACCTCGGGCCAATCATGATCGGGAATTTCCTCGCGGTGTTTATCGACTTCGTCATCGTGTCCGCCGTCGTATACTTCTTTTTCAAGAAGCTCAAGCTAGAGACAATCGATAAAAAGAAACAGTAAGCGATCGTTTTCACCGAACACAAAAGCCCACGCTCTTTCGAGCGTGGGCTTTGCTGTATCTGGGATCCTTCTCGTGTGAAGAATCTCACATAAACGGGGGTCGCAGGTGCCCCGTTTTTTAGGCGTCATCTATCCCTGCGGAACCGCGAGACGAGGGTCGTCTTTACGGCGATAGATGTGTGCGCGGAGCGTTGTCGTGGTGACGCTCTGCGCGTTCAGTTCGCGAAGTCGACGGCCGTGATGACGAGCTCGTACTCGCCTACCTGGACCGGCAGCTCATCGACGAGCCGCTGCACGTCGCGGGGCTTCACGACGTCGTCGGGGTGACCGGGGATCACATAGAACCCTCGCTCATCCCGCCGCACGTAGAACTTCGCGGCACCGAACCACCAGGCGTGGTTGTACGGGATCGCAGGCAGCACGTGGCGCCGCGACGAGTCCGTGGCGCGCCGGAGAATGAGCCAGCGCTTGGGGTTCGCCGGCTCGAGCGGGGTCGGGACGACCACGACCGGTCGCCCGTCGAGGATCTCGACGGCGACGTAGTCGATGACGGAGACAGCGGGAGCGGGCACCGAGATGTCGACGGGGACTGGCACGGTGGCCGACTCGACCGCGGGCGGCGGCTTGATGGAGAGGTCTGTTTCGTCACGCCGCTTTGTCCGCGTGATCGCCTGGGCGAAACGGTGGACCGCCCCGAAGTACCAGAACGATCCGAGCGCGGCCACGATCTCGACGAAAGCGAAGAACTGCCCTCGCAGGATCTGCGCCCCGCCATGAAGCAGGGCGAAGAGGGAACACCCGCACCACACGGCTGTGGCGAACGGGTTCGGAGGCTTGGCCTCAGGGTGGGCGTAGAGCCCGATCGGCGACGACGGAGCATGCGCTCCCCCAGGTGAGTCGTCGTGATCGGAACCGGGAGGCTCGGGTGCACCCGGGCGGCCTTCGGTCGCGGTGACGGACGTAGGACCGTCCGCACCAGAGGCGTGGATCGTTGCGGTAGAGCTGTTCACGCGGTGATTCTCCTCTGAGATGCTCCGACGGGAGCTTGGTGGAAATGGCGAGAGAGCCGGTGATATAATCAAATATTTCGTTTTTTGTCAAAAAATACAAGAAAAGCTCCCTAATGGGAGCTTTTCTGAAGCTTATCTATTTTGTTGACGAGAGGGCCTAGGAACCACTGATCCCCTTACGGATCGCGTCTGCGTCAGCGTCATCGTACTTACTCGCCGTATCACGAACGAGCGTGTTGGCCTGTTTTTCGAAGCCGGCCATCGCCGCCTCAAACTGTTCAAGCGCCGCCTGTGTTTTGTTAGCTACTTCCTGAGCCGCCTTCATGAGCTCTGGATTGTTCTCGTCTGCCTTAGGAGCGCCCATAACGTCCAAGTTTGCGTCCATACGAGCTTGGAGAAAATCTGCCACTTCGCTATAGAGCTCAGACGAAGGACCTTCCGCGTCGAAGCGATTCAAGAATTCCTGCACCTGCTCTTCATCACCAGGCAGACTGCTCAAGAGGGCACGAAAGTCGAGTTCCATACGTTGGGAAAAAAGATCAATGAGAAGTTATGGACAGTCTGAATTATGCCATGCCACCACCAACTAGAGTCTGAGCCGCACGCTGTGCTTCAGCCGCACGCGTTTTAGTTTGAAAATCGCTCAAATCACTCATATACTCTGCTCTTTCTGCCGCACGCTGTGCTTCAGCCGCACGCTGAGTCGCACGTGCGTAGGCCGCATTACAATTAAACTTCTGTGTGTTATCCATTCCGTCCCACGCCGCCTGGCGCTGCTCAGGAGACATCTGTGCCCATTGGTTCATATATCCATCCCACTGAGCATCCAGTTGTTGCTTTTGCGCCTCAAACTGCTGTTGAAGCGACTGATTTTTACCAGCTTCAAAGGCGCCGGCTGCAGCCGATCCCATAACACGCGCCACGTTCTTCAACCCTTCTAAGTGAGCCTTCGCTCCATTCACTGCCCCACGGAAATCCGCTTGAGCCTGAGCCACTCCACGCTCAATGCTACGCGCTGCTTTCTGCGCTTCACGATCGATAGCATTTCCAACTTCGACAGCAGCGCCAACCGCAGCAGAGCCAGCTTCGACTGCTTTACGTCCGACCGCCTTACCCGCCTGAACAACCTCTGAGCGGTTGCCGATATCATCCATGAGCTGATGCTTCGCTGCGCGAGCTGCACCAACCACTTCAGAGCGATTCATCATGTCGCGAGTGAGGTGATCTTTGGCAGCGACAGCGGCACCGGCAACAGCGCCAGCAGCTTCGACTGCTTTACGTCCGACCGCCTTACCCGCCTGAACAACCTCTGAGCG
>CAZENZ010000020.1:9209-17720 GCA_964513705.1 uncultured Gammaproteobacteria bacterium
AGCTGATGCTTCGCTGCGCGAGCTGCACCAACCACTTCAGAGCGATTCATCATGTTATCGGTAAGATGATGTTTCACATCACGACCCGTTTGAACCGCAGCCTCAGCACCACGGATACCAGCACCCACGCCGATCGCACCACCTTTAACGGCAAGGCCAGGTACTTTCGCTAACGCTTCGCCCACGGGCTGCACAGCAGCCTTGGCTTTATTCCAAAGACCACCAAAATATTTCGCCGCGTTCGCAACCGCCTCACGGCCACGCGCTTCGTCAGCAGCTCGCTGATTAGCTTCCGCATTCATCTTCCCCAACTCTGGAACGATAATACTCTCTTCGTGCTTAGGTCCTTCCCCTGGCTTGGCCATACGTTGAAATGATCAAAAGAAATTAAATAAGTTACGTTATTCACTTTACCACGCGCGTCAGATAGGCGAGAATTCAACATCTATTTTCTCTTCATTGAGCCAATTAATGAGCAGTGTATTAAAATACTAGTGGCTTGAGCCACCTGTGGATGAGTCTGTGGATAACAAAACCCCTGCGTTTGCAGGGGCTTTGCCTTGAGCACGGGTCGTATTTCCTTATTATACTGTTTTCTCCTCAACCATCTTCTGCATCTGCTCAATGAATTCAGCCTTTTTCATGAGCGCTTGATCGGACTGACCGCGACGACGCACGGTCAACTCGCCCGATTCCATCTCTTTGTCCCCCACGACAAGCATGACAGGCATCTTTCCTTTTTCCGCTCCGCGGATCTTCTTGCCAACGGATTCGGTTGAGTCATCGACTTCAACGCGCAAGCCCGCTGCACGCAGCTCCTTGGCCAAGCCCTTCGCGAAATCGACATGACGGTCAGCCACCGGAAGTACCGCGACCTGCACCGGCGACAACCAAAGCGGGAAGACGCCACCAAAATGCTCAATGATAACGCTCATAAAGCGCTCAATCGAACCCATGATGGCACAATGGATCATGACGATGGGCTCTTTTTCACCTTGCTCATTGATACAGGTCAATCCAAAATTCTTTGGCTGCATGTAGTCGAGCTGGATGGTTGCGACTTGGTGTTTGCGACCAATTGCATCCATACCCATGAAATCAATCTTCGGCCCATAGAATGCCGCCTCACCAGGACCATCGATCCAATCAGCGCCTTTGGCGGTCAGAATTTCACGAAGCGCATCCTCTGCTCTGTCCCAATCTTGAGTACTACCCAAATATTTCTCCGGTTTGGCCGGATCACGACGCGATAAACGTGGCACGAGCTTGAAACCGAAAGCCTCATAGAACCGTGTGATGATGTTCCAGACAATCTCTGCCTCCTGACGGATCTGAGAGACACGACAAAACACGTGCGCATCGTCTTGCGTAATCGAGAGCACACGCGACAGACCCGATAGTTCACCAGATTGTTCATCACGGTAGACCATAGTTGTTTCCGCATACCGAACCGGTAGTTCGCGATAGGAGCGGGGTTCGCTGTCGTAGATCTGCGCATGGTGCGGACAGTTCATCGGCTTCATCGCATACAGGTGATCTTCGCGAGTACGAATCTTGAACAAATCATCGGCGTACTTCGCCCAGTGCCCAGAAGTTTCGTAGAGATTCTTTCGCGTGATATGAGGAATCGTCACGCGCTCATAGCCATAGGGCTTGCGTAAACTCCACACAAAATCATTCAAGACTTCGCGCATGACCGTTCCCTTTGGGGTCCAGAGCGGGAGGCCGGGACCAACCAGATCGGAAAAAATGAAGAGCCCCAATTCCTTGCCGAGCTTACGATGATCGCGTTTCTCTGCCTCCTCCATCATTTTAAGATGCGCTTCGAGCTCTTCTTTCGTTGGAAACGCAACGCCGTAGATACGGGTGAGTTGGGCGTTCTTTTCATTACCGCGCCAATACGAACCGGCGATCTTCGTGAGCTTGAAACAGTGAGGATCAAGATGACTAATCCCCTCCGCGTGGCCCCCACGACACAAATCCCAATAAGCTCCGGACTTATAGAACGTCAGCGTCTGACCTTGCGAGGAGAACTCATCGATGAGCTCATGCTTGTATTGGTTCCCCGGATATTCTTTTTTAGCAGATTCCGGAGACATTTCGTGACGCTCAAATGACGTCCAAGATGGCATCAGTTCCCGCATCTTGGCTTCGATCCTGGGAAGATCGGCGTCCGAGATGGGCTTCGCGAACTCAAAATCAAAGTAGAAGCCATGTTCGATCGCTGGACCAATGGTGCGCTTGGTGTCCGGCCAGAGTTCCATGACGGCGGCGGCGAGCAAATGCGCCAACGAATGGCGGAAATGCTCAAGCTGTTCTTGCTGCATACGAAGAAAAAAGTGAATAAAACAGAAAATCCCAGCAAACACACAAGCGATGTGTCTGCTGGGACCCTGGATCGTTGGCTGGGACGACGATCGGGCGGTTCCACCCGGCTTCCCTACTCATAGGTAGGGCGCTTTTTTCTTGTTTTGTCAGCGCTGGGTGGTGAGGCCAGAGATAAGGAGATCATGACAAATCATCCAAGCAACCGTCAAGCGAATCGTTTGTTTTATACAAAAAGCCCACAAAGATTGACAAAAATAACAAAATATGAGATGATGCTAGGTCCACTTCGGTATGCGGCGCAAGCCTGCACAACGCTGGAGATGGACGGAGGACGACGATGGACAACGGACAGCAGACGGGCAGCGGGTACCTGGGTCGAGCGGCTTCCTTCGGCGGCGACGCTGACGCGGAGACGACCGGGAGTCCGAGCGCGCAGGTGCTGAGGGCGACGAGCCTCCAGGCCGGCGCGCGGTACACCGCCGCGCCGGAGCACCGACAGTCGGACACGCAGCGGCCCTGGTACAACTACCAGCCGAAGCAGCGCGACCGCCAGGGCAACCCCGGCAAGCCCAAGGGCGCGGGCTGAGAGCCGAACGGCTCCTCGGCACACGACCGCGCCGGGGTGGGAACCTACCCCCACCCCGGCCTCGACCAGAGCGGATAAGCACGACTTATCCTCTGTGACTGAGAAAAACCCACACACACAAGCGAAGGGACCAGCAAAATAAACTGGTCCCTTTGCGTTTTCATCCACACTTCTCTTGAGGTTATCCTCTACCCAAGGCCCGGCACGGCCGCTATGGTCTCGCCCATATGAAACCGCGACAGGGCGCACTTCCCTACCAGATGATCCGTGAGATGCTCTCGGCAGGCTATATCCAGGGCGGCACAATTGAAAACATCCAACCTGCTTCGATCGATCTCACCATCACCGACAAAATCTATCGCATGCGTGGGTCATATCTGCCCCGTGCCGGTGAAACCATCGCCTCTGTTGTCCAGCAAGGCGCTCTATTTCAGCATCATCCGGATCGTCCGCTTGAGCGCGATGGTATCTACCTCATCGAACTCGCCGAACGTGTAGCGCTTCCGCCCGGCATTCACGCGCTCACCAGCAACAAGAGCTCTTCGGGACGTATCAATTTACGTGGACGCCTACTGGTTGATGGCGTTGCGCGTTTCGACGAAGTCCCGGCTGGCTATCAGGGCTCACTTTGGATCGAACTCGTCCCAAAGTCGTTCCCGATTCAGCTCCACCCTGGCGATCGCATCAACCAGATGCGCTTCTTCTATGGGGACGCACGTCTCGATGCCCTCGAGCACCGTATGATCTACGACCGCTACCATGTCTTGCGTAACGGTGACGGTCTCGCACTCCCAGCGACAGACGCAACGGTGAGCAAAGGCGTGACCATGACGATCGATCTTGCCTCTGTCGACATTATCGGCTGGAAAGCTAAGCGCGCTGCTTCCGCTATTCTTGATACAGCCAAATTTGATCACGATCCCGAAGCATTTTTTGACCCGGTTTTTAAAACAGCCAGCGGCGAACTCGTCCTGCATCCCGAAGAATTTTATATCCTCTCCACCAAGGAACGCATTATCGTACCACCAGACTACGCCTGCGAAATGGCTCCGTATGATCCATCGAAAGGCGAGTTTCGTTCGCACTTCGCCGGATTCTTTGATCCAGGATGGGGTTGGCAGACGGAAGATAAAGATCGCGGAACGATTGGCGTACTCGAAGTCGAAGCCTATAGCCACGATTTCGTGTTACGCGATGGCCAGCCAATTTGTCTTATGGTGTACGAACACATGGTCGCACCGCCAGAGCGCTTGTATGGCACCGATCTCAAATCAAACTATACCAGCCAACAAGGCCCGCGTCTCGCGAAATGGTTTCGCTAACACGAGATGTTAATTGCGACCGAATAAACGCGCTGCCCGAAATTCTTGCGAAGCACCCTCCTTACTTGACTCCAGCCGCTGAAGAGCTCGCTCGATAGAGCGCAAGCCATTCTGTTCAGCATGATATTCGCCCGCCTTACGTTCAAAGTCTTCCTTCCGTTGGCGGAGCTCAGCCCGAATTTCCGAAAAGTACTGTTCTACATCCGAATAAACGCCATGAAAGGCCCGTTCTATTGCTTTGAGTGAACGGAGCGTCTTTTCCCGCGCATCATCTAGATCCATGACTGCACGTAGCTCATCCCCCATCGCAAAACACTCCTCGTCGAATCGTGAGACATACTTATCGTCTTGAATACGAATAAAATCCCCCAACGATAGACCCGCCTCACGGAGCGCCTCCATCTGGAGATCGCCGCCTGATGGGGTCCTGTCTTCATGGGGCGACTCATCTGCTTCACACTCTAAACGACTAATCGTCGTACTAAGGATAATTTTCTGCAAAATGCGTTTCTGACTGTCTATAGGAACGTGTTCCTGTTTCGCGTAAGCATGCGCCAAGTGAGCCAAGAGACTGAAATGCATCTCCTGAAGTAGCTCCCACCGACGTTCCCAACCCTGAGGTGCTGCGTGCACAAACAAGGTCGCAAGCTTTGGTTCCCCCGTGGGGGTTTGCATGGTTGCCATACGACAATGATACACTACTTCACGATCTATGCTCTTTCGACGGACTCCAACCTACCAGTTGGTGACAATTGGTGATTCAGTGCTCGATACCTTCCTGCGTATTCATGAAGCGAGCGTTGCCTGCGAAATAAAAAAAGATGAGTGCTTGCTCTGCATGAAATTTGGCGAAAAACTCCCCCTTGAATCACAGACCCGTATCCCCGCCGCCGGAAACGCTTCGAACGTTGCCATTGGCGCGAGTCGCCTAGGCTGGAAAACCGCCATCGCAAGTATCTTGGGACAAGATACGCTCGGCCATGAAATTGCCCATCGCTGGAAGGAAGAGAGAGTTGATGTGCGCTACGTCGAATACGACACCAAGCACCCAACCAATGCCCATACCGTGCTCGACTTCCAAGACGAACGCACCATCTTGGTCTACCACCAACCACGTGCCTATCGTTTTCCAAAACTAAAATCGACGCGCTGGCTCTATTACACCTCTCTCGGCAAAGGTCACGAAACCCTCGAAAAAGAGATGTTGAACTGGCTTGAGAAACACCCAGATACAAAATTGGGGTTTAATCCTGGAACGTTTCAACTTCAGCGTGGGTTGAAGAAACTGACGCCCGTATTGGAACGTTGTGGGGTTCTCTTCGTGAACAAGCAAGAAGCTGAACGATTACTGAATACCAATGAAGACATTCGTTTGCTCTTAGCAGGGTTACGACGCCAGGGTCCAGAGCTCGTCGTGATCACCGATGGCGCAGAAGGCGCCTATGCCTTTGATGGCACGGATCGCTACTTCTGCCCTGCGTTTCCTGGAAAAGCCATCGAACGCACTGGCGCGGGTGATAGTTTTGCTATGGGCTTTATGCACGGTTTAGAAACCACCGGCTCCATCGCCGAAGCGATGCGCCACGGCAGTGCAGTGAGTTCTCAAGTCATCTTAAAAGTCGGTCCACATGCGGGACTTCCTCACCAAGAAACACTGGAACGACTACTCAAGAAGCACAAAAAAATCCAACCGAAAACGTTTTAGAGACTCGCCACAACCCTTACCCCACCGCGCCTATGCTCGTTCCTTCCGCCCCTCTCCTCAAGCGTGCCCGCAAACAAGGCTTCGCAATTCCCGCCTTCAATATCAACGATCTTGAAATGTTAAAGGCGGTATTAAAAGCAGCCGTCGAACTCAAATCCCCGATCATCGTCGCGACCAGTGAAGGCGCGATCGAATACGCCGGAATGGACTATCTCATCAGCATGGTGCGTGTTGCCGCTCAGGAAAAGATTCCTATCGTCCTTCACGTTGATCACGGAAAAGATCTCAAGATCATCAAACAAGCCATGGATAGCGGGTACACCAGCGTCATGATCGACGCTTCACGCCTCCCCTTCAAAGAAAACATCGCCGCTACCAAGAAGGTTGTCGCCTGGGCACATGCAAAGAAGGTATCCGTCGAAGCCGAGATTGGCGCCATTCGCGGCGTCGAAGATCATGTTTCAGTCGCCGCTGCCGAAGCGTTTCTCACCAATCCAACCGAAGCCGCTGAATTCGCCAAAGAAACCGGCTGCGACAGTCTCGCCATCTCAATCGGTACGGCACACGGTGCCTATAAATTTGAGGGCCTCCCTCGCCTCGATCTCGCACGTCTTGAGCTCATCGCTAAGAAAGTAAAACTCCCGCTCGTACTCCACGGTGCTTCAGGCGTACGCGAAGACCTGATCGATCTCGCAGAACATCATGGCGCGAAACTTGGCGAAGCGCGCGGTGTGCTCGACAAAGACATCAAACAAGCCATAAAACTTGGGATTTCTAAGGTAAACATCGACACTGACTTGCGTCTTGCCTTCACCGCCGGTATTCGCGAAGCGATTGATGAACTCCCAAAAGTGATTGATCCAAGAAAATTTTTAACCCCTGCCTCCCTTCTCATGACCGAAGTCGCCCGACAAAAGATCAAACTGTTCGGAAGCGCTGGAAAAGCCTAAGCCGTGGCCATCGTAGGTATATGAAACGCACAAAAAAACGTGAGCAGAGCCAACCACTTCTCGCCATCATTGGCTGGGTTGGCGTTGTCGCTGTTTTGCTGGCGTACATGTTGAACAGCTTCGGCGTCCTTCAAACAAATCAACCGCTGTATTTCGCATTGAACCTCGTTGGATCATTAACGCTTCTAATAGAAGCCTACATCCATCACGATATTCCACCAGTTCTTCTCAACATTATCTGGGCGATTATTGCGATGGTCGGACTTGTTCGCTTTCTGATTTCATTCTAGGTTGGAGCAATGGAACGTCTTAGCCTTACTCCTCGGGCGATTTTGATTGATGTCATTCCGCCTGACATGACAAAAGCGACCGCTGAACGTCGCCTCACAGAACTCGACGCACTCACCAAAACCTATGGTGGTATTGTTGTCGTAAAACTGCTCCAAAAACGCGCAGTTCCCAACTATCGTACCTACATAGGCCCAGGAAAAATTGAAGAGCTCATTCAGCTCGCAAAAGAAGAAACGTGCGAACTTGTCATCGTGAATAACCTGCTTAAACCAAAGCAGATGTTTGAGCTAGGTGAAGTCCTACGTAAACACAAGCTGCGCGCTTGGGATCGTGTCGACCTGATTCTTAAGATCTTCGACAAGCACGCCAAAACAGCTGAAGCAAAGTTACAGATCAAACTCGCCGCTATCCGACACATGGGTCCACGCATCTTCGGCATGGGACTTGAGCTTATGCAGCAGTCTGGTGGTATCGGTGGTCGCGGCGGCCAAGGCGAAACCAATACCGAGATCATGAAGCGGCACTTAGCTGCACAAGAAGACCAGATCAAAAAAGAACTTGCAAAAGTCGCGGTTTCACGCGCCGGCCATCGTGCGCGACGTGATCGACTTGGCCTCAAGACCGTCTCAATCGTCGGCTACACCAACGCTGGTAAGTCTTCGCTTTTGAACGCGCTCACCCGTAAAGGCGCGTATGTTGCTAATCAGCTTTTTGCAACGCTCGACACACGTATTGGAAAACTCTGGATCGAACGAGCACCAACCGCCGAGGGCAAGCCACAAGGCCAAGAGGTGCTCCTTTCGGACACGATCGGCTTCATTCAAGACCTACCCCCACAGCTCATTCAAGCATTTCGTTCCACGCTCGATGAAACGATTGATGCAGAACTCATTCTGCACGTCATTGACGTAAGCGATCCACACCGCGAGGCGAAGATTCAAGAAGTAGAAACGATTCTCGACGAGCTCGGAGTCCATGAGACTCCAAAACTCTATGTCTTCAATAAAATTGATCAACTAAAACGCCTCCCTACAGCAGTCCTTCTGAAAAAGTACAAGCCCTACTCCCCCGTGTTCGTCTCAGCTCATACCAAGCAGGGCCTTGAAACACTCATTCAAAAAATCCAAATCCAACTTGACGACGCAACCTGATCGGAACAGTCTTTACTACAACTCACGTCAGGGCAGACGTGGGGCACGGCCAGGAGGGCCAACGTATGAGCAGAAGACGGGAAGAGAGGAAGATGAGGCGCGAGGCGCTGGGATCTCGCGAGGCGTTGGACAAGGCGCTGGAGAAGCGCTCGCCCGACGACTCCTCGCTGCCAGCAGT
>CAZENZ010000021.1:0-17487 GCA_964513705.1 uncultured Gammaproteobacteria bacterium
CCGCCTCAGGCACATCCTCAAAGACGTGCACCCGGTCTTGAGGCAGTCCATTGGCGTACGCACCTTCCGCTAAATCCCGCGTCATCCTACCACACACCACCAAATGGTCAATTCCAAGTCGTCCCGCTTCGGCTCCAATATAGCGATGCATTTGATCGCTCGATGGACCGAGTTCTCGCATCTCGCCTACACATGCGATCTTGCGCTGCCCCTCTCTAACCCGTGTCTCCGCTAAGTCACGTAGACCGGCCAAAACGGCTGACGGCGAGGCGTTATACGTGTCGTCATACAACGTCGTTCCTTTGATACCCGGAATGATGCGCGTACGACCTGGATATGGCTGAAAATATTGGGCAAAATTCCGATACTCATCCGGCGTAAAATCAAGCGCAATCGCCGTCGCAAGCGCAGCCCCGACCGCATACGCCACCGATCGACCAAAGACGCCACCAACAATGAACGACTCCTCGTGATGCAGGACACGAAAACGCAACTGGATCCCCGTTGGAATATCACCATGATCAGTCGCCTTGGTCAGAACCGTATGACCCAGAAGTTGAACGTCACTCCCATCGGACGAACCAAAGGTTAAACAGCTCGCTCGCGTCGCATGACGCATGGCAAATACACGCTTATCATCCGCATTCAAAATCACGGTTCCTTCGGGACGCGTACGAACAACCGGTTGCGACTCCTCTTCGATCAATGCTTCCGCTGACGGATAGTTCGCCGTATGCACTGGCGTGAGGCCTTCATTATCTGGCACGACCGCACTCACCACAGCAATGTCTGGAGTCAGCAAACCCAGCAGGTAGTCCAAGTCACCCGGCTTATCAGCCCCAATCTCAAATACAAACGTTTTCACACCAAGACGCTTGAGACCGTTCCCATAGACAAACCCATCCCACAGCAAATCGAACCAGGCCTTAAATGAACGTCCCGGAGCATCGTGTCCAAAGACTGTGAGCGGCACGCCTAACTCATTGTTATAACTCTTCGGTGACACACGGAAAGGAGCCGTATTCTCATGACACGCCAACATCGCCCCAATCGCTCGTTTGGTCGTCGTCTTTCCGACGGCCCCACTCACCGTAATGACAAACGGCCGTTCACGCTGCAACACCTTCTTCGACTGTTGGCCCAACCAACGTTCCAAGGATGCGCGGAGAGACATAGAAAATCATAGTAGAAAATCAGGGATTTTTCGGCAATGGACGATCCGGCTCAACATGAAAGTACGACAGCAAAAACTGAGCGATTTCCCCAAAAATCGGCGCGGCTGAAGATTCAGCAAACTGGACGGTTTTTGGCTTATCGATCTTCACAATCATGGCAAACTTTGGGTGATCGGCTGGTGCGTAGCCCGCAAACGAACCAATCGTGATCGTGGATGGAAGATATCCTCCATTTTTTGGATCTGCCACCTGAGCTGTGCCTGTTTTTCCAGCCACATAGTACCCAGGCACACCCGCGCGCTTACCGTGACCATTCTCGACGACATTCACCAACATGCCGGTCACAAGACGAGCCGTTCGCGAGCTGACAACCTCGCGCACCGGCTGAGGCTTGGTTTTTTGGCTTACCCCATCTTGAATAATCTCCTGGACGATATAGGGCTTCATAAGTGTGCCGTTATTCGCGAGCGCCGCGTAGGCTGCCACCAGCTGAAGTGGAGTCGTTGTAATACCCTGACCATAGGAGGCAGTAGCGACGAACACCTGCCCCTTACGATCGAGGTTAGCCAGAGTCCCCTTCATTTCTGAAGGCAGTTCAACACCGGTTTTTTCTCCAAAACCAAAGCGCTGTATATATGCTTTAAAATTCTCTTTTCCGACAAGGCGTTGAACAAAAATTGTACCCGTATTCAAAGACATCTCAAGAACCTTCACCATCGACTGAGTTCCATGAGCGAGTTTATCGGAATTTCGGATTGGTCGATCATCAATGATTTCAAGACCTTTATCCACGTAGGTCGTTTGAGGCGTAATCTTCCCTGCTTCAATACCAGCCGCCATCGTGAACGCCTTAAAAATGGAACCCGGCTCATACGGAGTAAACGTCGCGGGGTTATTCAAGGTCCCAATATTCTTGATCTTCCCTACTTCGGAAGGCTGAAAGTTCGGATACGAACACATCCCCAAAATTGCTCCGGTTTCTGGATCGAGAACCACTGAGGTCGCTGCCTCAGCCTCATACCGTTCAACCGCCTCCTGCATCTTCTGACACAAGAACTGCTGGATGCTTCGATCGATCGTGAGAACAACATCCGCTCCGTTCTTCGGCGGCTTTACCGTGGCTTGTCCAAAGGCAAGACGACGGCCAAGCGCATCACGCTCCCCTTCGATCATACCTGGCTCCCCGGCCAAGAGTTTATTTTCAAAACTTTCAATTCCATATCTGCCCTCACGAATCCCCTGATCATTGTTGACCGTGAACCCAATCAGCTGACCGCCCATGCCTGTTTCTGGATACAGACGCGCTGAACCATGCGCCACCCATAACCCTCGCAAACCCTTCTCGCGAATTTTTTCCACGCTTTCAAAAGGAATGTCTTTCGCGAGCGGCAGGTAAGCCGACGTACTCGCCGCCGTGAATCGCGCGTAGAGCTCTTCTTCTGGTTGACCTAAAAGACTCGCCGCCTCTCGAGCCACTTCACGCATATCCTTCATGTCTCGTGGACCAGCGAATAGATTCCAAGCTGGGCGATCCTTAGCGACGGGGTAGAGCTTTTGATCCCACTGATCTCGGACATAGATCGTCCCACGATTCGGCTCAAGGGAAGCTCGCATGTCGTGCTGATCCGAAGCGAGAAGCTGATATACCGCATGCTCCATAATCTGTAGCTGAAAAAAACGAACCACCAACACCAAGGCAAGCAAAACACATCCGGCCTGCACAAAACGTAATCGAAACGAAAAAGGTGCCACCGATTCCCGTGGTTTAAAAGTTGGTCGCGCGAGGCGAACTGAACTAGATGGTCGAAAGGACTGCACCATCACCTCCTAGAATAACACATTCGAGCTCTTTTACCTTGTCATTCAGAATGACTTGATTGCGGGCTTCCAAGTTTAGACGAAGTAAGGGTTCCGTGTTAGATGCACGCACACTTAACCACCAATCGTTCTCGGGGTGGATAGGGTCACAAAACTCATACCGTAGACCGTCCATATTTGTCGCTGACGTCGCAAGTGAAGCATATCGTTCTTTCACACGCTCCAATACAGCCGCAGCCGGCTCGCCTAATCGGAAATTTCGTTCACCGGAATGCGCATACTTCAACAACGGTCGCCAAAGAGAAGATAAAGACGTACCCGGCACTTGCAAAGCATTTAACAGCAACAGCATGGCGTACTCGCTCGCCTCGCAATATCCAAAATTTGAAAAATAAAAGTGCATGGCGAGCTCCCCAGCAAACAAAGCCGCCTTCTCCCGCATCTGGCGCTTGATATGCGCATGCCCCACACGACACATCTCCGCTCGGCCGCCTGCTTGTTCAATCGCTTCTCGCACAGACCACGAAGAACGGAGGTCATAGAGCACCAGTCCGTTCGGCTCCGAAAGAAGCATCTGCTGCGAGAGGAGCGCTGTCAGCAAGTCACCGGGCACGATATCCCCCTTCTCGTCGACCGCCCCCATTCGATCACCATCGCCATCGAAGGCAAAACCAGCCATCGCTCCTTCCGCCACAACTCGCTTTCGGAGCTGGTCGAGCGTCTCCGTATGCAGCGGGTTCGCCTCATGATTGGGAAACGTACCGTCTAACTCGTAGTACATAGGGATGACCTCCAATCCTGGAATGCGGGACGTAAGCGCCGGCAGAGTCAAACCACTCATACCATTCCCCGTATCAACGACGATCTTAAGCGAACCGGGAGCAAGTCCTTTCAAGGCAACCCCTCCGTCAGGCAGTCGTTCGAAGACCTTATCAAGGTACGCATCGACCACGCCCTCCGCCCTGGAACAGGCCCCTTGCTTTTCACTTATTGAACCATTATTTTGTTCTTCATTGAACCAGGCTCGCTCGATCTCTTCCATTCCCGACCCTGAACCGATGGGAACCGCGGCCTGTCTGCATAATTTGAAGCCGTTGTAGGCCGCTGGATTATGAGAGGCCGTCACCATCACCCCAAGATCTACGTCATTTCTAGCCACAATTGCATCATAGAACACAGTTGTTGTACAAAGACCAATATCGATGCAGTCCACCCCTTTTTCAAGCAACGCAGCTATCAAACGCTCAGCCAAAACAGGCGACGTCTCGCGCATATCATAGCCAATCAGCGTCTTTTTCGGATGAACCACCTCTACCAATGCTCTGCCGAGCTTTTCGGCAAATGTAGGCGTTATCTCACTCCCTACCAACCCACGGATATCATAGGACTTAAACGGGGATGACGAGTTGGCCATAGATCGGTATGATTATAGTACTATGCTACCACTTTGGATATTGCTAGGGTTGATCGTTTTGATCGGTCTGTGGGTCATGACGGCGTACAACGGATTAATCCGTCTACGCAACCAAGTCGACGAAGGCTGGTCGGACATCGACGTACAACTTAAGCGACGCTATGACCTCATTCCAAATTTGGTAAACACAGTCAAAGGCTACGCCACCCACGAGTCAAAGGTGTTTGAAAACGTATCCGCCGCACGCAGCGCCGCGATGGGTGCCAAATCCCCCGCTGAACGTGAAGCCGCTGAGAACACTTTAACCGGTACCCTAAAAACACTCTTCGCTGTAAGTGAGGCCTACCCGGAGCTCAAGGCGAACGAGAACTTCCTAAAGCTCCAAGATGAGCTCTCTGACACCGAGAACAAGATCCAGGCAGCTCGCCGCTTCTTCAACGGCATGGTGCGCGACTTCAACACCAAGCTCCAGGTCTTCCCTACCAATCTCATCGCAAATAGTCTTGGCTTCCAAGCACGTAATTTCTTTGAACTGGAAAATGAGGCTGAGCGCGCCAATCCGAAAGTCACATTCTAACCCCAGTCAACTCTTGAATGTATAACCAAATCGCCTCCAATCGAAGAAAGAGTGCGCTCCTGATCGCGTTATTCATCGGCGTCTGTGCCGGGGTTGGTTATGTGTACGGTTTCGTGAGCCAAAGCGGCTCGTACGAAGGACTTATATTCGCCCTGATCATTTCCCTTGGCTATAGCCTCTTCGGATGGTTCTTTGGTGATAAAATGGTGCTCTGGTCGAATGGCGCCCAAGCCCTCCAGAATCGTGAAGAGAATCGCTACATCTGGAATCTGGTCGAAAACCTCTCGATCGCGGCTGGCCAAGCAATGCCCAAGATTTACATCATTCAAGATCCAGCGTTGAACGCCTTTGCCACAGGCCGTGATCCAAAGCACGCCTCCATCGCCCTCACTACCGGGATCATCCAGGCCCTCGAAAACGAAGAGCTGGAAGGCGTGATCGCTCACGAGCTCTCCCACATCAAAAACGAAGACATCAAGATCATGCTCCTTGCAGCCGTCTTGGTTGGAGTACTCAGTCTGTTTGGAGACTGGATGTTCCGAAACGCATTTTTTGGACGCCGCCGACGCGACAATGATGAAGGGGGCGGAGGAAATCTGCTCATGATTCTGGGGATCATCTTCATCGTCATCTCCCCGATCATTGGCCAGCTCATCCAACTCGCCATCAGTCGTCAACGCGAATACCTGGCCGACGCCAGCGGCGCTCTTCTGACCCGCTATCCTGAAGGCCTCGCTCGTGCCCTCGAAAAGATCCGAAGCTCCGGCATCGCCATCTCGCGTTCTTCGACCGCAACCGCTCATCTCTGGATCGCCAATCCAGAAGGCTCGTCACCGTCGATCATGCAACGCATCAGTCATCTCTTCTCAACCCATCCACCGATCGACGAACGGATCAAACGTTTACGCAGCAATACCGCATAATCTCCCTCTATGTTCCAAGCTGAGCTCATCACCCGGTTTACCAATCACCTGAAAGAAGCGCTGCAAAAGGCGCTGTCGTTCACGTTGCAGCAAGGGCGTGGCACGCTCGAAGCTGGCGACCTATTGGTTGGACTCCTTGAGGAACGTGGCTGTATTGGTGGCGAGATTTTGCTAAAAGCAGGTGTATCACAAGAACAAGCTGTCCAGCATTTCAAAGGACTTACTCTTACCGGTGAAACACCTGCACAAACGAGCTCACTCACCCTCGACCTCTCGCAAGATGTAAAGCATATTCTCGAGAAGAGCGTGCTGACCGCGCATTTCCATGAGCATAAATATATCGGCACCGAGCACCTCTTGTTTGCCCTGTTAGATCTGCCGATCGAGAGCCTCACCACCTTCTTTCGTTTGCAAAATGTGAGCCCAATCGTTTTGCGTGGTCAAGTCGTGAACGTTTTGAAATCAACCTCACGCTTCCCAGACGTTGCCAAACGCATGGATCAAGAACAAGGCGGCGAGGAAGTGGTCCAAGAAGAACAGCCTGAAGCCCAGACACAACGCTCAAAAGAAAAGAAGCCGAAGGCCCTGGAAGTCTTCGCTCGTGAGCTGTCTTCTCCGAAGATTGCTGAGGCGCTCGATCCTGTGATCGGACGCGACCAGGAGATCGACCGTGTCACAGAAATCCTGTGTCGTCGTACCAAGAACAATCCGATCTTGCTCGGTGAACCGGGCGTTGGAAAAACCGCCATCGCAGAAGGGCTCGCCAAGCGATTAGCGAATAATACAGTTCCCACTCCCCTCAAAGGAAAGCGCTTGTTTGCGATCGACTTAGCGCTCCTCATCGCCGGCACCATGTATCGTGGCGAGTTTGAAGCGCGCTTAAAACAACTCATTGATGAAGCCAAGGAAGATCCAAGCGTGATTCTGTTTATCGATGAAATCCACACCATTGTTGGGGCTGGTTCGACTTCAGGCTCGCTAGACGCCGCGAACATGCTGAAACCAGCCTTAGCTCGTGGCGAAGTTCGCTGTATTGGGGCCACGACCTGGAATGAGTACAAGAAGCACATTGAGCCCGATGCAGCCCTTGAACGACGTTACCAGCCGGTAGATGTCCCAGAGCCAAACAAAGAAACCACGCGCCAGATTTTGAACGGTCTCAAGGATCGTTACGAAGCCCATCATAAGATCACCTATCATACAGAAGCCCTTGATGCCGCTGTACGATTAGCTGAGCGCTATCTCACCGATCGTTTCTTTCCAGACAAAGCCATCGACCTGCTAGACGAAGCCGCTGCTCACGTGAACAATAAACGTGATGCGTCGAATGCCTCCGATCGCAAAAAGAATCGCGGCAAGGCCAAGAAAATTGTCGTACAGGCAGAGGATATTGCTTCCGTTGTAGCCCGACTGTCGCGCGTCCCCCTGTCTTCGATTCAGCAAGCAGAACGCGAAGCTCTGCGTGGCTTAGAGGGTCGCTTGAGTACGGCCGTACTCGGACAAACCAAGGCCGTGCAAGCCGTCGCTGAAGCCATTCAGCGTTCGCGTCTTGGGTTATCTGATCCTCGTCGACCAAAGGCCAGCTTCTTGTTTGTTGGTCCGTCCGGCGTTGGAAAGACCGAGCTTGCTCGCGTCCTCGCCAAAGAGCTCTTCGGCAAAGAAGAAGCTCTTCATCGTCTCGACATGTCAGAGTTCTCAGAGGCGCATACCGTCTCGAAACTCTTGGGCTCCCCTGCCGGGTACGTAGGCTATCGCGAGCAAAATCGCCTGACTGACACCCTGCGTAAACGTCCAAACAGCGTTCTACTCTTGGATGAGTTTGAAAAGGCGCACCCTGATGTTCAGCATCTTTTGTTGCAGATTCTAGAAGAGGGTCAGCTGACGGATGCTACCGGCAAGAGCATCTCCTTGCGAAACGCCTACGTGGTCGTGACAGGAAACGTCGGTGCTGACCAGCTCACACGAGGCTCACTCGGTTTTGGTCGAGCTTCATCGAACGATGACTTTGAGGCACGGGTTCATGAACAGCTCAAAGAACGTTTCCGACCAGAACTGCTCAATCGCTTTGATCGAGTCGTTGTATTCCATCCATTGAAACAGGAAGCGATGGAAGCCCTGGTTCGCAGAGAAACTCAGACCATTTTGGATCGTGCCCGTGAATCTCATGAGATGACGTATCGTGTTTCGCAGGACGTGTTCCGTTGGCTCGTAGGACAGGCCAAAACCAGCGAAGAAGGTGGCCGAGCGGCCCGTCGGGTTGTGGAGAAGGATATTCTACCACTCATCGCAAACGCCCTCCTCACGACCAAGAAGAAAAAGAACTGGCAGATTAAAGTAAAAGAAGGCAAACCACAACTCGCGTAACACCTCGTCAGACCCCTACTCGTGGGGTATACTCCTACCAAGCCACGCTTGTTCTTTTTTGTATGCCGTCTTTATCTCAAGGCAGTCCACGCGCTTCATCCGCTGGACGTCGCGGAGGAGGTGGAACTCCCCCGCCTCGACCGTCTTCTTCGGTGGGAAATTCGGCTACGCCACCAGCTGCCAGCGTCTTACCGGCGCGCATTGGTGGCTATACTCCACAAAATACGGGCGTAAAAAATCCCATTCAGTTTTCAAGCAACACATCACAACAACCCACGGCGACACAGAGCGGTGGATTTAATCCCGCTCGCACCAAGCAAGCACAGAATCTTGGTGCCTTCATTGGGAATCAGCAGAATGATGCTCAGACCGGTGACGACGAATACGATTCAGGTGACGGTGAACCGAACTACGACGACAATAATTATGCTTCCGTCTTAGATGCCATGTACATGCAACAACAGGCACCGTCATCAAACGGTGATGAAGAGGAAGAAGAAATTGATCCTACAAGTCGTGAAGCCGTGAGAGCCCGTAACCAAGCCTTTCAAGCAAACGATAAACAAGGTCTCGCACGGCAACAGCAATTCGTCTCACAAAGCACGGGTGAATCAAGCTCAACTCCAGAAGGTGCTGCCGGTGGAGGTGAATCCGGCGGCCTGAGCGTTCGGCAAATTCCCGCCAACACGGACTACGAACAACTCCAACAAGCGGAACGCGTGAAGGCGCTTCAAGCCCTCGGCCCTCCCCCGCTTCAAGAGCCAGACCCTGCTCAACAAACGACCAACGGCTTAGGAAACGCCTCGGAAATGGCGGAGTGGATTCAGCGTGGTCGCAAAGTTCTGCTGTTTTTTACGGGCGTTGGGACCATCACAACTCTGATCGAACAAAACGCCCTCGTAGCCAATCGCATGATCTTGGATGGAGCTATTCAAGTACCCGGCATGGGCGGAAGACCTCCCGGTGCCTATGAACAAAACCCCGGCTTACGCAAGGTGGATCGGATGGATTTGTTCTTGGCATTGATCTTGGACTCAACGATCCCCATCATCATTATTGGATCGATCGTGTCGTTTCTGATCACTATTTTGCCGTATGTAGTAATCGCAATTGGCGCCGCCATGGCTGGAGAGTATTTTGGCGAGATCGGCACAGAGCTCTTCACCCAATTCGCAAACTAGTTCCACGCCCTTTACACTATGTCCATGTTCACGAATCGTTCGCACCTTTGGTCCGTGGTTGCCCTGGTTGGATTTTTCACCATCTTAATTGGACTCTTTACCTGGGGACGTTTCGTTGAGCGATCTACCTATCTTGATCCTGTTGATGCCATGATCGAGATCGCGCGGCAAGAGGCTTCACTCCCCACCGAGGTGACACTGCCTCCACTTCGCTCATCCGATCCATCACGTGGAAGCACTAGTACCAACTCGTTAGTCGTGACTGAGTTCGCTGACTTTAATTGCTTGTACTGTCGCTTGGTAGAGCCAGAAGTTCGCCGAGCTATGGCCGCCTTCCCAACACAAGCACGACTCGTCTGGCGCGATCTACCCTTGAATGCGGAACAAACGGATGGGCTTCTGCCATCCGTTGCAGCACGTTGCGCTCAAGACCAAGGAAAATTCTGGGAAATGCATGACGCTCTCTTCGCAACCGCAAAACTCGATCGACGAGGCGTTCGCACCGCGGCACAAAACGCAGGTCTTGACCTCACGAACTTTGATAACTGCATCAATACCAATAAACATGTAGATGCGATTCGGGCGGAGGTGGCTTTGGCGCGTTCATCCGGCATCAGCGGAAGTCCAACGCTCTTTGTCGGGAATCAAGTAGTGAGCGGCTACATCAAAGCACAAGAATTAGCCGACCTCATCGCACAAACTCTCGCTACCCGTCCAAACACCACCCGTTAACCGTACGCATCTACTGCTTATGAACCGATCTCGCTTTTTCGTTCGATCGCTGGCACATGCCGGGATTCTCGGACTATTTGTCGTTGGCAGCCTCTTCCCTACTATCGGTTTCGCGCAAACATCCCCCGCTCCAACAACTCCAGCGCCCACCACACCCACCCCAAGTACCCCGGCACCAACTGCCCCAACAACCGAGACGGCGCCAAGCACTGCCCCTACAACTCCGCAACCATTCCGACCCATAACACCCCGTCCAACGGTTCCGATTCCTGGTGTGACATTCACCCCAGCGGTGGAAGAAGAGGGCATGATCTCCATCCCCTATCTTGCCCAGTACATCTCCGGAATTTATCGGCTCTCGGTTGGCTTGGGGGCGATCTTAGCTGCCATCATGATTGTCTACGGTGGATTTCGCTACATGCTGGCCGCCTCTCTCCCGGACGTGAAAGATGGCAAGGAAATTATCAGCGATGCGATTATCGGTCTCGTGGTGCTTTTGACAAGCTACTTGATTTTGAAAACGATTAACCCTGCACTGGTAACCATGAATCCGATTCGTGTGAATCGAATCCAGGAAGAACAACCCTATGCACAGACCGGTGAATTTACAGGAAACCCCAGTGCAACCGGCTTTAGTTCAGGAGGATATAGTAATGGAAATACCCCTAACTGCGGTGTGTCGAACGGAGCCGCCACGCGCAATCAGACGATCGAGGGCGTGCAATTTCAAGTTCTGCCTTTACGAGGTCGCTATGCTCAAGGTGACACTCCGTGGGGCAATATCAGCTATGGGAATAATCTCATTCAGAATGAATCGCATAATCCATGTCATGGAGATGGTCGAAGTGGTACCGGCTTCCATCAGCCAATCGTGAATGGATGTACACAAACTTTTAAAAATGGTGGGTGTGGCGTGACCGCATTCGCTGAAATCATGGCCTACTACGGGGTTATGACGAGCAATCCTGGAGACAGTGCGCTCGCACAAAATGTGAACATGTGGAATGGCGATCAACTTGTTCCTCTTACCCAACATCCTGAAGGTCAAGGCGTACTCACTCGTTTACAAGCTCGCGCTCAATCTCACCTGTTTGATCCGATTGACGCTGCGCGTCTAACAGTCGCGCAAGGTGTCGCCGGAAGTAACGGCTATGCCGTCACGACTCGCGTACCCACCATGGAGGGCTTCAGCAAGGAATCTTTCAGCGATGCTACGCGCGCTGCGAACGAGGTACGTAACGGCCGTCCGTTGATCTTCTACTGTCAGCACTGCATGCTGAAACAAAATTCCATGTCAGACGCCGATCATCGCGGAGGCGCCCACTTCATGGTCATTCATGGCGTCTCACAAGACGGGCAGTGGTTTCTTGTTCATGATTCCGGAGGCGGTGGATCAGCCGGCGGAAAGTTCATTTCTGCCCAAGAAATCCAAAATGGCATGCAGCCAAACGGAACCAGTCACCGAGTAACACTTACTGTAGTGACACCAAACGGAGCAACCGTTCGCCCATGCAGCAATAGCGCTGATGCTGGTACAGGCGGTGGGGGGAACGTGTCTCGCGCCGGAGACCTAAATACCCAGGCTGCAGCTGGAGAAATCACTCAACGCGGGTTCATGTATCGACCACCCAGCGGCGACAGTGGATGGCAGGAATCTAGTCCATCACAGCTCTTCTTCCCTACTCGATTTACAAGCGCCTTTCGCTCCGGTGCTCGACCACGTGTCCATCTTTACGTATTCATTCATGGCGCTAACAGCCACGGAACAACATTAGACGCGGCACGCGCCGACAGTGGTAGCTGGGTATCTTCGATTCGTGGGGCGCTCGCTCCGATCGCTGGCTCAAAAAACGTCCTAGTGGCTGCGCCCTACTACATCGGCAGCGAGGGTAGCTATATGAATCGATTCGACTTATCTGGCTTCATTACAGCCGCAATGGCCGCCGCGCGAACAGAGATTCCTGGATTTCAAGACACCGATATTGAAGACATCGTGGTTGGTGGACATAGCGCTGCTACCTGCCAAGGCCCTGGCAGCCCCGTCCTTCGCCAAGCCCTCCACTCTACTCTGAACGGCAAACGCGTCATTGGCGTCGTGGCCTATGATGGTTGTATGTCTGATGGTGACTTTAACCGCAATGGATTTGTTACCCCTTCTGGTGTCGCGCTCCTCATGAATCCGGACTTCCGTAGCTTGTCTGATGGCATGGGAATGGCTTCGGTCCATGGAAGTCGCCCACCGCGCCTCGCTCGTCGCCGCTATGAACTCATCCGTCAGTCCTGGGAACTTCCCCGTATGAATTGTCCCGCTTACGTAGAAAACAAGTGTCCTATGGATTCTCCGCCCGTTGAACCCGACGCTCCTAACTACGATCAACGCCGGTGCAATGCCTGTTACGGGAAAACTATTGACGGAAAGCAAATCATCTCATTCGAGACAATCTACGGTCACCGTGCAAGCGTGGCCCACATGACCAAGTACGCGTTCGCCGCCTTCTACGGGAACTAAAACTAGGCTATGGTGAAAGGGTATGGCCAAATCCAAAGCCACGCCCTTGTTTACCTGTACCAAATGCGACACACAGCTCTTGAAGTGGTCAGGTCAATGCCCTGAGTGCCAGGCCTGGGGTACCGTGAAGGCTCTTGATGACGTCACGATCGTATCCGCTAGCCAGGGCAGCGCTCGATCTCACGTTCCAGGCAGAGCGCTCACCACAACACCTTTCTCTTCGTTAACGACGAACTCTCAGAACGAACGCCTTGTCACAACCATCCCCTTTTGGACGCGTGTCCTGTCTGGAGGCTTTGTTCCCGGTTCGGTGACACTGCTCGGAGGTGAGCCTGGAATCGGCAAATCAACCCTCCTCGCCCAACTCGCGCTCAATCTGGCCAACGCCAAGACCTCTGTCCTCTATGTGACCGGCGAAGAATCTCCGAACCAAGTCTCTGGTCGTTTAAAGCGCTTGCAGAGCACTCCACTCCCCGACTCACTTCACTTTCTTGATGCCACGGATGCCGCCAGTATCGCTGCCACGATCGCTCAAAACAAACCACAACTCACGATCATCGACTCGATTCAAAGTCTACGTGCACAAGATGTTCCGGGAGAACCGGGAAATCCAACCCAAATAAAAGCCGCTGCCGCCTTTATTCATGAACAAGCGAAAGCGCACAATTGTGCCGTGATTCTCGTAGGACAGGTTACCAAAGACGGCGACCTCGCTGGTCCACGCTTACTCGAACACTTGGTCGATACCGTCCTCATGATGGAGGGTGAACGTGCACAGATGTCGCGCATTCTGCGGCCGCTCAAACACCGCTTCGGCAACACAGAAGAAAGCGTCTTTCTTGAAATGGATGAACTTGGATTGCGAGAAATTCCCGACGCCAGCGCGGTTTTCCTTGCCGATCGTCCACGTGGCGTTCCTGGCACAATCGCTGGCTCGTTTTTACATGGCTCTCGTCCCTTGTTCGTCGAAATACAAAGCCTGGTAAGTCCAGCTGGTTATGCGACTCCCATGCGACGCGTAAGCGGACTCGACGGAAATCGCTTGAATTTGATTCTCGCTGTACTCGCACGACGTTGTGGGCTTGGTTTTGGCGATCAGGATGTCTTCGCCAATTTGGTTGGTGGCCTTGGATCAGACGATCCATCCCTCGATCTTCCGATCGCACTAACTCTCGCTTCCGCCAAACAGGACATCGCCATTCCTGCAACGACCGCCGCCTGGGGCGAAGTTGGCCTGGCTGGCGAACTACGCGCCGTACCAGGAGGTAAATTGCGCTTCAAAGAAGCTCAACGCCTTGGTTTCACAACCGTTGTCGTGCCAGCGCACCTACGGCCAGAAGAAGAATCAGAACTAAAACAAAGCTCGCTTACAGTCATTCGCTGTAAAACATTGAAAGAGGCAGTCGAAGCGCTGCGAAATTGGTAGCGTAGAAATAATCCGTGTGAAATTTTCGAAATCCCTAAAATGAGCGCGCCGGAGGCCACCTCGTAGGGCGGCCTCCGGCGGAGGTCGGGAGCGCCTGGCCAAAGAATGCCAGACACGGCGCGCTTCGCATCACATGACTGTGCAGGCGGACTGCGGGCGCGAGGAACGACGAGTCGAGTCGCCCCTTCGCTGTCCCTTGAAAGTTGAGGCAGATCCAAGGAGTCAATGGACTCCTCCGGCTCGACCATGACCACCGTAGGCCTAGGACCCACGGGAATGGTCGGACCGGGAGCGGGCATGACCAAGCCCGCTCTTGCTTGGACGTCGGGCGGAACGCGCGGCTGCATCTGCGACATCACCATGATGAAGCAGAGGAACATGCTCGCAGCGCCCACCCATCTGAGGGTGAGAATCTTCGAGGACATGCCTGTCTCCTTGAGTGAAACCGTAGCTTCAGGATCACCCGTTAGGTTGGAGAGATGCAGCAGGGGCGCGTCCACCCGTTGCCAGGCGGCATACTAAAGAAACGTGGTCATTTATGCAACCCCTCCGTGTGCACACAAATGGTTCCGTCGCCAAGCGTCTACTCCAAATGCGTGGTGTCCTGGAGCGCTTCGACTCGCTCTTTCCAAACCGGAAACCGCTTTAACTTGGCATCTTCGTATAAAAGCGCATCCACCAGCTCACGAACCCGTGGTAAGAATTTCAAATCTTCATAGCGTGCCGCCTTGAAACCGCTTCCCTCGCCGCTCTGCTCAGTTCCGATGAGCGAGCCTGCACCGCGTCGTTTCAAATCTTCTTCTGCCAAAACAAACCCATCTTGCGTTGATTCAAGTAAACGCAGGCGCTCTGTCGCCTCTTCCTCGAGACTATCCGTGAGTAGAAAACAGTGACTGTGTAAGGCTGAGCGACCGACACGTCCGCGTAATTGATGGAGCTGTGCCAACCCAAAACGTTCGGCAGCCTCAATCAACATAACCGTTGCCCGCGGAACATCAACCCCAACCTCAATCACCGACGTAGCCACTAAAACATCCAGCTCGCCTGCAGCAAATGCTTTCATGGCCGTTTCCTTGTCCTCAGCTTTTTGTTTTCCATGGACTAAGCCAATACGAAGCCCAGCGAGCGGCCCATCCGCCAACCGTTTTGCCTCTTGCGCCGCTGAAGCCACCTGAAGCTCTTCTGATGGATCAATCAGTGGACAGACCACATAGGCACGCTCACCTCTTGCCGCCGCCTGACGCACCGCCTGATAGGCCTCACGACGAGCTTCCGCCACACACACCTTCGTCAGAATCGGTAAACGTCCAGCCGGTTTTTGCTTCAGAAAAGACAGCTCTACATCGCCATACAGCATCAACGCCAAGGAACGTGGAATCGGCGTAGCCGTCATCGACAAAAAGTGCGGCAGGCATCCATCCGCATCAACCACCTTCGACAACAATTCACGCTGAGCCACCCCAAATCGGTGCTGTTCATCAACAATCGTAAGCCCAAGATCCATTGGGAGACGCTGCTGACCATACAACAGCGCATGCGTGCCAATAATCACGACGGGACCAGCCGCATAGAGCTCCGGTAGCTCTTTCCATTTTACTGTCTTCTCCTCTCGATCAAAGCTCCACGATTGCTCTGTACGCGTGAGGAGCACCACTGGGATATGCCACTGGGCGAACACCCGTTTCAAGGTCGCCGCATGCTGTTTAGCTAACAAATCTGTTGGTGCCAGCATGGCGGTTGAACGGCCTGAACGATGGCAGACTGCTGCCAAGAACGCTGCGACCGCCGTCTTCCCCGATCCAACATCCCCTTGCAACAAACGTCGCATCGGTTCAGGTTTTTCCATGTCTTGAACCGCTGCCCAGACCGCTTTACGTTGGTCGTCTGTCAGCTGAAACGGCAGCGAAGCTGCAAATTGCTTGGCAAACGCTTCATCAAATCGAATCACCGGCGCTGGCACACGTACTTCCCCTACCCGCATCTGACTCAGTGCGAGCTGATAGACCATGAGCTCTTCAAACGCCAAACGACGACGCCCAAATTCGACAAAATTGAGCTGCTTGGGAGCGTGCACGTACTCCATCGTTTGCTGTAGCGTTGGAAGTCCTTCTCCCTGACACACTTGATCGCACTCATCCTCGTCTGCCCAATCAACGCCTTCACGCAACATCGTGTCTACGGTTCGACGATACACCTTCTGCGTAATCGCGTCGGTTAAACGATAAACCGGAAGAATCTTGCCAGATATCACCTCGGGTCCATCCGCCGCCTCCCAAGCAGGGTTGCGAAACTGCAACCCATACAACTGATCACGTACCGGTACCGCCGCCAAACGCAACCGTCTCCCCGCTTTCCAATCTTTCAATAGCCAGGGTTGATTAAAAAAATCACAACGCGCTGTTGCTGTTCCATCCGTGATACGCGCTTGAATGATGGTAAACCCGCGCCGACCAGTTGCCCGCCGCGTCGCTGAAACAACTTCGACTTCAAATGTAGCTGCCTGTCCCTCTTTCGCATCACGTAACGTGGCTCGCTGGGTGTAGTCCTCGTAACGGCGAGGCGGAGTGAGCAAGACTTCTTCCACTGTTTTCATGCCCAACACAAGAAATGCGTTCGCCACCGAGCGCGTCACACCTGACACCTTATCGAGAGTAGATCTCCGATCGAGCATAGCTAGATGGTACAAAAGTAGAACAGGTCTCGTCTAATAACGTATGTGCTATACTAGACGGCAGTATGGTGACGTACGATCCTTCTGTGCAAGAAGCCCTGGTTCAAAGCCAAGACCGTTTCGTCTGGGAAACGAAGCTCTACCCTACCTACGTGCGTGGAAAGAGTTGGTATGTTGCGTTAACCGCCGGCACGATCCTCTTGGTTTCGTATGCAGTGATGACGAGCAACTTTCTCTTCGCGTTCCTGATTTTGTTGTGTGCCATTATCGTTGTTCTCACAGGGAACGAGGAAGCTCCCGTGGTATTGGCTCAGGTCGGCGAGCTGGGAGTCGTCTGGGATGGCACCCTCTATCTCTACCGAGATTTAGGCGAGTTTTCGATCATTTACCAACCCCCCTACATCAGCACGCTCTACATTGAGACCAGGTCCAGCACACAGCCAAAACTCCGCATCTCACTAGAAGACCAAGATCCTGTGCAAATTCGTGACCATTTGAAGGCTTATTTAAAGGAAAATACTGACTTGCAAACCGAGCAGGGCTCTGATATTCTTGGGCGGCTCTTACGGATTTAACGGCACAACCAAGCCCCATGCATCCCTAGCTCAGCTGGATAGAGCGCTTCCCTGCGAAGGAAGAGGTCAGACGTTCGAATCGTCTGGGGTGCACCAGACAAAAGACCAGCTAACAAGCTGGT
>CAZENZ010000022.1:0-17307 GCA_964513705.1 uncultured Gammaproteobacteria bacterium
GGCACCGGTTGCTGATTTGATTTTGCAGCATCTCGCCATGCTTCGCGTCGGGCATACGTCTGCTTCAGCGGCGCGCTACTTGGGGAATTCGCTGCTAGATTACGCAACGGATCCAGATGTTAGCCGGAAAATTTTGAACTGGTATCCGGACTTTATTGATGTTGATTCGGTGCTTGATCATCTTCGTATTGAAGATGACGTGGATTTGGGGTTCTATCAAGAGCTCTTAGGGCGGTTAATTCGAGATGTGAGTAGTTATCGGGTGGGTAATCGTGTGTCACGTTTGTTGATTGCGGTGTTACAACACGCGACGCCATGGATTGGGCGCTTGCTCGAAGCGCTTGATCAGGTGCAGACGGAGATTGATCTTGATCTCTTTCTGAAAACAGCTGCAGAGATCGGTACGGCAAAAGAGCCGTTGTTTGCTCATTTGCCGTTGATTGGACGCATCGGTGCTCATTGGTCGCGCGCGGTTGAGTGGGTATTACGCGTCTATCCCGATCGTCGGATTGAGGCATTGGGGAAACTGCTCGAACAAAATCGCTTAAACTCGTACACGATTGAGGAAGCATTTGTCTTTCTTGCGCGTGAGTTAAAGAACGGTGAGGTTCCTGCCTTTGTGCAGTTGATCGAGCGCTATCGTCGACAGGAAGATTGGCCTACCAAGGTTGTGATTGAGCTTTTGTACAACCCACATTTGACGATGGATGAACTTGTAGATTCGCAGCGATCTTTTTCCTTATATCGAAACGTGGTCAATTCGTTGTCGTCGATTTTTGATCGCACGTCTGATGGGGAGCGAACGCTCGATATTAAACGTCTACTGAATAAAATTCTGGAAGATACGAATTTCGGAAACTTAGATGTTAGTACTTACAGTTCGCTCTTGTATGAGGTTTCGCGTCGCAAAGGGCAGGGTGATTTGAACCCACTTCGTGTACAGCTGCTAGAACGTGTTGATTTCAAGCATGCGAATATTTTCACGTCAGCGTTTTTTGAGGCGCTACGCGGGTATTTTATCGAACCGCCACATGCTCAGCGTTTACTCGAGAAGATGGTGAGGTATGGAAAAATCCCATTTCCTTACGAAACAGAGTTTTTGATTCAAGTGTTGGAATGTGTTGACCAAGAAACGTTTACGAATTTTACATTGCGGTATAGTCAGTCGCTATTTGAATCTCCGCACCAAGCGGAAAAATTCTATCTTGCCCTTGCGCATACAATTCCTGAGCGATTTGCGCCAGTATATATGTTCAACCGCAAGGCATTTCGAAGGTCATTTCCTCAGTATTCTGATGCAGACAAGCAAATCTATAAACTGTGTTGGCCGTATCTGAGTTTTGGCCAACGGTTCAAAGCCTTCTTGTTCGGATAGTGTTTTTGAGAAAAAAACAACAGTCTTCGATGGGCATTAGTTTCCGTAGAATGCTCGGAACATGTATTCCGTCATACTGCGGACGCTTTCGTTATGACCAAACGCTGTTTCGAATGAAATGGTTTCTGTTCCATTTTCAGTTTTTCCATAACAGGCATTGCAGCGACGCTGATTATAGTCAGGGGCACTTGGTTCAACTGGGGCTCCTTCGGGACATTCGTTCTGCACATAACTTGGACACGCAATCCGGCGTAAACCCCATCGATTTCGCACGTTCTTGTATCGTTCTGGGTGACCGCCGCTTCCGTCGCCATTGCCGTGGATACCCATGCCATTACGTCCTAAATCTGGATTCATATAAATTGAGATGTTGGTTCTCGGGGAGAACGTGTCGGGTTTGACGGCATCACCCAGACAGCCGTCGTATCCGACAATTCCACGTAGGCGGGTAGATCCGAAGTCTGTGCTGATTGCTTGCCTGAGTAGTGGGTCGCCTGGCCCCTGACATGTGGCTGAGCTGTGGCCACTTACGACAACATCTAGTAAATCGCTTTCTTGGAAGCCAGGAATTTGTGCTCGTAGAGCCGCGATCGTTGACCGGTAAAACTCACCTAGGTTAAATCGGTAAAAATAACTCGCTCCCGATGGAGTGATGTAGCGAGGTGCGGCGATGATGATATTCTTTGTTCCTGCGAAGCGCCCGAGCGTTGCTTCCATGTCGTGCAGGGTCCCGCTTCTAAGTGCGGCAGCAGAGGTTGATCCAGCGCCATTTTGACCGTGAAGATAGATATACAGTCGAGCGCGAGGCCTGGAGCCGCCGCTTCCATAGGCAGACATCAAACGAGTAGGGAGCATGACAGCGGCATTGTCGCTCCAGCCACCATCGCTACCCGCTGACGCTGGTCTAAAAGGAAAAAGGAAATGGGTGGTTTCTCCTGAGACGGTCGGAGTAGGTGTCCGTGGGTTTGTGCCGTTCGCTGTTTGAGGATTGGTTTCAGTGGTTGTGTTACATGGTTGTGTGCTTGCCGTAGATGGAACAATGGCTGTAAGGCTTACATGCCCATTTTGAACCTCTTGCGCAGAAATGAACTTTCCTCCTGCGGTTCCGCCACCTCCTACGTCATGGATTAAAAACCACTGATTATCTTGCGATACCCCATGGATGACCATGTAGTGAGATCCCCCTACATGATCTGGATCACGAAGCGAGTTTTGCTTCATGTTGCAGTGGTTGCATGCGAAAAATAGGGGATGTCCTGATCGGATCATTTGAGCTGCGCGTGTTGGATTCCCTGAGACAGAGGTATTCTGAAAACCTTCCATGTGCAAGACGCCACTGGTTGCTGCGAGACCACCTGTTCCGGCTTTTCCTTGTTGTACAGCAAGCCGTCCTCCGTCGATAGGATCAAACAAGTGTGGCTGTGTTCTTGCTTGAAGAGCGGTGGCGATCGCCTGGCCTCGAGGATGTTCAGCGATCGTTACGAGTTGATCACCGTTCCATAAACGGGTATTGGTAGCGAGCGTTGCCGATCCAGGATCAGATACCCGTACCCCGTAGTAAGCCATAATTGTTGCAAAAGCAGTTGCTCCACATCCACCGTTGCCAAAGCTCTGCTGACAGCCGTTTATCCGCGGTTCTCTGGACCCTTGTGTGCGTTGGCATGGATTCATTGAGGTGTTGTCAATGAGATTTTGGCCATATCCAATCGCGCCCCACGGGGCTCTTCCTTGGATATAGCGTTGCCTTAGGGGGAGAACCGAGAACTGTACTCCATCGAATGTTTCAGTACGTCCGCTGGCGCCTCCACCGCAGGCGCTTGTTTCGGTTGTTCCGGTGATGCCCGTTTCCGCGGGATTACCGGTAAATTCACCTGTTTGGCTAAGAGCCGCTTCTTCTCGAATGCGCGATACGCGGATGGGATTCATGACCACGAGAGCGGGGTTGATCGTTTTGAGAATCAAGTAGCTCGATAGAAGAACAACGAGGCCGATGAGAGCATCCTGGATGATAGTTTTTCCATCCTGTACCCCTGATAATGAAGCGGCAAGCATGTAACGAAACCCACCATATACCAACATGATTGCAGCAAGAATGGCTCCGAGGCCAACGGAGAGGCGATATATTCCAGAAATGTATTGTGCAAGGTATGGGATTTCAATAAGACCATTATTCTCTACGGCGGGAGTAAAAGTTACGCCAGGAATAGGAACGGTGGGTCTTGGGCTAATGGGGCGAAACGGAGTTTGTTGAGGTTCTGCTTGCTCAGTTGATTCGGTTGCGTTGGGGCTTGTTGCTGCTGGTGTCGATGCAGCAGGCGTTTGTGCCAGGGCGGGTACTCCAACGACAAGCAGGGTAGAAATACACGCGCTCAGAAAGAAGGCCTGGTGCAGATGTGAGCGCATAGCTCTAAAGACGCATCTTGATGAGTTCTCCGCTATTTCCGTCTGTTACGAAGGCGTACTTACCATCTCCAGATATGCGAACCGATTGAATCGAGGCATTTGAGCCCGGATCACCCATTGGGGTGATCTGACCGTTGGCGAGATCAAGCTTGTAGAGTGTGTCTGGACCGACATCGAACAGGTTGCGTTGCAGACCAGCACCGCTTGGCATTTGTTTTGGAACGCCACAGTACACCACGGTGTTACTTGTCCAAGTACACTTATCTGCCCAGGTTTGAATATTTAAACGGCGGCGATTCGAATTTACCTGGTCACCGGCAGCGCCGCTCATCCAAAGCGATGGGCGATAGCCTTCATCGCTATTCCAGACGCTGTAGATCAGCTGTGAACCGTCTGGAGACCAGATTGGCGTAAAGCCACGACCCTCAACGATGAGTCCACGAAAGTTCTCGTGGTTCTTGCCGACGAGGAGAATTTGCTCACGATTTGCTCCAAGAGCATCACCGGTGCGTGAAAAAGCCACCGTTTGATTGTTTGGCGACCAGCTTACCATGACCTTGTCTTGGTTGTTGCCGAGTTCTTCGATAGCTTGTGGATTTGAACCGTCGCTGTCCGCGGTGATCAAGAAACGATTCGTTGGATTGTTGCCGAGGCTTTTTGCGACGATTTGATCATCGTCTGGAGAGAACTGAAGATCCTGCCAATAGCGTGGAATGGTTGTTTGACGATCTTCTGAAAAATCATAGATCACCTGGCTTCCGTCTGGGAAACCAAGAACCGCTTTTTCGCTCTTGTTGCCCCAGGTTACCTTCTGTACGTTCGGGAAGACGGTTTCGGATAGGGGGAACTTTGTTCCGTCATCCAGGATCGAATAAAACTTGCCTTCGTCCGGATCATAGTAGCGCACCGCGTTGCCGCCGCTTCTTGTGACAGCGATAGGTAGACGTACATTCTGTGCGAGAACAGAGGTCCTTGGCCCGTCTGGAATCAGAGTATCTGTCGGAAGCGTCGGAACCTCTCCTAGATCAACCCGGTTGACGGTGCCTGCGCCGGTAAGGCTGCCACCTGGTTGTCGGGTAAGTGTATCCGGTGTGCCATCGTTTGCGCGCGGGAGTGCGTTCTGCGTGCCGGTGACTTGGTCCGTCGGTTTCGTGGTTGGAGAGAGGGCACGAAAAAACAAGAAGTAGAGTACGACGGCGATACCGATTACGGCCGCGACAAACAGAAAAATAAAGAGCAATTTCTTGCGACGTTCGTCCATAGGTTTAGGACGAGTATACCACTCTAACGAGATCCTCGGTATCCGCGCGATGATCCTCGTGACGGACCGCGAGATGGTCCACGATGTGATCGACTATGGCTGTAACTCCCTTGGGCGCTTTGTCCGTGGCCTCCACGCGAAAAACGTCGAGGTTGATGCTCTTGTTGGCTTGTTTCTGGAAGAAGGTTGAGATTAGGAAGATCCGGTAATTCAGGCAGGGGCGAAACGGGGAGTGGCATGCGCGTCAGGCGCTCAATCGTGCGAATATCGCGCAATTGATCCGGGGTCGCAAAGGAGATAGCTGTTCCTGTGGCGCCGGCACGCCCTGTACGACCGATACGGTGAACGTAGTCCTCCGCTTGATCGGGAAGATCGTAGTTTACGACGAGCTCAATGCCCTTCACGTCAATACCGCGTGCCGCGATATCTGTCGCAACAAGCACGCGAATGCTGCCGGAGCGAAAACCTTGTAAGGCCATCTGACGCTGACCTTGTGTGCGATCGGAATGAATTTCTGCGGCGGTATGACCGAGGGCGCGAATCGTGCGCGTGAGTTTGCGTGCACCGTGCTTTGTGCGGCAAAAAACCAACGTTGAGCCGCGATGTTCGCTCAGAATTTTGGAAATGAGACGAGATTTCTCTTCTTTACGCACAATGAACAGCTCTTGGGTGATCGTATCTGCCGTTGTTCCTTGGCGTGCGATTTCAACCTGCGTCGGCTGTTTCATGTGCTTCTTTGCGATTTGCACGATGTCGGTTGGCATTGTTGCCGAGAACAACATGGTCTGTCTGTCGGTCGGAATCGATTCAAAGATACGCTTCAACTGAGGAGCGAATCCCATATCGAGCATGCGGTCGGCTTCGTCGAGGACCAGGATTTTTAAGTCACGGAGTTGAATGGATCCCTGCGCCATGTGGTCGAGTAAACGGCCAGGGGTGGCAATGATCACGTGAGGGGCATTTCGTAAGGCGTGTAGCTGACCACCCATCGGGACGCCGCCAATCAAAATAGCGGTGCGTAAACCAATCGAGGATCCAACCTTTTTCAATGATTCATCTACCTGGATAGCTAATTCGCGGGTAGGGAGGAGCACGAGACCTCGCCCCTTGTGCTGGGCAAGGCGCTGAAGCATGGGCAGACCGAAAGCGAGGGTTTTTCCGGTCCCTGTTTGGGCGATTCCGACGATGTCATTGCCTTCCATGGCGACTGGAATGGCCTGTCGCTGGATGGGCGTTGGCTCAGTAATCCCCAGTTTATTCACAATTTCAAGCAGGGCAGGGGCGATTCCAAGGCCATGGAACCCGTTGGACGACGAAGGGGTCTGCATACGTGGGCTTGAGTGTACCTGGTATTAAGAAATATGTATATTTTTCGCCAAGATTAGGCCCCAAATCGTCGTACGACCAAGAAGGCGGTCAGTCCTGCGGCTCCGGTCATTGCGGTTCCCCAAGCCATGTCGACGATTGACATAAGAACCGGCCACTTATTGAGCGTGGCGAGATTGGTGAAATCATAGGCGGCGTAGGCTATAAAACCTAGAAGTGCGGCAAAAGCGAGAGTCATGAGCGCCGAATGTCCTTGTTTCAGTTGAGGGAGTACGACGAGTAGACTGATTCCCGCCGCGTAGATGAGATAAAACAAGACGACTGGGACCCAACGCACTGTGGGAGACAGGAGGTGGGCAAGCGAGCGAGCATAAAATGGTTTTGCGATCAGCGTTAGCCAAATGCCGTCGAGAACGGCGAGCGATGCAAGGCAGCTCACATAGCTCACAAAGAAAGTGCGCATATGAGAGAAGCATAACATCAAAGCTAATAACTCGTCTGAGTTGGGAGCTTTGAGAGCGTGATGCTACGTGCTTGTACGGATGGAGTTTTTGTTTTGGCTTAATCCGGGATAAATTTAAGCGCGTCCCCGTTCATACAATAACGTAATCCGGTGGGTGGAGGGCCATCTTCAAATACGTGGCCTAGATGGCCTCCGCAGCGTGATCGGACCTCAGTGCGCTCAATAAGGAGGCTATGATCTGTGCTGGTCGTGACAGCTGTGGGATTGATGGGGGCCCAAAAACTTGGCCAACCTGTACCAGAATCAAACTTTTGTTCTGAACGAAAAACCGGATCACCACAATCAGCGGTGACATACGTTCCTGGCCGGTGTTCATTTACGAGGGGGCTGGTGAACGGGACTTCAGTGCCTTCTTCGCGAAGAATATAATACTGCTCCGGGGTGAGATGTTTTTTTCACTCTTCGTTGGTGTAGGAAGAAGTTGCTTCGATGGATTCTGTGCTTATCGTTGGCGAACTGGGGCTACGGTGACGAATGCCAATAATGATCCCTATCGTAATGCACAGGCTGATACCGGCAATGAAGAGGGTCTTATGGATCACGGGGTTTATACGTAGCCTAATAGATTCCCTGACGACGAAAGAAGTCGTTATGTCTTCCTTGATAGGCGGACGCGGTCTGCGTCCGAAAAAATGCTGCCTTCACAATTCGTACGCCAGGAAATAATAAAATAGGCATCTGAGTTGAATTGTGGAGCTCAAGGGCCATATGATTGTCGCTTCCTGGCTCCATAAACGTAGAGCTTTGGATGGCGTCCAGTCCTTGCTGGGCGCGTGAGCCGGCTGTCGCAAGTATTCCGCCAATTGTTGTTGCGAGAGTGATTTTTTCCGCGGAACGTGCGATCAGGAATTCGCCGGGTTGTAGCGCATATCCTTTTTCCGGGGAGACGGTGATCTCTTCGTAATCCTGTTTATTGATCCGACTGTCGAGGAATTCTTTTTGCTTTAACTTGTAGAGGATAGGGCCTAGCGTCAAACTATAGCTCGCGGGATTCATGTTTGCTTCCTGAAAGTCGCTGATAACGATCTCGCCACGCTCAAGAGCTTGTTGGATATCCTGATCAGAGAGAAACATATATTAAATGATGACAGATGGAAGGACTGCTTCGATGACGCGTGTAAATACATCATCTGGCGTACCCTGTCCGTCAATGCGTTTCCAGCGGTTGTTTAACAGTTCGTGATTCGCGAGTGTGCGGTAGCCTTCGACACAGGAACGGAAGAATTCAATGGGCATTGTTTCGAATTTGTCACCGCGCGCATCGAAGGTTCGTTTTAGACCGATCTCAGGATCGAGGTCCATTTCAATGATGAGGTCGGGCAAGATATCTTTAATGGACGTTTTATTTACCTCGAGAATCGTTTCGAAGCCAAGACCGCGACCAAAGCCTTGCCAGGCGATACTCGTGCAGAAGCTTCGGTCTGATACGACAATGCCGCCACGAGCAAGGACAGGGAGAACGACGGTACGTAACGACTGTGCGCGGGCGGATGCATACAAATACGCCTCACACATGGGATCCATTTGTTCGGTGAAGGGAGTTCCTTGAACGAGGACGCGAATCGCTTCGGCGATTTCACTTCCACCCGGTTCACGTGTCCAGATAATTTCTCTTTCTGGAAAACGTTTTTTTAGCTCCTCGACGAGACGTTTTGATTGAGTTGTTTTACCGGTTCCGACCACGCCTTCAAACACGAGGTAACGTCCTTGATGCATATGATCGCTATCGTGACAGGCTTGGTGTGAGGCGTCTAGCTTTTAGCCGAAAGTGAAGGTGTACGCCTTTAGCCCGGCTGAGGTTGGCTCAAGTTGGAGGAGGTGTTCGTTTGTGTCTTTCAGATCGCGAATAAGATGGTAGAGACGTTCTTCTTGTACGACGACATAACTTTCGTTTCCTTCAAACACGACATCGGTACCGGCTTCAGCGCGAGTAAGCGGTTTGCCATCGCGATGAACTTTTACCTTAAGGTTTTTTTGGCTACTCGCGACAAAAAATACATTTTTTGCACGATACATATATTGAATTTCAGCGTTTCCCGTATTTTCTGCCCACTCTTGATCGAAGTTCCAACGTCCGACGAGATATAAGGTGTCGGGTTCAACGGTTTCCGACAAGGAAAGAAGTTGCTCGCCGATTTTTCTGCTCACGAAGTTACCAGGTTCGTTGCGATTCGCTCCGAAATAGGTTTCCGGGCTTTGATTACGTGATGGTGAATCGGTCGCGGTTGGTTTGACGAGTTCGCTGCGTGTTCGTAGGAGTTCTTGAATTTTTTCTTCGGTTTCTTCGTAGTTTCCTTCGCCGATGTGATCGTAGACAATGCGACCATTCAGATCGATCAGATATTTGCGAGGCCAGTAGTTGTTTTCATACGCGCCCCAGGTGGCATAGTCGTTGTCGAGCACGACAGGGAATTTGATGCCGTAACGTTGCATGGCGGCACGAACGTTATTGAGGTTTTTCTCAAAGGCGAACTCGGGTGTGTGAATGCCGACAATTTCAAATCCTTGATCCTTGTATTTGTCGTACCAGGCGTTGAGATAGGGGAATGTCCGAATACAGTTGATGCAACTGTAGGTCATGAAGTCGACTAATATGACTTTTTTACCGATTAGATCTCCTAACTTCACACTCGTTGCGTTGACGAAGCCAGAAGGTCGCACGACCTCACGATATTGCGGGAAGCTTTGAGAGGCGGTGTTCGCGTCCGGACGAGATGTTGAGTTGATCGCACTGTCAGGTATGTTTTTCTGAACCGATCTGAGAATAGATTGCTCAACATTTGTGATGTTGAAGAAACCACTTTCTAGAACGGCGGTCTGCACTTTTTTATCTGCACCAGAGAGTATGAAAATTCCTACCAAGATAAACAGGACGCCTAAGCCTCGTTTGAACCAGCCATTAGGATTGGCGGCAAACTTCGCCTTTTGAATGAAACGTTGACCAAGCAAACTGATCAAGAGAAGTACAAGGGACAGGCCGAGAGCGTACGCGATCAGATAGGCAATGCCCGTTGCAAGGTTACGAGGCAGTACTGTTGCGAGAATTAAGAAATAGGTTGGAGAGCAGCTTGAGAAGACCGGCCCTAGGGATAGACCGATCAAGATATCGCCTAGACGTGTTTTACGTTCACGAGATGTAACGAGTAATTTTTCTGAACGATTGCTGAGTCTGAGCTTGTTACTGATTGAGTCCCACGCTTGGGGAAATAGACTAATGAGTCCGAACAAGATCAATATGCCACCAGAAATTGCGTTCCAAACATCGGGCGGGATATTAATGAACGCCGTACTGAACTTAAGCGCGAGCGTAAACAGAACGATCGCTACGGCGAGCGAGCCGGTAATGAGGTAGGGATTGCGTTTTTGTCCGCCTTGAACAGAACCACCAATGATCACGGGAAGGATCGGCAAGACACACGGGGCTAGTACGGTGAGTGCGCCTGCCAAAAATGAAATAAAGAGAAGTAGCATAGAATAATGGTGGTAAGTGTAGGCCGTCTGCTACCATTCCTTCAAATACTATGGTGTCCTTTTCTCCCACAGCCTTGGTTTTAGATGAGATGGCGGACTTGGCGTTGTATGAGCGTTATCGAGCGATCGTGTCTCAACCAGAGCTGATCCATTTGTTTGACCGTCTCATCAAGGAGGAGCAAAAACATGTCGCATTTTGGCGCAAGCGTGCTAAGGGCGCGCCTATGAGGTTGGATACGGGTCGTGCCTTCAAGGTGGGTTGTCTGGCGACGTTTGGGCGATTGTTTGGAGCTTCTGGCATGCTCTTGGTGCTTGAGGCCGTCGAAGTTCATGGTATTAGAAAGTATTTGGACCTGTGGAATTCATCGCGTGACTCGGCATTTTGTGCCGACATTATGGCGATTTTGAAGGATGAACTGCAGCACGAAGATCACATGATCACGCACGTAGCAGGAAGAAGTGTAAAACCGGAAGGAATTCGCAATGCGTTTTTGGGATTTAACGATGGGTCGGTAGAGATTTTGGGAGCGGTCAGTGGGTTTTCTATGGCGTTTACGTCTGTGGGACATGTGTTGATTGCGGGGTTTACGGTGGCTGTAGCGGGGGCGCTCTCAATGGCTGTAGGGGGGTTCATGGCGACCAGTGCAGAGGAAGAGGTGGCCGCACTCGATAAAATGCGTCGACGAGCGCTGAGTATTGAAGCGGAAGAGCGCGAAGGGGAGTCGCTTGCATCTCCGTTTAAAGCTGCTATCACTGTAGGTATTACCTATCTGGTCGGTGCCTTAGTACCAATTGCGCCGTTCGTGTTTGGTGCGCGGAATGCGGTGCCATCGATGATTGTCTCCGGTGTATTGATTTTGTGTGTCTCGGCCACGCTCGCCTTTCTTTCGGGGATGCGTATTCGACGCAGACTTTTGATGAACGGAGGATTGATTGTTTGTGCTGTGGTGATTTCAACGTTATTAGGTCATGTACTTGAGCGTTGGAACTAATGACCTTTAAAACGCACACACCCGCCGAGGCTAGATGCGCGAGTGTGCGCGGGCCGCGACGGGTTTGCTCCTTTCTTGTGTTGTCGCGGGTTAGTAGCCGCGGACGGCTCGGATGATCATCACGACCAGCTTGCCTCCGCCCTCGATCACGATGATGAGGGCGATCACGCAGAGGATCAGCGCCCCGACCCACTTGCCGATCCGTCGCCGGGCGCGGCTTCGCTCGGGGGGAGTCGCTGCATCCATGTACTGCGTGATCGGTCCGCGGATATTGGGATCGTATTCGACCACGACTGGACCGGCGTCATTGTACGGCAGGTCCGATCGAGGCGCGCGTCGCGGCTGTTGCGGCGCGGTCACGTCCGGTGTGGGCGTGGGTGCCGCTGCTGCTGCAGGATCCATGGGCTGCAGCGGCTTCGGCGGCGCGATCGGTCGCCGATCTGCCCAGCCGGGAGCCGCCATGCCCGTAACCGTCTTTTTGTGAGACGGCCCGGAAGCCTCCTTGAATACGGTTCGAGCGATCGCAACCTTCGCGAAGAACTGGTTCACCGCGAGAGGATCGTCCTTCTTCGGAGCTCGTTGAATCAGCTCATCGATTGATTCAGTTGGCCCCAGGTCGCTCATCCCCCTCAGGTCATCGAGCTCGATGCCAAGCACGACTCGTTCGAGGAGGCTGGTGTGGTTGTCCCAGAGCTCTTCGACGCTCCCGAGCGCGGCGAGTTGATCGTATCCGCCCGCCAGGTCGACGAAGGTTCGAGCGCATTCGCCGATCATTCGCTGGTATTTCTGCGCTGTGTCCGTCATCGGCGTTTCCTCCTGTGATGGCCGAATAGGCGTCCACACGTTAATCCATGACACTCGACTCGTCAATGTAATAAAATATTTGGGTGTACTCATCAATAAAAAGACACATCCGCCATGCTTGGACGGATGTGTCTGAAACATCTCTGTTTAATTGTTGTTTTGACCGATTGGAGTACCCTGAGGCCCGCCCATTGGACCACCGGGCTGCTGCTGTCCATTCCCTGATTGGCCGCCAGGCCCACGTCCCATACCACGACCTGGGCCACGCATTCTGCCGCGCTGGCCAAAGCCCTGGCCTTGTTCGTTTTGTCCCATCTGTCCGCCACGTGGACCACCACCCATCGGGCCGAACTGAATATATTCTTGTGGGATGTTGTTCGCCGTAGCCCATGTTTTGAGTTCAGCGAGTTTGGCATCCATGGCGGCCTTACATTCTTCGTGCGTCTTGCCCTTGAGGCTCTCGTGGAAGGCCTTCATCTCGGCTTGTTTGGCTTTGAGAAGATTGGCCTGAGCTTGTGTGAGTTTCCCTTCGCTCACCGCCTGCGTGAGGCGTTCGGCGGCGCGTGCTGTATGTTCGCTGTCCCGTTGCGTTTCCATCTGTGTGCGCTGTTCTTCGAAAATTTTTTGGACATCGCTTGCATTCAGGTTGAACTTTTGTGCGATGGCATTGATTAGGCTCGACATTGGATTCGATCGTTCCTGTGCTTGAGTACTCTGGTCATTGCCCGTTGGGGCTGCGGCAGAGATGCCACTGATGCCGATGGCGGCAACGCCGGCGAGAACGGTTGAAGTAACAGCGAGCTTACGAAGTGTCTTGAGATTCATATAGGTGATATTAAGAAGCGTGAGTAAGGGTGTGTGATCACATCTCTACGCTACCAATTCACTTGTGAAGGAATTATGAAGCTCGCGAAATGGGTAAAAGAATCGTCACGGTTGTCCCTTTTTGAAAGATGCTTTTGATCTCAATGGAGCCACCAAACTGCTGAATGATCGAGTGCGTGATTGAGAGTCCAAGGCCACTGCCTCCAGTTTCGCGCGAACGGCTTTTATCCACACGATAGAAACGATCGAAGACTTTATCTAGATGTTCCTTGGCGATACCGATACCAGTGTCGCGAACCTCGATGCGTGCTTGCGAGCGGTCTTTTTCGCAGGTGATAGTGACGCGGCCGGATGGGACGTTATACGCAATCGCATTTTTCACGAGATTTTCGATGGCCTGTTTGAGGAGCTCGGTTTGAATGTTCAACGTGCAAGATGTTAGTTGTGTGGTGACGCTGAGCGTAATGTCTCGTTGTTTCGCGAGGGGCTGGAAACGCTGTGCGATGGATTCGAGTAGGGGAATGAGATCAGTCGCCTGCGTAGACTCGCGTTTTGTGGGTGTTTCATCGAGATGTGAGAGAAGCAAGAGGTCTTTGATGATCTGTGTCATGCGTTGAGTTTCCTCCAGGTGGCTTCGTGCTTGTTCGCGTAGGCTGGGTGGAGTTGCCTTGTCCGCTAACGTGTTTTCAAGATCGGCGTGCAAAATAGCAACGGGTGTACGCAGCTCATGAGATGCATCGCTTAAAAACCGTCGCTGACGCTCATATGCTTTACGAATTGGTTCGAGTGTTGCTCCGGCGAGCCAGTAGCTTGTGATACTCGCGAGGACGAGGAGCAGTCCATTCACGAGAGTTAGTGCATCCATCAGATCGCGCAACACTTCTTCTGGGCGTGGTGGGATGACGCCATCTTGTAGAATGGCCGGTGGTCGACCTTGAGGGAAGCGTTCGAAGCGCAGCATGAGCTGACGTGAGAACGCGGTATAAATAAAGCTACTTGATACAAACAAAATCACCGCCAAGATGGCCGTGTAGGTAAGTGTCAGTTGGGTTCTGGCGCTCCAAAACCGGTCTTTAATCGAGGCGGTAGCCTTTTCCCCAGATGGTTTTGAGACGGTTCGCATAGGCGGATGGAAGTTTCTTACGTAGGTTCTTCAGATGAACATCGACCACGTTACTAAACGAGTCGAAGAATTGATCCCAGACATGATCGAGTAAATCTTGGCGTGTGACGACTTTCCCGAGGTGGCGCAGGAAATATTCTAATAAACCGTATTCACGCAGCGTGAGCTCGATTGATTTACCCTGATACGTGAGTTTTTGTGCTTGGGTATTGAGTTCGAGTTGATCCAGCTTTAAAACATCCTGTTGGATCAATACTCCCCGTCGCAGGACGCTTCGAATACGTGCTTGTAGCTCATCGAACGAAAAAGGTTTCACGATGTAATCATCGCCGCCTTCGTTTAGGCCCTCGACTTTTTCTTCTGTGCGATCTTTGGCAGTGAGAAAAATGATAGGCGTCTTTATGTTATGTGCGCGTAAGTTTTTGCATACGCTTAATCCATCCAACTTGGGAAGCATAATGTCTAACAAGATCACGTCGTAGTCGTTGAGACGTGCAAGACGTTCGCCTTCTTCACCATCATGTGCCGCATCAGCGGCGAAGCCGCGTTGTTGGAGTCCTTGAAGAATGGCTTGATTCAGCTTCGGCTCATCTTCGACGACAAGGATTTTCATGGGCGTAGCCTACACGATATTTATGAAGAAAGAATGAAGTCTGATCTGTACGTTAGGGTGCTACAAACAACTGCGTAAAGTAGTAGGCGCCGTCTGCGCTCTGTGCTACCCCCATTCCGCTGAGGCTATACCCTCCATTTTCGATGTTTGTTCGGTGGCCTGTGCTTGCGATCCAGCCCTCCACAGATACTTCAGCTGGATTGGGATAATCGTTGTAGGCGACATTTTCGGCGGCACCCATCACGCTCATACGCTGTTGCAGTACGCGTGCACGTTCTGTGAATCCTTCATGGCCAAACGGAACGCGGCCGTTCGCCATATCGCGGCTGTGTATGCGTGCGACTTCGGCAATATCGTTATTCCAGTCGAGGGCAGGCAAATTTCGAGCAACTCGGTAGGCGTTAATGCGTGCAAAAGCATCCTGTTCTAGGCTGTTGAATGCGGAGGTGTTCGGTGCGCTTGTATTAGTAGGCTGAGTCGGTTCCATCCAGGACACGGCTGGTCCATTGGCGGCCGGAATCGTCGCGAGGTTCGCATTGGTGATCCCAAGACCATAGCGTCGCATGAGCTGAAAGGCATCTTTTGCTTGCCCAAGGTACGCGCCGATTCGGGTATTGGGAATAACATAATATGCTTCTCCATGTGATTCGACATCAAGTACGATGCGGCCCGCTAAACGTAGCGGGAAACGTGAACGTAGGTATCCGCTTAGTTCGTTATGTCGAATACCCAGTCCCTTGGCTCGCATAAGCGTGTAAGCATCCTCAGCGCGACCTAGATAGTATCGTTGTCGTGTGACGGGATCTACGTACCAAGCTTCACCATGGCGTTCGACTTGCAACAGAATACGACCGGAGAGTGTATCGGCTAACGTTCCTGCGTGTGCCGTCGTTGGTGTGCTGATAGCGCACGCGAGTAAGAGAAATACGATTCGGAAAGAGAAGTTCATCCCTCAAGCTTCTGGTGTTTTGATGCGCGTGTCAAGCATGTTTCATACGGAAAACTTGAACAAAAGGAAAATCAGCGGTTGAATGAAAGAGGGTAAGTACTGCAGGTTTAAAAAGAGGCCATTTGGCCCTAAGACAACTCTGTATGCAGTCGTCTTCCTTTCTCGCTGTAGGTCATGTGTTGACGGGTGCACGCATTCGACAAGTTCTCTATGGAATCTTTGGCGCCCTCTTTCTTTTTGAGTTCTTAAACTACCTCGGTGTTCTCACCTTTCGTGTGGAGTACACGTGGTTGGGGCGTTTTATAAGCACCTTTCTGCTGTTCGTTTTCTTGCGCTGTATCGATGAGTATTTGTGGCACAAAGTGGGTACGCGTTTAAGGGGTGTGATCTGGATTTTATTATCAGGTCTTCTCTTTTTTGATTTTATAGGGGATATTTTCGGATTTTATAGTCGTTGGAGTTGGTATGATCAGGTCGCTCATTTTTTGAGTGGTCCTATACTGTTTATTTCGCTTCTTCTTACTCTCGAGATGACCGCTCTGTATCGACGGTGGAGGTGTCCAAAGAGCGTTTTCTATGGTTTAGCGTTGGGTATAAATACCGTCTTTGCCGTGCTGTATGAAATGGAAGAGTATCTCGAAGACTATATCTATCATACGAATCGTTTGGGTGACGGCCCGGATACGGCTAATGATTTGCTCCTGAACTTATTGGGAGCGGTCCTTGCGCTACTTCTCGTCGTCTTAATGAGAAGGCGCGCTCGTATGTAATAGCGCGAGGTCCATTGAACGGCATCGTTTTGACCATTTACTGGATGGTCGTTATGCTGCAGCTATGCCAAATGAAGCTAAAAAATTGATGTTGGTCACCGGAGGTGCCGGATTTATCGGTTCACATGTGTGTGAACGATTAGTAGGTCAGGGACATCGCGTTATTTCTCTCGATAATTACTTTACCGGGAGCGAAGAAAATCATGTCCCAGGAGTTGAATATCGTCGTGGTCATACCAAAGACATCGCGACATTTGTTCCTGAACGGCCAGACGTGATTTATCACCTAGGTGAGTACGCACGCGTTGGCAAGAGTCTTGAGGAACCAGCGCTGCTCTGGGACTTAAACATGGATGGAACTTTCGCGGTTCTTGAGTTCTGGCGAAAGCAAGGTTCTAAGCTGGTGTATTCTGCTTCATCCACCAAGTCAGTTGGAGCGCGAGCGGATGGAACGATCGGGCGTGATCTTTCTCCGTACACTTGGGCTAAGGCGGCCATGAGCGACCTCGTAAATAACTATGCTCGTTGGTACCAACTCCCGTACGTCATTGTCTATTACTACAATGTCTATGGCCCCCGTGAGCGTGCGGCGAGCAATTACGGAACGTTTATTGAAACGTGTCGTCAGCATTTTTTGAACGATGAGCCTCAGCAGGTGCGCCTACCGGGAACACAAACACGCGCCTTTACGCATGTCCAAGATACGGTAAACGGTATCTTGTTAGCGTCGGAGCAGGGTGATGGAGACGGGTATGGTCTTGCATCGGAAGACGAGTATTCACTCCTTGAAGTTGCACAGATGTTCGGGGGGGAGATTGAGATGCTTCCGCAGACCAAAACCACGCGTGAACGATCGGTGATCGATAGCGAAA
>CAZENZ010000023.1:0-17145 GCA_964513705.1 uncultured Gammaproteobacteria bacterium
CCTACCAAAGCGAAAACCATTCGTAAGTATTTAGGGAAGGACTACACCGTGTTGGCTTCGATGGGACACGTACGTGACCTCCCGGCCTCTTCAGCCGATGTTCCAGAAGCACTGAAGAAAACTCCCCAAGGAAAACTCGGCGTTGATCCCGAAACGTTTGAGCCGCTCTACATCGTCTCTCCAAACAAGAAAAAGACAGTTACCGAACTCAAAGCCGCTCTCAAAGATGCGGAAGACATCTACTTGGCAACTGATGAAGACCGCGAAGGAGAAAGCATCAGCTGGCACTTGCTTGAGGTATTGAAACCAAAAGTTCCGACCAAGCGTATGGTGTTTCATGAGATCACCAAAACAGCGATCGAAGCTGCTCTTGCTCACCCACGCGAACTCGACGAACGCTTGGTGCGCGCTCAAGAAACGCGACGTATCTTGGATCGTTTAGTGGGCTACACCGTGTCTCCTGTTCTCTGGAAGCGCATTGCCTATGGCTTATCCGCTGGACGCGTGCAGTCGGTGGTATTAAAAGTCATCGTCGACCGCGAACGCGCTCGTATGCGGTTCAAGAAGGCAAGCTATTGGGACGCGCTTGCTACACTCGAATCAGACAAAACCGCCTTTGAAGCGAAGCTTATCCGCACTGCGGAAGGTCTCGTCGCAACCGGCAAACATTTCGATGAAGCAACCGGCGAGTTGAACAAAACATCGGGTGTCATTGTTTTAGATGAAACCAAAGCGAACGCTATCGCGACGGCCTGTAAAAATGGCACATGGACGGTACGTGAAGTCCAAGAAAAACAGACGACCCGCAAGGCACCCGCTCCGTTCACAACCTCGACACTCCAACAAGAAGCCAACCGCAAGCTCGGACTGTCCTCAAAAGAAACGATGTCCATCGCTCAGAAGCTCTACGAACATGGATTTATCACGTACATGCGTACGGACTCGACAGCTCTGTCACATGAAGCCGTGCAAGGCATTCGTTCGCGTATTCAAGATCGTTTTGGAGCTGAATTTGTTCCAGCAGCTCCGCGTGTCTATGCGTCGACTGCCAAAGGCGCTCAAGAAGCGCACGAAGCTATTCGTCCGAGCTTATCATTCACACCCCCGAATGAACTCGACGTACGCGGTGAGGAGCGCGAACTCTACGAATTGATCTGGATGCGTGCCATGGCGAGCCAAATGCCAGATGCAAACCTTATGCAGTCACAGGTGACGATTGACGCTGCCGAAGGGAACGTCTTTCAAGCCAATGGAATGCGCATCGTTTCCCCTGGATTCTTGCGCGCCTATGTAGAAGGGAAAGAAGATACAGAAGAGGCGCTCAACGATCAGGAACGCCCACTCCCCGCTCTTTCTGCCGGCATGACACCCAGCTGTCAGTCCGTCGAACCGAAGAGTCACGAAACCAAACCACCCGGACGTTATTCAGAAGCTGGTCTCGTACAGTTCATGGAAAAAGAAGGGATCGGTCGCCCGAGTACCTATGCTGCCACCATCGCCACCCTCATGGAGCGGGCGTATGTGAAAAAAGTCAGTGGATCACTGGCTCCAACCTTCACTGGTTTTGCCGTGGTGCAATATCTCGAGCGCTCATTCCCTGCTCTGGTTGAAATCGCCTTCACCTCCAAGATGGAAGATGAGCTCGACCATATCGCCGCTGGGACCGCTGATTGGCTAGCCTACCTTAAGAATTTTTATCAAGGCCCGACCGGTCTTGCGCACAAAGTCGAAGAAGAAAGTACACGTAAAGATGACACCACAAACGCGCGCTTGATCGAGCTCTTCACGGCGCCCAACATGCAGTTCTTCATTGGACGCTTTGGCCCCTATCTTGAAGGTCTGCACCCAGAGCATGGCACACCGATCAAAGCCTCGATCGAACCAGATCTGTTGCCAGGCGATGTTACGCCAGCACGCTTAGCAGAACTCCTCTCACACGCCCAACAAGGGCCAACAACACTCGGCGTCGATACAGCGAGCGGGAAACAGATTTATCTCCGTACAGGCAGCTACGGCCCATACCTTCAGCTCGGCGAAGATCCGGAAGATCCAAAGTCGAAAGACAAACCAAAACGTATTTCGATTCCAAAGAACGTAGCGATCGAAACACTCAATCATGATCAAGCACTCGGTCTACTATCTCTCCCACGCTTACTTGGCATACATCCAACCAGCGGCAAAGAAGTTCGTGCTGGACTTGGTCGCTTCGGCCCCTACGTTGTGTGTGATGGTGACTTCCGCTCGCTTCAACCAACAGCTGGTGACGACGTTCTGACCGTAACCCTTGAACGTGCACTCACCTTACTTGCAGAACCCAAAAAAGGTCGCGGTGGACGCGCCGCGAAATCTCCTGGCCGCATTCTTGGTGCGCATCCCGATGGAAAAGGCGACATCACGGTCCACGACGGTCGCTACGGGGCCTACGTAAAACATGGCACGATCAATGCCACCATTCCAAAAAATATCATCGCCGACCAAATCACCCTCGAACAAGCCGTTCAGCTGATTACAGAAAAGGAGGAGAAAATGCCCGTAAAGCGTGGACGTGGCAAGAAAGCAGCGGAATAATAACAACGACAGACTATTTCGCTTTTACCGCTTTCAGAATCCGCTTCGCAAGGGCCGTTCCGTCGTCTGTCGGCAAGAAAGCATGCGCCTGCTCTCCTAATTCACGGCGAATATCCTGATCACTCAACATCAGTTTTACTGCCGACAACAACTCGTCATCAAACCGCGGATGCGATTGTTCAACGACCACAAGTCCTCCGCGCTCCTCAAATGCCTTGGCATTGCTTTCTTGCTCGGTCCCTGGAAGTGGTACCGCAATAGTTGGAATAGACAGTGCCGCCGTCATCTCAGACAACGTTGCAAAGCCGGCACGCGAAACAACCACATCCGCCGCTGCATAGGCCATATCCATATCATCGACGAGAATATCGCGAACAACATACCCCTTGTCTGATCTGAATCCCGCGTCCTTTCCCTTCCCCGTCAGATGAATCACCTGTGTCAGGGCGAGCCATTGTTTCTTGGCGCGTTTTACCTGCTCGTTTAAGGCAAGCGCTCCCGTCCCGCCACCAAATATCAAGACAATCGGTTTTTTTGGATCAAGTCCAAAGTGCTTTGCCGCTGCTGCATGCGATGGAAGATCATCCACCCGAAAGCGCGTCGGCGTCGCAATCCGCTCATCACAAACCCACGAACCAAAGGGCGGCCGCTCATACTCAAACGAAGTCGTTACACTCTTACAAAAACGGGCGACACGGCGATTCGACAATCCAGGCTTCAGATCAAGCTGATGGATCAAACACGGAATCCCTCGTCGCACTGCTTCAATCATAAGTGGTGTTGCAGTGAATCCTCCAGCTGACACCACCGCGTCTGGTTTGCGAGCATCCAAAATCTTACCCGCCAAATGCCGCACACGAATCCAGTCGAACGGGAACGTTAACCACTTGAGCGAGGGGTAGCGTTGTAATTTTACGACGGGCAGCGACTGAAATGGGAGACCAGCCGCTTCTATCAATAACCGCTCTGGTCCATCCGGCGTACCGACCCACTCACACTTCACTTGTTTCTCTAAACGCAGAAGCGACCGTGCCGTCGCCAAGAGGGGCGACACGGGACCCAAAGAACCTCCTCCTGCAAACAAAATGCGCATATGTCTATTCTAACTCAATGAACGCCGCCCAGGCGACTGACGAGACGGGATTCCTGCTACTAAACCCATCGCCCCCAAAAGCATGACCATTGCCGTTCCTCCATGTGACAAAAATGGAAGCGTAACACCCGTAATCGGCAGAAGTCCTGTCATGGAACCGATGTTCATAACCCCTTGAATAGCGAGCATCATCCCGATACCAGCGGCGAGATAGCTCGCAAACGGATCTTTCGATTCACGCGCTATCGAAAAACAGCGCCAGATCAACGCACCGAACAAGACGATAAAGATACAAATGGCGATAAATCCAAGCTCCTCCGCCATGACAGCAATAATCGAGTCCGATTCAACCGTTGGGAGATACAAATACTTTTGACGCGATTGACCATAACCCAACCCCAACCATCCACCAGAGCCAATTGCGAGCACCGCCTGGTTGATGTGATAGCCGATCCCTTGCGGATCAAGCTCAGGACGCAAGAACACCATAAAACGCGCCGCACGATAGGGCGACGTTTTAATCAACAGCGCCAACAACCCAGTGCCAAGGGCAGATAATAAAATAAACCACGATACCGGTGCCCCGGATAAGAAATACATGGTGAGAGAAGTACCAACCAACACCATCATCGAACCAGTATCAGGCTGCATAATGAGCAAGAACATCACGCTCCCAAGCGCACCAAGAAACGGCACTAAGCCCGTTTCAAGATTGTGTGCTTCCCCCGCCTTACGACTCGCCAGCCACGCCGCGAGGTACACAATAAAAGAGATCTTCACGAGTTCAGACGGCTGAAACTGAAAACCCAGTATACGAATCCAACCGCGCGCACCATTCAGCACGATACCAACCCCCGGAATATAGACGAGCAATAGCAAGACAATGGATACAATCAGCGCAGCCAGCCCCCACTTACGCCAGACCCGATAATCGATGAGTGCGCCCAGTAAGAAAGCGAATAATCCGGGTACAACGCCTTTTAACAACTGGTTCTTTACGAAATACAAGCTATCCCCGGCACGCTGCACACCCACCGCCACCGTCGCCGAAAACAACATGAGCAACCCAATCACAAGCAGCGTCGCCGTAAGTCCAACGATGACGGGGTCTAAAGAACGAAGGCGCTGAAGAACGGACATGGGAAGGGACGGGGATTCAGAGACGGTCAACGAGCGCGATAGCAATTCCTGCGCCAGACACGGCGAGTGAAATCATCCAAAAGCGCATCACGATTTTTGGCTCGCTCCATCCGATCGCCTGAAGATGATGGTGGAGCGGTGAACTCTGAAAGAGCTTGCGTTTAAACAACTTCTTACTCGTGACTTGAATCAGAACAGATAAGGTTTCAATCACAAAGGGCAGACCAATAAGCAAGAGCAAGAGCGGCTGATCTGTAAGCAAAGCGATTACTCCCAAAACAGTGCCTAATGACATGGCCCCCGTATCGCCCATAAACACTTGCGCCGGATTCACATTGAACCACAAGAAGCCCATCAAGCCACCGATGATAACCGCGCACAACGTCGCCAAGTCCGTGCGACCCTGTGACCACGCGATGACACCGTAGGCACCAAACGCAGACAAAAGCGCTCCGCCCGCCAACCCGTCGAGCCCGTCGGTCACATTGACTGAATGCGAAGTCGCCGCAATCACGAGCAAGAAAAATGGAATCGACAACCAGCCGATTTCAAGCGATCCAAACATCGGAATATGCAAATGCGTCCACCCAAGCTTGCTATAAAACCACCAGGCACCGATCGCTGCGATAATTCCGTACGAAATAAATCGATGACGCACACGCAACCCCCCGCCCTTTGCACCGATTTTCTTTACATTCATGTAGTCATCAACCAGTCCCAACAACGCAGCGGCGAACATAAGACCGAGCGGCAACCAGGTCTGACCACGCGATAAGAAACTTACCCGACACAAAAGTGACGACGGATCGGTCAATCCACAACCACCAGCGATCAGAAGCACCAACACGAGCGTCGTAGCCCAAATAACGATGCCCCCCATAGTAGGCGTCCCTGCTTTGTTCTTATGCATCTCCGCCATGATGGGAGCGGTTGCCGAATCGCGGATCTGTTTCCCCATCCCCCACACCTTCAGTCGGCGAATCAATACCGGCATAGCCAAGGCAGACAGCAAAAACGAAATAGCCACAAATGCCATGGGACGAGCAATCGAGAAAACGTTCATACAAATTATCTGTTTATAATGGCCAGGTAATGAAGCACTAACATCCACGGCAACGTATTCAGGGTCACGAGTGCCAACCAGGCCATTCCCGCATGTTGATCACGACGATAGGTGCCGTAGGCACATAGGAGAAATACAACGCTGCTCAACAACCAAATACCCGGCCAGACCGCCAGCCAGACAAACGATCGCACATCATCGATCCCGAGGTAAACTGTGTAGTGGAATACAAAGGATCCCTGAGATGGATCTGCGCCAGCCAACTTAATCGCATACCACCCGATACCAATGATCAAACAAATTACCGTCCAAAGGGTCAAACCACGATAAACCCACGAGCTCCAAGCGAGCCGTGCAGATAGCCGCCAAGCGCTCCATGGCACGCCTCTATGGTATGCGAGGAAAGCCCCTGCGTCTATTGTGGATGATTCTTATTCAACCGCCTCAACCAGCTTGATTTCTGGCACCATTTGGCAGACGGTTTCTTCGATTCCCGCTTTGAGGGTAAGACCCGACATAGGACACCCCACACAGGCCCCCTGAAGGCGCACAAAGGCCGTTCCGGACTCTAAATCAACGCGATCGAGCTCTACGTTTCCCCCATGCATCGCCAAGCTCTCTCGGAGTACCTCAAGCACACGTTCCACATCGGCTTTCACTTCCTCGGCGGTTTTTGGCATATTGCAGCCATCTTACGGGTTTCTCGCGCAGCTTGACAAGTTTCCAGGATCGACCTATTATTTTGCGCATTCTCCGTCATTCTTTAACGCTGTATGGCTCATAAAAAAGCTGGTGGTTCTACCGCATATGGCCGTGATTCTCACGGTCAGCGTCTTGGTGTGAAAAAATACGCAGGTGAGTACGCCAAGACTGGAAACATCTTGGTTCGTCAGCGTGGAACAGCAATCCGCCCAGGATTGAATGTTCGCAAGGGTTCTGACGACACCTTGTTCGCAGTGGAGAGCGGGATCGTAAAATTCACGAACAAGCGCATTCGTCGCTACACGGGCGAATTCAAGGATGCGAAGTTTGTGCACGTGCTTCCAGCGGAGGCCAAAGCTAAGCCAGCGGCAAAACCAGTCACGAAGCCTGCCGCCAAAAAAACCAGCAAGAAATAACGCCCTACACAGGCAACAAACACACTCGGCATTAGCTGAGTGTGTTTGTTTTTCGGAGATGTACCACCAACGATTGTCTATCTATCACCGTTCAGCGTGCGTGTTTAATTGCAGCACCAATAAATCCAACAAATAACGGATGCGGACGAAAGGGACGTGACAAAAACTCCGGATGGAACTGACAGGCAACAAAAAATGGATGATCGGGACGCTCAACGATTTCCACCAACGTCCCATCGGGCGACAGACCACTCGGCACAAGACCAGCCTCTTCAAGCGAATCTCTATATTCAGGATTACATTCGTAGCGATGACGATGTCGCTCTTCAATCACCGCCGTTCCGTATAGAGAACGTGCTAACGAATTGGGACGTAACACGCACGGATAGGCTCCAAGACGCATCGTGCCGCCATACGATTTATTTTTCAGACGCTCCCCTTGTTCGTTCATTAAGTGAATCACCGGATCTGGCGTCTTAGGATCAATTTCTGTGGTATTTGCCTTGGTTAATGCTAAGAGATGACGCGCTGTTTCGATCGTGGCGAGCTGCAATCCGTAGCACAACCCAAGATACGGCACCTTCTTTTCTCGCGCGTACTGAATCGCCAGTATTTTTCCCTCAATCCCACGCGCTCCGAACCCACCCGGTACCAACACTCCGTCTACTTGTTTTAGCGTTTTCGCAACGAGCTCAGGATGACGCTCGAACTCCTCAGCATTCAACCACTCAACTTCTACTTTATGGTCATGCGACCATGCAGCATGCTTTAACGCTTCCAATACAGATAAATAGGCGTCTGTCAGGGTAAAATCGCCCGTTGAAATATACTTGCCAATCACACCGATCTTTACGGTTTTCTTGGACTGCTCACGCTTCGCCATCAAATCTTTCCAGGGCTTGAGCTGTACAGGCCGGGTTCGAAGCTTCAGTTTTTTTACGATACGCGCATCCAGACCCTCCTCATGAAACGCAGCTGGAACCGAGTAAATCGACGGCATATCTGGTGCACTAATAATGTCCTGAGGCTGCACGTTGCAGTACAACGCGATCTTTTCTTTGCGTGGACCATCGAGCGGAACAGAAGCACGACCGATGATAAAATCCGGCTGAAGCCCCGCGCTATTCAAGCTGCGTGTGGCGTATTGAGTCGGTTTACTCTTCATTTCGCCCAACGTACCAGGAATTGGTAGATAACTTACCAGACCGACCAGCACATCATTTGGGGTCTCATAGCGCATCATACGCGCTGCCTCAAGATAGAGAATATTTTGATATTCCCCCACTGTTCCGCCGATTTCAACAATCGTGACGTCCGCATTTGCAGCTTTAGCGGCCGTTTTGATGCGGCTAATGATTTCGAATGGGACATGTGGCACAACCTCGACTGTTTTACCCGCATACCCGAGCGCACGTTCACGTTCGATAACCGATAAATACACCCGCCCTGTCGTCATATAGTTCAGACGAGTAATGTCTTCATCGAGAAAACGCTCATAGTTCCCGATGTCTTGATCTGTTTCATCTCCGTCTTTTGTAACAAACACTTCTCCGTGCTCCACTGGATTCAAGGTACCAGCATCGACGTTGATATATTGGTCAATTTTGACCGCGGTCACTTTGAGCCCTCTGGCTTTGAGCAACGCTCCGATGGAAGCCGACGACACACCTTTCCCGACCCCTGACATAACCCCACCAACGATGAAGATATAGGAGTGACGCTTAGGCATAGAAGATTCTTGATCCACACGGTAGCACTCACGCCTGCGACATGCATCCACAAGCTCTAAAATAAACCTCTCTGTGCACACATGCTTGTATGGTTTTTGAGATTTGTTGCAAGGAGCAGCACATGACGCGTCATCATTGGGGTGCATTTATCAAACTGCTCCTCCCGTTCATCCCCACACCCGTCACGAAGAAGTCGCAGATACACCAAAAATGACCTCGTTTTGTTACATGGATTTTGACACCTCGGAAAAACTGGATTTTCCAAACCAAGAAATAAGCGGTAGGATCCGGGCTATGCATCTCATCGATGGAAAGGCCTTGGCCGAACAGCTACGGAACGAGCTTCAAGAAACGCTCAAAATGAGCGGTAAAAAACCCTTTCTAGCGGTGCTTTTGGTGGGCGATGATCCAGCCTCTGCCCTCTACGTCAAACTCAAGAAAAAGGCAGCCGAAGAGGTTGGCATTCGCGTGGATATCACCCATAAAGACGGAACAACGTCCGTACAAGAGCTGATTCAACTGATTCAGACATGGAACAACGATCCAGCGGTCCACGGGATTTTAGTCCAGCTCCCTCTCCCCGCTCAGTACGACGAACAAATAGTCATTGATGCGATGGATCCCAAGAAAGATGCGGACGGCTTTCATCCAGAAAATGTCGCTGCACTCTATCAAGGCGATGTGAGAATTATCCCACCCGTACACGAAGGAATCTTGCGACTCATCAGCCAAACACCCGTGCACGTGAACGGCGCACGAACGGTGATTATTGGAAATTCGGAAATCTTCACCAAGCCGCTCGAGCGACTTCTCACAACCGCCGGAGCTCACGTGACACGTCTCGGTCCTGACGCCATCGAAGATGAACGCGTAAAAGAAGCGAACATCGTGATCAGCGCGGTCGGCTCACCTCACCTCATCAAACCATCACACGTCAAAGACGATGCCGTACTGATCGATGTAGGAACCACCAAACTTGAAAACGAAAAACTGGCAGGCGATGTGGATGGCGCCGCCTTTGAAAACACCGACTGTTGGATCACGCCTGTTCCAGGAGGTGTTGGCCCTATGACGATCGCTCAACTCCTGTGGAACGTCTACAAACTTAGCTAGACTTGCTCTTCCGCGTGCTGCTGAAGTCTCACACGCTTCAATCTCCAATAACTTAGGTAGATCGCTCCAAGATGTAACGCGATCTGAAATAAGGCCCCCCAATGCGCGGCGCCGCGAATGGTTTCTCCCCAGGTTTGCCCTGTCAGTTTTCTGGTTAACGCGAGTTCAAGAATCACCTGACCGACAATGAAAAAAACCGCGAGCAACGTGAGCATGCGCGGCGTTGGAAACACACGACGTAACACCCAGCGCGTACATAAAAACGTCCAGGCAAATTGCACGAGGAAAATAAACACATCCAGCGTCCAGGCTGGCAGAGGACTCACCTCGAAGTTCTGATACCAGAGCAAAAGCCCGATCAATCCAATAAACCGTATCAACCCTACAAAGATCAAACGCACCAAAAAGGGCAATGTCATAAGATAAACGTATGAGCAATGGTAAAAAGACAAAGAACGATGGCTGCGTACATCATGATACGTGGAACACGTCGCATCAAGCGCGCATGCTCAACCAAGGCCGATACACACACGAGGAGTGCATTGGTGGCGGCCACAAATGAACCTAAGAATGTCATGAGCGGCAAGAGCGCCTGATGAGACACATAGAGCAACACAAGCGGTGGAAGAATCGCCAAAATCCAGGCGAACAACGGTCGAAAAGAAAATTCATCACGATAGGTCAGACGTAAACTATCGAGCACCGATACAGCCGCACCACTGATCGCGAGAAACCCAATGAATGGTAACAGCCAGCTCACTGCCACGGGAAGCGCACGCATAAGATCCGTCACCTGAATCACTCCTCCTATTGCCGCACCTGCAAAACACAACGCAAAAATCCATTTCAAACTCGCGGCAATCAACCCACCCATCAAGACGGCACGACGTCCGATTTTTGAACTTCGCCCATCAAAGGCCATCACTTCCGCAATAGCAGGCAGAGAAATCGAAGCAAAAAACACCACGCCCACAAACGCTGACAGCGAAAACGTCCTCGGACTGAGGAGTGGCGAGGTAGGCGCCCTCCCACTCACTGCTGCGATCGCACACGCGAGCAGAAGACCACCGACCAAAATCAAGGTGATTGGACGCTCAAACTTTGCAACCCCCTTCACCCCCTTATGCGCTCCCCAAGCAAAGAACACCCACAAAACAAGTTGCCAACCGGATTGCACCGTAGGACCACCCAAGGCACCCGATAAAGCTGACAAGAACTGCGCCCCTAACAACAAATACACCAAGGTCGCTCCATACACACTGATCGGATAGACAATAAGTGCCACCACCCAGCCTGGTTTCCCTAACGAACGCTTCGCAATGCCTGCGAGGTCATGCTTAGACCCTGCTTTTGCCTGTAGCTCAGCATAGGCCACGTGAATCCCCATCACGATCAGCACAATCACCCAATAAAGCAGTGTCCCCCAAGCTGCACCGGTCTGCGAAAACAAGGCCGGCAATCCAAACATCCCAGCACCAATACTCCCTCCGATCACAAAGAATAAGGAGCGGATGAGGGGAGAAGAAAGAACACGCATCATTCTGAGCAGAGTATAGCAGAAAATCCGCCCACAGCCGCTCCACACCTGATACACAAGCCGAACACAGCTTACCCTCTTCCCCTGCTCTACCCTCATCCGTAAGATGACCCCATATGGCCGGTCTCGAACGCCTCACCCCCCAGAACATTGAAGCCGAACAGTCGTTTTTGGGCTCTCTGCTCTTGGATAAAGACGCCATGATCAAAGTGGCCGACAGCGTCACTCCAGAAGATTTTTATGTCGATAAGCATCGTCGCGTCTACGAGGCCATGCTGGACTTGTATCGCCGAAGCGAACCAATCGACCTCCTATCTCTCGGAAATCGCCTCAACGAAAAAAGCGAGCTCGAGATGATCGGTGGTCGTGCAGAGTTGATCGGTCTGTCGAATGCCGTTCCAACGGCGAGCCACGTCGAACACTACGGTCATATTGTTCAGCGCAAAGCAACGCTGCGACGCTTGATCAACTCCGCCGCCGAAATCACTGCGCTGGGTTATCAGGAAGCCGATGATGTTGCAGAAGTCTTAGACAAAGCAGAACGCTCGCTCTTCAACGTGTCACAAAAGTTTTTGAAGCATGCCTTCACACCGATCCGTGATGTGCTCACCGATGCCTTTGATCGCATCGATGAGCTACATCGTCAGAAGGGCAAGTTACGCGGCATTCCCACCAACTACACAGATCTCGATAATTTACTTGGCGGACTTCAGAAAAGTGACTTGATCGTTCTTGCGGCACGTCCAGCGTGTGGAAAAACGTCTTTTGCATTGGACTTAGCACGCATTGCCGCGACAAAGCACCGCGTTCCTGTTGGCATTTTCTCTTTGGAAATGTCGAAGGAACAGTTAGTCGATCGTATGATTTGTGCCGAAGCGAACGTGGACCTGTGGCGCATGCGTACAGGAAAATTGAACGAAGGTGGCAAAGAGGATGAATTCCCACGTATCGGTCATGCGCTTGGTATTTTGTCAGAAGCTCCGATCTTCATAGATGACTCAGCCAACGCCAACATCATGGAAGTGCGCACCAAAGCACGCCGTCTCCAAACGGAACACGGTCTTGGGATGTTGATCATCGACTACTTACAGCTCATGGAAAGCCGTGGTGGTGGTAGCGGCGATAACCGCACCCAAGAGATTGCGGAGATTACGCGTGGGCTCAAGTCGATTGCGCGTGAATTAAATATTCCAGTGATTGCCTTATCTCAGCTATCACGTAGCGTCGAGCTGCAGAAACCCGCCATCCCCCGCCTCGCACACCTCCGCGAATCTGGTTCTATCGAGCAAGATGCCGACATCGTGATGTTTATTTATCGCAAAGCAGCAGACAAAAACTATCGTCCAGAAGATCTGTCACCAGAGGAGCAGCACATTGCAGAGATTCACATCGCCAAGCATCGTAACGGTCCAACGGGTGTCGTGAAGCTGTTTTTTGATGCGGCACGCGCGAGCTTTCGGAATTTGCAGCGTCATGACTTGGGTCCACCCCCTGCACTACGCGGACAAGCTATTTCACCTGGCGGCCCACTCCCACCTGGTGGAACCCCTCCCCCCATGATGAACGCCGGACAACCGTTCTAAGGCCTAATTAGGCCTAAACTTGGCTACAAAAAACCTCAAAAACGTTGACAAAATCGCAAAAATCTGCTAAAATACTTGGTTCTTTTAAGAGCCTTGGTTGTAGTCCTGAAACGCGCTTAGCTGATCTCATAGGAGATCACATGAGCGCGTTTCGGGAACGGCCAACGTGCCGAGAGCGATGATGCTCCACCCAACCCGACCGCGAGTTTGACCATGTCGAATCGCAATGACGGCCGTGGTGACGTCTCCGCCACCCCCACCGTGAGCGCCGGCGGCACGTTCGTGCGCCCTGACCCGTTCGACGGCAGCATGCGCGAACCCGAGCCGTTCGTGCCCCCGCCGGCCCCACAGTCGGGCGGCACGATGCTCGGCGCGGGCAACCCCACCGCGCCGTTCACGGTGCCGGCGGCTGAGGAGCTGCCAAACGTGCTCCTGGTCTTCCGTCGGGTGGGTCGCAAGGCCTTCCTCGCCATGGCGCAAGCCCTGGTGGACGAGGCCGAGCAGGACGCGACCGAGTCCGAGTCCATCGCGGCAGGCAATCGCTGCCGGATCGGCGGGATGCTCAAGCCCTGGATCGCCGACGCTCGCGAGATCGGCGGCGACGAGATCTTCACGGTCGGCGGCCTCTGGCCCGCGATCGAGAAGATCATGGAGCTCCCGGCGGGCGGACGCGAGCACGCCTGGAAGGAACTCATCCAGCTCATGAACCAGATGAGCGTCCCCGGGCCGTCGAAGCTCGTCGACGTGATCACGGGCCTCACGGCCCGCGGCTACTAGCGCAGCCCTACTTGAGCGCTAGACCGGCGGGAGCCTCTTTCCCGCTGAAGGCAACGCCCCCACGACGACTGCGTCGTGGGGGCGCCTTGCATTTTAGAGAGCTTTTCGCACCCACGCTGGTCACTTGCTGGCGACTTTTAGGCCTGTCTGGCATGATACGCGTACGTTAATTTTCCACTCCTTCTTATGTCTTTTCTTGGCAAACTCAAGCAATTCAAAGATCTCAAAGATAAAGCCAAAGCGCTCCAAGACCAACTATCCGTAATCACCGCTGAAGGTTCGGCTGGTTGGGGCAAAGTCAAAGTCACCATCAACGGAACTCAGCAGGTCACCAATGTTTCCATCGATCCAGAATTGATGAACGACAAATCCAAACTCGAACAACTCCTCAAAGAAGCCTTCAACGATGCTGCGCAAAAACTCCAGCAAATCCTCGCTGCAAAGATGCGTGAAGGCGGTGGTATGGACATCATGAACGAGTTCGGCGACATGATGAAGGGCGGAGCGTAGGAATGTATAGTACAGGATGATCACTCGAGCGACGGCGAGAGTGCTCAGCGAAGCGCGAGCACGCAGATGAGCGCGTCCTGGAATATACATTCGTAGCGACGCCCTACATATGAGTCTTCTCCCTCTTCCAATTCAACAAGCGGCGGCCGCGTTTGACCGCTTGCCTGGAGTTGGACCACGCGCAGCGCTTCGCTACGCCTATTGGCTCGTCACACAACCACGTGAAGTGATTGAACAATTTGCTCGTTCCATTGAAGGCCTAAGCAAAGATGTCTCTTCCTGCTCCGTGTGTCATCAGTGGACCGATCAAGCGATTTGTCGCATCTGTCGCGATCCCAAACGCGATCCTTCTTCAATTTGCGTGGTTGCGCTCAGCCCTGATGTCCGCGTCATCGAAGACACGGGCGTTTTTCAAGGTCGCTATCACGTGTTAGGTGGCACCATCGATCCAATCGAAGGGCGCACACCAGAAACGCTCACGATCGAATACCTGCTCGAGCGCATCAGAAACGGCGAACCTCCCATCAAAGAAATTATTCTCGCGCTCGATACAGACATTCCGGGTGACACGACCTCACTCTACATTCGCAAACGCTTGGAAGGCGCAGGCGTACGCCTGACACGACTCGCGCGCGGCCTTCCGACCGGCGCATCTCTCGAATACGCCGACGCGACTACCGTGGCCGACGCCCTCAAAAATCGAAAAGATCAATAAAGAGTGGTAGGATAGCCCTATTATTTCCACCCTATGAAACGCTCTTTCCTAACGCTTCTTTTTCTCGTAGCGATCAGCGCGTTTGGTTATTGGTTTTGGAATCTCAGTCAACCACTGGCCGCACATCCTCGCACCATCACCCTACGAGACATGCAAGGCGAGGTTGAACAAAGTGGACCCGACCAAGTTTGGCATCGCGTGAGCGAAGGGGAAGCCGTCACGCCTGGCACAACCATTCGAACCGGTGCGGGGAGCCGCGTCAGCGTCGATGTCTACAACCAAGGCGTGACGCGTCTCGCCGAAAACAGCTCACTCCTCATCAAGCCAGATACGAAACTCGATGAGCATTCAAAGACCTCGATTACACGCTTACAACTCAATCAAGGCCGCGCTTGGTCACGTGTACGACAACTTCTCCAGCTTCAAGATGAATATAGCGTCACAACCGACCAGGTGGTGGCGGTTGTGCGTGGCACGGTCTTCCATCTCGAAAAGAACCTCGACAACACATCATCGCTCGTTGTGCTGCATTCGGTCGTGTCGGGCAATGATGGTTTTATTGCAGACGGTCAAACACAGATCTTTAACCGATCGAAGCGCCGAATATCAGCGCCTGTCATTTCCACAGACAAAGACCTCGATCCAACCTGGATGAAGGAAAACGAAGGCATTGATGCTGGAAGCCTCAAGCTCTGGTCCAGCGCTGACAAAAAAGATTTTCCCCCCGTGCGCAATATTTGGGTCAGCAAACTCGCGATTCTTTCTACAGGCTTGCGTGGCGCCATTGAACGTCAGGATTTCACCCAAACCGGTGAGCGGGCAGTACGTGAAGCTCTTAGCTCACTTCATGGTCTAGCTCTTGCTGGTGAAAAAGAGCAGGCGCTCAAAGAATTAGAAGCGGCGAAAGCTCGTCTTGCGAATGTTGATCTTCAATCGGTGGAAGTTCAGGCGATTCTGAAGAAGGTCCTGCCTGATGCACAGCGCCTGTTTGAAGATGTCCCGGATTCTGATGCGGGTGGAGAGGTAAAACAGGCAGTGCTCAAATTCTTGCTCGACACGAGTACCGATCGAGCCACGTTGCCGACGTACGATACTCTCAAATGGAATCAGCAGATCGATGCCGCACTCGATCTCATGAAACGCGGTGAGAAAGCTCAAGCTGAAAAACAGTTTACCGACGTTCAAACCGCGATTGAATCAGCCATGAAAAATCGCCCAACAGGAATCACCACCGAAGAAGCCATGGCCCTACAACAGCGTTGGGACGCTCTTCTGTATCGCGTAAAAGCGCTTAGAAAATAAAAACTTTCCCAATTACCCAAACAGCTTGTAAAGAATGTCGGGTTTGTAAACGGCTACTAGCACAAGCACTCCAATCAAACCACCCACCAGTAAAATCCAGAACCAAATGAACTTAGTCTCTTTGAGTTCGTTTTGTTCTTGTATACGATCCTCCGCCCAATCCCACTTGCTTGGATCCTTGTCCTTATAAACCAGGTCTGTGATGGTTGGCGGCTGCGAACTCTCACGACTCACCACCCCATCAACGGTATACGTCTGATCTGCAACCGTGTAGGTCATAAAGAGATGCCAACCATCTGGAACAGCTTCTGACCGCGTCACAATCCCCTGCACCGGAATCCAATGCGTAATCAAATCAGGACGAACCATGGAAACAAGTAGTTTGCCCGTTTTATAGAGAAACGAACCAAAAAACGCGACGAGCAGAATAGGGATGAGAATGTCGTCCATATAGAGCTATGGTAGCGAGAAAGCAGTTTTTCTGAAACGACATTTTTGGCTCTATCGCACGGCGAGCAGCCAGGGTGCGGGAGGGCGCACGCCGCGCCCTTTACAGCAGGGCGGTGACGTACCGCTCAGCGGCAAGCCGACGACCGACGAGATCGTCGCGGGACTCGACCCCAACGCGGTCGACGACCGGATGTGCAAGCTGCTGCTGCCGCAGTTCGAGACCCTCCTGTTCAACCTCTCGATCCCAAGCAGCATAGTCTCGGGCCCCCAGACCGCTCTGGCCATTCGGGCAGGCGAAGTGGTGCGCTACTGCGAAGGGAATTCCAAGATCGACCTCGCCGCACGTTCGACGGCCGTCGAACGCGTCATCCGGGGCCGCTGACCCACCACCCAGCCCCAACCGGGGCCATCGCTCACCATCCTCGGTGAGATCCGATAAAACCCAT
>CAZENZ010000024.1:0-15861 GCA_964513705.1 uncultured Gammaproteobacteria bacterium
GTTCTTGTGAATTTACTGCACGCAGTAGTTCGTTTGCAACTCCTCTGAGCGCGGTCTCTTCTCTTATCAGAGCTTCAGAACTTGGTTTAGAGCTGGGAGGAGTGTCTGCTTGAATGAGAATATTTGGTATTGGATTTGCAACAAGAAGTCGTCCGTTTACAGTTTCTAACTGAGGAACAAAGCCAATCTTCTTAAGCTCAGATGGCTCAAATCCATAGAGTTCTGTAACTGGTGGAAGAACGAAGGTTGAGATGAGAGATATGTATCCCGCTTTACAATCTCGCTTGTCGCTGGAGAATTGCACGGGAGCGGTTAACCCTAGTCCAGTGATAACTGAACACTCTCTATAAAAATCAACAAAACGTACAAGGGTCGCGCCTGGTATCTGATCTCCGACCCTTCTAAATTCGAAGCATTCGTCTTTAACCAATCCAATAGCTTTTTGTAATCTTTGCGTTGTGACCTCAGACAGGTCTTCAATGAATTCCCCAGGGTGGTCTATGTTTGGGAATGTGCGAGGTGGGAATTCCTTTAGTTGGTTGGTGACGCGTTCTTGTTTTATCTGTTTCGCTCTTCGTTGCATGAACTCATTCTCGAAACTCATATAGTCGATTTTTTATCAGACAAACTGTAGCAGGTACGTGCGCCGGTCGCCACAGAAGCCTAATGCAAATTCATGAGTTTGATCACAGATGCAGTGGTATTTGTTGTTTGGTGACCCTTGAGAAAGTTTCGAGAAGAGTAGATTCAATAACTGAAAACCAATCTCCCGGTTCTTTCGTTAGATGCTTTACATACCCCCATGGGTATGTTTAACTTGTCTGACCATATGACGAACCATGCCTACAAACTGCTCATAGACCACATCAGTCGCCTCGAAGGTCAGCTCGCTTCGATTAAAAAAGAGCTGCAACAAGAGTCGCCTGATTGTCTAAAGGCTGGAACAACGCTTCGAGCAGCTTCTCGTTCACTCGCTTCGCTGAAGTACGCATTCGTTTCTTGTTTTTTACCAAAGAAATTCTTTACCAAACAGCAGACAGCGTCCCTAAAGGATTCTACTGAATACAAGGCGTTGCTTGATCTTATTCGTTCTTAAGTTCATTTTACTGTATGAAGCACATTTCAATCTCTGCATTTCGCCAAACGCTTGAAGCAGAAAAAACGAATCCAACAGTCGCCTTTATCAATGTCTGTACGCCGGATGAGTACGCAGCGAAGCATATCGAGGGGGTGAAGAGTCTCCCACTTGATGAGCTTGAGACCAGGGCTGCCGAACTTAGAGGAAAACGCACGATCTACGTTCATTGCCGTTCGGGAAACCGCAGCAAGCGAGCAATCGAGACGCTCGAGCGTATGGGGATCCAGGCAGAGCTAGTGAATGTTGAAGGGGGAATCATGGCGTGGGAAGCGGCGGGATTGAAAACGGCATCCACTTCTAGCGTGCTACCTCTCACACAGCAGGTGTTTATCACCGCGGGATCACTCATTCTGATCGGAGTTGGGCTTACGATATGGCAAGGGATGAAGTTCCTTCTCATACCCGGTCTGATCGGCGGCGGACTTCTTTTTGCGGGAGTGACGGGATGGTGTGGAATGGCGGTGGTTCTTTCGAAGATGCCGTGGAATAAGAAATAACGAGCATTCTATGAGCATAAAACCAGTTGTTCATTCGTTCTTTGATCCGCAAACGTTTACGATCACGCACGTTGTAGCTGATCCAACGACGAAAGAGGCGGCTATTATTGATAGCGTTCTAGATTACGACTTGGTGACAGGAAAGACTTCTTACGAGTGCGCGACGAAGGTTATCGATCTCGTTCGTGTGGAGGGGTATCGCGTTCAATGGATTCTCGAGACGCATGCGCATGCTGACCACGTCACGGCTGCACAATATCTAAAACAAAAGCTTGGAGGCACAGTTGCAATTGGGGAGCGTATTACGGATGTCCAAAAGGTGTTTGCAGACGTTTTTCATCTTGGAGCAACGTTCTCTACCGATGGACGACAATTTGATCATCTCTGGAAAGATGGGGAGACATTCCATGTCGGTTCTATGAATGCGTCCGTTATTGCAACGCCAGGCCACACCCCAGCAGATGTGACGTATGTGATTGGTGACGCTTCTTTTGTCGGCGACACGATCTTTATGCCCGACTACGGAACGGCTCGATGTGATTTTCCTGGAGGAAATGCCGAAACATTGTTTGATTCAATTCGTCGAGTCTACGAACTTCCAGAGGAGACTCGCCTGTTTATGTGCCATGATTATCTTCCGGAGGGGAGAGCGGAGTACTACTGGGAGACAACGCTTATGGAACAAAAAAAGAGTAACGTTCATGTTTCGGCGAGCGTTGATAAAGATACCTTTGTTGAAATACGCCGGTCGCGGGATAAGAAAATGGGGATGCCGCGTCTGATTATTCCCTCTATCCAGATCAATATACGAGCGGGGAATGTACCGGAGCCGGATGAGAATGGTGTGAGCTATTTGAAGGTTCCCCTGAACGGTGCGTTCGCAAAATAATTTGTTCTCACTTTTATTATATGTCTCACGTCATCGAATTAACCGATCTGAATTTTTCACAAGAAGTACTCCAGTCTGCCATCCCTGTACTTGTCGATTTTTGGGCACCCTGGTGTGGTCCGTGTCGTATGATGGCACCAATCTTAGAAGAAATTGCGGACGCGTATGCCGGTGTATTGAAAATAGCAAAGTTAAATGTTGACGAGCCGGGGCATCAAGAGCTGGCGATGCGTTTTCGAGTGCAAGGGATTCCAAATATGCAGATTTTTAAAGGTGGTCAGGTTGTAAAAGAATTGGTTGGATTCCGTCCGAGGGAGGTGTTAGCTGGGGAAATAAAACAGATAATCTAGGGAGGCGAGACAGATTCGGTCAAAAAAAGCGCCATAAATGTGGTGCTTTTTTAGCGAGATGAGAAAATCTCTATAAGATTACCCACGGGCAAAAATATTTATGTGTGCATTATGGGTATGATGTTGCGTATGAAAGAGTTTTTTGAACGTTCCGTCTCTTCAAATAAAGATACTGGGAAAGCGTTCTATGCACGAACAAGAGGTCTGCACATAGTGGATATTGGTAATTATTGGGCGGCAATGCGAAGTGATGTGCTATAGTTGACGCAAAAGTAACGTATGTTTCGTTATTCTAAGGTGGTTGTTTATACGGTCGTGCTTATCTTGCTGTGTGGGTTGGGGGCGTTATGGCTTGGGATTGACCCCTCGGTCGATAAGGCGATGGCGTTACGGCTAACGTTGGGGGATATTTTTCTGTGTGGGTATCTTTTGTATCGACATCATCGTTGTACGCAGAGCATCTCCTTCGAGCAGGGTCATCTGGTAATGGGAGGTCGTGAGCCGCGCCAGATGGAAGACGGCTACACGCTTGTCTATCGATCAACCTACCTCGTCTTTTCTGGATTGGGATGGTTCTCTCGTGAATGGCGGTCGGATACTGGGATGCTCGTGTTTAGAAATAGTCGTCGCTATATCCCAGGCATGTCGTTATTTGATCGTCTGTTTCCACAAAGTTCAGAAAAAAAACAAGTACTGTTTTTTGGGACATGGAAACTTCCATCAGGTGAAGTTGCATCGGATCAGGATCTTCAACGGCGGATCATATCCGTATGCGAGCAACACAAGCTCACGATAAAGACCGTGTGGCTTGAGTTTGAACTTCTTGGACTGATACTGGTGTGTGCAGGAATAGGCGGTACAGCTCTTTGGATGAGATAATTCGAGAGACGCGAACAAAACCGAGTAAAAACGCGGTTACCTATCTCCGAACAACGAGTTTGGCGTACGCATCGCACATATTTCCGGTGTACCTGCCTTTGCGCCGGTATGTATAATCTCGATCAAGACGCTGAAAGATGTTCTTATATTGAAAAATCACCGGCGTGATGTAGATGGGCAGGGTCGAGTGTTTCATTTCAATCCTTGTGAAACCTCTCATGAGAAGGGCACGGTGTGTTATGATATGACTATGTCTTGGATCGTTGCGGCTGGTCTTTCCGCATTTTTTGCGTCCCTCGTGGCTATTTTTGGGAAGATGGGAGTGAAGAATGTGGATAGCAATCTTGCGGTCGCGCTACGAACGGCTATTATCGTTCTTTTTGCTTGGGGGATTGTTGCGTTGCAAGGGAATGTAGGGGATCTCTGGAAAATCTCTAAGTATTCATATCTCTTCATTGTTCTATCAGCGCTTGCGACGGGATTATCATGGTTATTTTACTACAAAGCGTTGCAGCTTGGAGAGGTGGCACGGGTCGCGCCGGTCGATAAGCTCAGTATTCTCCTAACGATTATCTTTGCCTTTGTTTTTTTGGGAGAAAAGCCTACGATCGGAACTGTGACAGGAGGAGTATTGGTTACGGCTGGTGTTATGGTATCGATTTTTCTTAAATAAAAAATTTTTGACCTACGGAGCATCTACGGCTTATACAAAATTCCATATTTAATATGAAGTCATCAAGTCAATCTTCTGAAAAGAAACACCTTCGCTCAGACCAGGTATTTGAACAACGAGTGCGAGTGCTTGTGAGTCCATCCGGGTTGAAAAAATACAAAGCACAACATGACGGGTATCGTTGTCACTGGCTTCCCCGTTTACTTGCTTCAATTCTGGTAATGGGCGGGACATTGCTCTACGGGCAGAATCCGAGCTATCTCAAATTCCGTGCCGTCGAAGTTATTGCGCGTGTCCCATACCATTCTTGGCAAGGGGTAGGGTTCTTGTTGCTAACTCTTTTTTATACGGACGAAAAACGTGCTCTTCAGCTTGCACAGACTGCTGAATTTGCCAGGATTGCTCAGGATAATGAGACGATGCATGTTGTAGTGATCTCTGCCTTAGCGGAGCAAGAAGAGCGGAGCTGGTTCTTGCGGGATACGGTAGCTCCGCTTTGTTTCGCCTTCTTCTATTTCATGATGTCGTGGTTGATGTACCTCATAAAAAGACGATGGTCATTTGAGTTGAACTATCTGTTTGAGCAGCACGCCTTTGACCAGTACGAATTATTTTTGAAACAACAAAAAGTACAATTGTTACAAAAGCGAGTACAGAGCGACTATCTTTCATGGTACGGCCGTCATCCAAATAATCAGTACGACTTCTTTGTATCGATTCGTAATGATGAGATCATTCACCGAAACGATTCAATTGATATGATTGTAGCATTAGGTCTCAGGTGATATCTTGTCTACTTATGAGGCCTTTCCTCGTTCTTTTCTTGGGACTGTTACTCGGCATTAGTGTAGTGAACATTCCCTCTGTTCGGGCGGAACAAATAGCCGATGCCACGGCTGGATTTTCACAGATCTCGAGCGGTGCCGTGCGTTACACTTCGCCAAAAACGGCTCGTTCGTACACGCTTACACAACCTGCTTCTGCGCTGAAAACGTTGCGTTCTTTGGCGATTGTCGTGAATAAGCAGGAAGGGGACGCTATGAAGAAAACGAAGACGACGAACAGAAATCGTGCGGCAGTTTTTATGATTACCGGAGATACAAAAAAAGTGTGGTATTTCGCTGAACCAGGATCTCCACTCTATTACTTTGATGGAACGCCCGCTTCATTTGCGCTTTTACGCCAGCATCTTTCTGAGCAGGTATCGGTTACAGCCCCTTCTCCGACCTATCCAGCGTTCACCTATCAGAAGCAGGGTGATGATCAAGTTGTCGTTATGGATGTTGCTAAAGGAGTAAAGATGGATGTGCTGACGGGTCATGATTCCATCCGTCCAACGGAGGAATGTCGCTATCCGAAATATTGCAAAGCCGAAGCACAGGCAGAGCCATTTTCGAGTTATCTCAAACGCTCTGATCAAGCGCCTCTTGTCATCAATGGCGGATATTTCGATGCGTATTCGCAACCGCTTAACGAACAGAACTTTCATACAGTCTCAAGTGACCTCGTCATTAATGGGGAGATGAAATCGATGTATGGCTGGGACAAGGCCTGGGGTGACGGAGGGATGATCGCTCAGAAAAAAGACGGAACGTTTACATTTTATTATCCGATCCGCAATTGGCTGCCAGATGCTGATCAAATTCAAACAGCGGTCTCGAATTATCCGTTGGTGTTGTTGAACGGAGTGCCGCGTACGAAAGAACAGATGCCCGTGTCCGATCCGAATGACTATAAATTCTGGTTGAAAGCACGACGTGGTGGTCTTGGTCTTTCTGCGGATGGAGCCAAAGTAATATACGTGAGCACAATTGGTACGGTGGAAGATTTAGGAAAAGCTTTGTTAAAGGCGGGGAGTGTAAATGGCTTTGCATTGGACGCAGGTGGATCGAATGGGTTTGCGTACGGTGGCAAAACGATTTATACACCCGGCAGAAAGTTAGCATCGGTTATTTTGTTCAAATGAGAGAAGTAGTGCTCCTGAACGCATGAGTTTTTTCGAAAGAGAATTTAACCATCTTGCTACCATAGATATGAATGGATACATTGCAAATATTGAAGATCTCTCATTAAAAAATGAGAACTTTCGAGAAGTTCTATACACTGACAAGAGATGTCAGTTGGTGCTCATGTCTTTACGGGGTAAAGAAGAAATTGGTGAAGAAATACATGATGTCGATCAGTTTATTCGAGTTGAGGTGGGTGAAGGAACTGCTGTATTGAATGGCCAATCCCATGATCTGCATGATGGAAGCGTTGTGATTGTCCCTGCTGGCACGAAACATAACATTATCAATACGCGTAACATGCCGTTGAAGCTATATACCCTTTATATGCCTCCCCATCATCGAGATGGTGTAATTCATGCAACGAAAGCAGAAGCGGAAGCCGATGTAACAGATGAATTCGATGGTGAAACGACAGAATAGGCGGTAGTATGAAGGTGGTCACGAGTATTCACTGATTATGCCTTTCCATCCTCGTTCCTTTATTCTCGCTGAGTGTGCCACTGTCTTATGTGGGCTTGTTATTGTTGGGTCTGGTTGCAATAAAGTTGTGACTCAACCGGTTATTCAGCCCCCTGGTATGGAGTCTTCGGCAAAGATTTCAATACACTCACAGATGTATGGCAATGAATACACCTACCAAGAGGCGGAGATTTCTTTAGATAGTGAAGAGCGATTAGAATCGTTGGCCTACTTAAAGCGAATAGAAGTGAAAGACGGAAAAATGTATGCCACAATTGACCCAGTTCACTATTTCGACTGCAACAAGTTAGAAAGCCTTCACCAGAAACGTCCAAAAGGATGTAGCAGCCATCCGGAGACGGGATTTTTTATCGAAAATACAGATACAAAAACTGTTATGTATGTGATGGCATCTTCTTCGGGCCCATTTTTTTTGAATGGATCATATGGTTCGCCAGAGGCGAAGCGATGGAGATCGATGGAGCTGAAGACGCTGCAAGGTTTGCTTGATGGACGTATTTCTCGTTCCGATCTTCAGGGATTTTATGGGAAGAATGGATACTACGATGCTGTTTTACGAGATAATCCTCTGGAGGGAGTTTCTGCGAATCTTTTTTACGTGATTCTAAAAGATGGAGTCATCCAAAAATTGATAGAGAAGTATCGAGCGTAAGCAAGTGGAAAAGAATCTCAGATTAGTTGATGTGATAGTTGTAAACATACGAAAGGATGGGAAATGTTATACTTAGCACACTATGAAGAAATACCTTATTGTATTCATGGCGATGTTAGCTGTAGGGGTGGGGATGGTGGTGAAGCCTGTATCTGCTTCGATTGAAGATGACATTATGCGCTTTTTGCGAGGGATTGGAACTCAGATTGATATGATACAGCGGTACCAAGGAGAAGGTGTGACGGCGAATATGGGTCGTTTTGACTCCATCGATTCAAAGTTGGATCGGATTTATGAATCCTGTGGGCGTACGGCGACGGCGGCACGTCGTGTAACGTCGGCTCAAGTGAATACGTGTGTCGATGCCTGTTTTAATAGCTCTCGTATGGGAACGGTCGCAGAAGGAGTGCTCGATCGTTATCGCTTCACTTCCTGCGTGTCGCGTTGTCCGTCGAATACTTTGCGCAACATTGAGTGTGTCCAGACCTACAACGAACACAATAACGGCGTCGCAGAAGTGAGTGGAGAATGGGTAAACGGCATCCTGACAGCGGATGGATATACACGAAGCTGTACAGAGATCACGGGTGCTTCCCGCGCCGCTTTGTGTCGTGTTGTGGCTGATTTGTACGTGAATCGTCTTAAGGCCTGTTTATTTGATCAAACTGCATACACGTGTCAATCAGACTGTACGCGAAATTACCGAAATGATGCTGGTGCGATGCTCTGTCTTTTGCGGTGCGAGAATCGAACCCGTGCAGCGGCAACCTATGAGCAGCTTCAAGCGAGTGGATTTATCGAGGAAGACGGAAGTCTCGCAATGAACACGGTGAATGACACGGTTCTTGATTCGATCGCTGCATCTCGCGCTACCGTCCCGTCTGTTGCTCCATCTACGAATATACAAGCACCAGCACCTGCGCGTGAAACGTACTCCCAGTGTGTCTATCGCTGTGGTGATGAGCGTACCAGCTGTATCGCCGCTCCACCCGCTGGCCAAGATTGTGAGCAGAACTACTCAACATGTTATCAATCATGCAATAGCCGTTTACTGAATAATGGCTCAGCTCGGTAATCTTAATAGATAACTGTCATTTACTTTCGTAATAGATATGTCTATAAGCTCATTGTTCAAAGGGAGAATCCGTCCTGGATATTATTTTGGTGGGTTTGTGTTCATGCACGTCGTTGTTTGGGTGCTTTCGCTCATCATGAATGCTTCGGGTGAAGGTATGTTTGGAACCCTGATTGCGCTCGTTGGAATCATTGTTTACCTGCCAATCATGATCGGACTTATGGTTCGTCGGCTCCATGACATGAATAAAAGCGGTTGGTACATACTCCTGTCCCTCGTACCGCTCATGAACATCCTTTTCGGCTTCTGGATTCTCTTTAGCTCGGGTGATAAAGAAGCGAATGAATTTGGACCCGCGCCAACGCATAAGACGTTCTTTCAGGCGCTACTGAACCTTGAGCAGAAGGTGTAAGGGAGCGGGTTAAGAGTCGCACTCTCACGTCGACCAAAAAAGCACCATGTATGTGGTGCTTTTTTTGTGTTTCAGATGGTCGAATGGACTTACTTTTGAGCTAGAACAATATATTCAATGACTAGCCAAATATGAAATGCGCTTCCTGCGAGAACGAAGACATGAAATATCTCATGCATACCAAACCAACGACTTCGCGGCACGCGGTAGTCGAGTGCATAAAAGAGACTTCCAGCTGTATACAGGATTCCTCCAATAAACAGTAGGCGAAGCGCTTCTACAGGGAGCCATGAAGCAAGCGGTCTCCAGGCGATCGCTACCATCCACCCAAGAAGAAGATAGGAGAGCGGGGAAAGCCAACCACCAACACCTTTCCCTATGGCTTTGAAGGTAATTCCAACTGCTGCAAATCCCCACACCAGTCCAAACAGCGTCCATCCCCAGGCGCGCTCTGGCAGACCAAGCGCGATGGGGGTGTAGGTTCCAGCGATTAAGACATAGATCATGGCATGATCTATGCGTTGAAAGACGCGCTTTGGTTTGGTGTTTTCTGAAAAGAAATGATACAGCGTACTCGCGAGATATAGGAGAAATAAGCTGCTCCCAAAAATGGCAGATCCGACAACGATCGAGGGGGATTGGCGGAGTGCAGAAAAAACAATCATACATACCAGGATGGCGAGTGAAGAAGCCGCACCAACCAAATGAGTAATTGAGCTCAAGGGTTCATTCTTTCTCATAAATCACTCAGCTAGTCTATAATAGCTTTTTATTAACGTGTATATCCGCCATTGCGATGTTTGGTTCTATGGGGGGGGTGATGACGATATGGTACGAGGTTTGACTATATGGATGACTGTGTATGGCGATTCAGCTGCGGTCAATATAAAAACACCACGTTCGTGATGTTTTTATATAGTGACCGTCCTTCTCATCTCATTTCATCTCATTCACCAACTTCATCGTACTCGCTCCAAAAACCCCGGTTCCCTTCTTTAGGCCATATGGCTTGAGTACTTGATCGGCATACCTCTCTTGAAAGCGTTTTAGGGCGGCGGCGGTGGCTGGGCCGAAGGTGTCACTCTCTTTTCCTTTAGAGCCCAGGCCTTTGGCAGCGACCGTGAAGCCTCGAGTATTCAAGAAGATCTGGAGTGCCTTCACATCCGCACCCTTCACTCCGACTTTCAATGTGCGGGCGAACGCAGGTTGCGTTGAGGGAGTTTTTACGAGTTGCGGTTTCGCGACGGGTGATGGGGCGGAAGTGGTTGGTGTGATAGTAACGGCCGTTGGAGTAGCTGAGATTGGCGTAGTTCTCTGGGAAGGCGAGGGGAGAATGTATGACACAATACCGCCTCCACCACCTCCGCCCACACCTCCACCTCCACTGCTTGATCGTGTAGTGGGCGTTGGTGCTCGACCAAATAGGGCAAAAATCGAAAAGCTCGGCGTCGTACAGCTGACCGTATGTTCGGTTGTGTCGATCTCGCAATCATCCAATTCATACCAGCTTTCATCATGATAGTGATAGAGTCGGAGTGTGCTGAGATCTAAGCCGGCAACATCCTCCGGGTCATACACGTAGGTAATGCGTACAGGAGTTTCAAAGTCGCTCTCGATCGCTCCTCCACCCACCTCATCGAAGAGGCTTACCTCGAAGGCAAAACTACCCGCCGACAGAATGGCGCTACCTGGTCGGCCGATTCCTGCGAGAACAGTAGTGGCGTCGAGAGACTGCATCTGCAAGACCGTGTTTGAAGGAGCGGAAGTGAAGCCGATGCCTGTATCTACGGACAGCGTACCTCGATCCGTTGTAATCTCACCGTGTCCAGCTTCCCCGACCACGATCGTGGTGCTCGTTGCGTCAACTACAGTGGCTCCACCAGGGCAACCCTCGGTGGTGAATGTTTGAGCGGTTGATGTACTTGTGTTGCCTGCCTGATCTGTGGAAACAACTCGGTATTGGTAGGTTGTACAAACGCGTAACGAAGAGAGGGTGACCTCGTGAGAGGTGACCCCTGTTTCTTCGTCAAAACGAGCGGTCGAGGAACTGGTGCCATTTATTCCGTAGACGACTTGCGAGGAAGCGGCTTCATCTGTTTCCCAAGTCACGGTGACGTCGTCAGAAGAGACCGTTGAGGTGACTACCGACAAAGCGGGAGACACTGCGTCGATCGTGGTACTAGCCGTTGCTGCGACGGAGATATTTCCGAACGCATCCAAGGCAAATATACCGTAAAAATAGGATCCATCTACCAAGCCAGAGTCTATGAATGTTGTTCCCGTGAAGCTGCTAGTGACTGCAGTACCAGCCAAAAGGGTAAGAGGGTAGGTAAGGTTGCTTCTCCGAAGTGTCACCGAGCTAAAGTCAAGAATGGGGTTGCTCCAGCTCAATGCAGCGTTGCTCCCTGAGGCAGTGGCGGAAAAGCCCGTTGGTGCGCTCGGAGCGATTGTATCGACCGTAAGGCTTGTCGTGAGTCCTGCAGCGGAAGTATTTGCGTGTGCATCGATAGCGTAGAGGCTGTATTGATACGTGCCATCGGTCAGATCGTTCTGCGTAAAGCCCGTGACGCTGCTCACCGTGGTTGTGACGGTGACCGTGCTTACTCCATCGCTTCTTTGAAGGAGGAATGATTCGGTTGTAGCGGGGACATCCCAGGTGAGATGGATGTTGTTCCCGTCTATAGCTGCCGAGATGATAGGCGCCTCGGGTCCCGTCGTATCGATGACAATGCTCGACGTTGCAACAGAGGAATAATTTCCTTCCGCATCTGCAGCGAACAGGCCATAATAGTAGGTGTTATCACTCAAGCCTTCGTCTGTGTAGGACGTGACGGAGCTATCGGTGCTCGTGACGGTGGTGCCATCACTGATGCCGGTGGGAAAATCGTCTGTACTGCGACGAAGAAGAAAGCTCGCCGTGTCGGCCGGAGTCGTCCAGGTAAGGGAAGCTGTTGTTCCAGTTGCGCTGGTAACCAAGACAGGTGCTTCGGGAGGTAGGTTAATTGTAACGGTTGAAGTGACTCCTACGCTGTAATAGCCATCCAGCGTCTCATTAAAGAAGCTGTAGTAATAGACGCCTTCGCTGAGTCCTGCATCGGTGAAGGTTGTCACTGCACTGGTCGATGTGACAATCGTCCCATCGGTAACGCTTGTTGGATAGCCAGCTGTGCTGCGCACTACGGTGGTACCGCTGAAATCTGTGTCAGATATTCCGGTCGTCCAGTTTAGAATCGCGCTAGTGCTACTTGCCGTGGCCGAGGCGCTGGTCACAGGGTTGATAGGGTTGTAGACCATAGCGGTCCCACCGGAATTCGCTACGAATATCTTCCCGCTGTCAGGATGTACTTCCATGGAAGTAATGCCAGGGAGAGCTATCGACCAAATTAAAGATCCGGTGTCTGCTGATCGTTTAAAGATACCCGTATTACTTCCGTAATAGATCGCACTACCATCGTCTGAAGTCACGAAGCCCTTTATGTTGGAAGATGTTACTCCGCTGCTGGCAAGTAAGATATCATTCACGCCGTTCGTGAGAGTACTAGACCCATCCAGTGTCGCTCTTCTGATGGATCCATTTGATGCCATGTAGTGGAGCCGGTTCCCCCCATAAGATAGACGCGCTGGTGTTGAGACAAGGGTCGTTGTCGGCGTTGTTCTGCTCAGATCCTGCTCGAAAGAGTAGATGACGTCGCCCTTGGTGACATAGACGATGTTCGTATCTTTGTTGTAACCAACAGATGTTATGCCTGAGGGAAGGGTTGCGCTGGCGAAGAGGTTGGAAGTACTCCCGTCGATGTCGTATCGATAGACGGCTGGGCTTGAGCCGGTCTCCGAAATGTACACCTTTCCATTCGTCACAAACATGTCTGCAGAGGTATGCGTTGGAAGTGATGGGCTGTATGTGATGGCGGTAAAACTCGATCCGTCTGCGGACAGATTGCCGAGCGTGGTTGCAGAAAGTCCTAGGACATAGAGGGCGTCGCTTCCAGACACGGGATCGATGCGCAACTGACGCGCTGTCGAGCTAATGGTACTGGATGCGATTATCCCAGTGGTATACAAATTGCTTAATACGGTGGATGCCTGCGCAGATGGAGTGCGGGCGAGTAGAACGCTTCCACACGCAAAGATCATCCCTAACAAGAGGGAGACAGATTTTAAGATGCGCATGAGAGGAGTATAGCAGTTTTTTTGTTGCCCAAGTTATGGAACTTCACGTAGATGACTTGTTCACAAGAGCGTTGGTTGTGTAGGTCATATTTTTGAGGAGTACAGAGCGTTAGATGCTGAGCGTGTTCACATCCCATCCAGCATAGTGGGCGATCGTAACAAGTGGTATTGTGCTTTGTATGAAGATACAAGCCGGACGGCCAGCAAACTGGCTCAAGTGTGTCATTGCGATTGCAGGATCACAGCTCGCTGGGTTCATAGGGGCGGTTTTTACCATGCCCGCCATTGCCACTTGGTACGCCGCACTCAATCGACCGTTCCTGAGTCCTCCGAATTGGGTGTTTGGGCCTGTCTGGACGATCTTGTATACCCTTATGGGGGTGGCGGCGTTTCTTGTGTGGAGGCAAGGACTTCAGCTCGCGAGAGTGAAGCAAGCACTAAGATTTTTTGTGCTGCAGCTGTGTCTGAATAGCCTATGGTCCATGTTGTTCTTCGGTTTCCAGAGTCCAGGGATAGCGTTTCTGGAGATACTCATCCTGTGGTCGATGATTTTAGTGACAATCATGCTCTTTTTTCGATGTTCACGAGTAGCCGGTTGGTTAATGATTCCTTATATTGTTTGGGTCAGCTTTGCGACCTATTTGAATGGATCTATTTGGTTATTAAATCGATAGATCAATCGTATAACGTCTATGCGCCTCTGGAGTTTGCATCCAAAATATCTTGATGCCAAAGGTCTGGTCGCTCTGTGGCGCGAAGGACTACTTGCAAAACATGTCCTTGAGGGAAAGACCAAAGGGTATAAGCATCATCCGCAGTTGATTCGATTTCAGACATCTCCAGAGCCGTTAGCCGCCATCAACCTGTATCTCAAGAAGGTCTACGATGAGGCATGTGCCAGAGGGTACTGTTTCTCTGATTCAAAAATTGATCATGCAGCGCATGCTGAACTGATCAGGGTGACATCGGGCCAAATGAACTACGAGCTTGAGCACTTACGAAACAAGCTCATGGTGCGTGATCCGGAGCGTCTCGTTCATCTTACGTTAGAGCCAGAGCCTCATCCGAGCTTTGTTATTATCTCCGGAGATCGGGAAACCTGGGAGAAGGTTTGATGGACGAGCGGTGGTCAATCCACGAGATGTTTCACGTTTTACGTGCTACACTTCCTTCTAATGATGTTCCTTTATGCCGCCTTCTCCACGTGAACGGGTGTATTCAGCGACGCCGAGTGAGGTGTTGAAGTTTGTCTGGGATGCTACCAAGCAACACACTTGGTTTTTTGCGTTGATGTTGACGGTGGTCGTGCTCGCAACGATCAGTTCCATTCTTGTGCCGCTTGAGATGGGACGGTTCGTGGACGTGTTGACCAATAATACGCCGTCTCGCGACGTGCTGCAGATCCTTTCGCGTACAATTCTCTTCATTGTTCTCTACAAGTTATTATTTGGATTGTTTTTTCGCATCTCCGGTTACACCTCCGCTCGGATGGTGCCGCGTATCATGGCGGAGCTCGAGGAGAAGGCCTTAAAGGGTGTTCTCAGTCACTCGCACGCCTTTTTTACCGATAACCATACAGGGACGTTAGTGCAACGTGTTTCGCGTTTGTCACAAGCCTATTCTCGCATACACTCCACGATTTACTGGAACTTGTTAGGTTCCGTGGTGCTTGTATTTGGAATTCTCATCCAACTGGTTCGTACCAAGCCGATTTCAGCCGTCATTGTGGCCGTATGGTTCGTCATTCTGATTGTCTTGAACGTCATCATCGCGCGCTGGAAGACGCCGATTGATCGAGCGCGAAGTAGAGCGCAGAGCGCGGCGACAGGGGTGCTTGCAGATATCATCTCAAATGCATCCGTTGTGAAAGCGTTTGCCCGGGAAATGCCTGAGGCGACTTCATTTCGGAAAAGTCTGTTTGAACGTGTCCGAACGGAGGGATTGGCCTGGATTCGTTCAGAGCACGGGCTCACAATCTCCGACTTCATGGGAGCTGCCATGCATGGTGGCATATTCTTTCTGCTCTTGTGGCTCTGGGAGAAGGGACAGGTGACGGTAGCAGATTTCGTGGTCCTACAAGGATTTATTGTATTGGTCACGGAGCGTTTGTTTAACATCGGTTTTGCGTATCGCGACTTTGTTGAGGTATTGGTCAATGCTTCTGAGATTGTGGGGATCTTGAAAACTCCCGTCGATATTCAAGATGCGCCACAAGCGAAGCCGCTCCGCGTCACACAAGGGCACATTGTTTTTTCCGAGGTCACCTTTAAGTATGAGAAGCAGCAGGTTTTGAAGCGACTGACTTTTGAGGTGAAGCCAGGCGAGAAGATCGCCTTGGTTGGGCCTTCAGGAGCAGGGAAAAGCACCGTCATCAAATTGTTGTTGCGCTTTTATGAAGCAACAAAAGGACAAATTCTGATTGATGGTCAAGATATCGCTCACGTAACGCAGGCGAGCTTGCGTTCCCAGATTTCGCTTGTTCCTCAAGACCCCGTGCTTTTCCATCGTACTCTTCGTTAGAACATCGCCTATGGCTGCCCGAACGCGTCGATGAACCAGGGGACCCAAGCGGCCAAGCAAGCGCGTCGTCATGAATTTATTATCCAGCTTCCAAACACCTATAACACCCTGGTTGGG
>CAZENZ010000025.1:0-15570 GCA_964513705.1 uncultured Gammaproteobacteria bacterium
CAGTCGATGCCCACGATGGATCGATGGATCACCACGTGGTCGTCGGGCGGGGTCCAGAGCCAGGGCGGCGGGATCGGGTGGTCCCAGACCCCCGTGTTGGGGATGGTGAACAGACGCAAGGGGCCACCGCCGCCAGCCTGCCAGACCTGGACGGTCTCTTCACTGTCCGCGCCGGCATCCGTGCCGACGCAGCCCGCGGCGATGGCCGCGAGCGCGATCAGGGCGAGCCACGGCGGGCTCGTCCTTCGATGCGATGCGTGCCGTTTCATAGGCACCTCCTGTGAAACCGCCAAACATGGTGCGAGGTCAGCGAGCCATTCGCTGCGGCTGCATCAAGGGCGGGGCGCAAACTTCATTCTTGGAACAAAAACTACGCACCACCTTCGATACGAATCAAGAATGAAAGGTACAGAGTGACCCGCGTTTGTAGCTAATTTTTGCTTTCGTGTCAATTTTGCGACACTTGCACGGATATGACAAAATGCGACACATGTCTGCTCTCTCTGAACATCTCCGTACCTTTCTGGAGAACCTTGAATTGAGTAAGGGGCGCTCCGCGCTCACCGTTCGAAATTATGAATTCTATCTTCGTCGCTTTATTGATTGGGCGGACGATCCGGATCCAAAAAATATCACCCAGGACACCATTCATAAGTTTCGTTTACACTTGAATCGCTTGGAGGATCCGCATCGCGGAGCGCTGAAAAAGAATACACAGAACTATCACTTGATCGCGTTGCGCGCCTTTCTGAAATATCTCGCGAGAAACGACATTAAGACGCTTGCATCAGAGAAGATCGAGCTCGCGAAACAAGGTACACGTGAAGTATCGTTTCTCGATAAGGCAGACTTGGAGCGTCTCCTGAAGGCGCCTGATCTTGCCGACACGGCACCGCTCGTGAAGCTGCGCGACCATGCGATTCTGCGCATGCTCTTTTCAACGGGCTTGCGCGTGTCAGAACTCGCGAGTTTGAAACGTGAGCAAGTGAGCGTCGAACGCGATGAGCTTACGGTGCGGGGGAAAGGGGACAAACTGCGTATTGTCTTTGTGTCAGATAGTGCGCGCAGTGCCCTGCGTGACTATCTCGACGCCCGTCAGGACAGCTGCCCATCGCTTTTTATTCGCCATGATCGTGGACGTGGTCGCAAAAATCCCGAAGATGTTGGTCCGCTTACGCCACGTTCCATCGAGCGTCTCGTTCATCAGTATTCACTGGTAGCTGGAATCACGAAGAAAATCTCCCCGCATACTCTGCGTCATTCCTTCGCGACCGACCTCCTCATGAACGGCGCTGACTTGCGAAGTGTACAATCGTTACTCGGCCATTCTTCCATTACAACCACGCAAATTTATACGCACATCACGAACCAACAGCTCAAGGATGTGTTCAATGCGTTCCACGGAAAACAGATGGAAGATGAAGATTCAAAAGATACGAAAGAATCAAAAGAGGAATCCAAAAAACCTATTCAGGATTCCTAAAAAGCGTACGAATGACTTCTTCAATCGGGAGGGGTTCGATGGCGAGATCTTCAATTTCAAAGGCATCCAGTACTTCCTTGGTGGCATGAGGAATCTGCGAGCGCTTTATCTGTAGGCGAACTTGTTCGTTATCGGCTAGGAGGACCGTACCAAGTTTTTTGAGCTGGGATAGCTCTGGTGTTTGTTTGAACCGTAAGCGCATCACGCGTTCGTCGCTCATCTGATCGGCGAGCGCTTGGAGTTCACCATTGTATCTCAAGTGTCCTTCCTGAATAACGATTACGCGCGAACAAAGATGTTCGACGTCAGCCATGGCGTGCGAGGTGAGCAGGATGGTGGTTTTTTCTTCTTGATTCCAAGTGCGTAAGAATTCGCGCACCGTGTGTTGGGCGACGACGTCGAGACCAATCGTTGGTTCGTCGAGGAGAAGGACCTTCGGGCGATGGAGGAGCGCATTGATCAGTTCGCATTTCATGCGTTCACCGAGCGAGAGCTTACGGACTGGCACATCGAGCTTATGATCGACTTGGAGAAGCTTTGCCAAGGCGGAAACGCGCTCTTGAAACGCCGCATTTGGCAGGCGATAGATTTCTTTATTGAGCTCAAAGGTGTCCTGTGCGGGCAAGTCCCACCACAGCTGATTCTTTGAACCGAGCACAATGCCGAACTGCTCTTGAAACACGCGTTCACGTTTCCAAGGGACGTGTCCCAAGACGGTTGCTTCGCCGCTGGTTGGCCAGAGAATGCCGGAGAGCATCTTGAGGGTGGTGGTTTTTCCGGCGCCGTTCGGACCAATGAATCCAACACACGAACCTGCCTCGATCGAAAACGAAATATCATCCACTGCCACGCGCTTCTGGATGACGGGTTTCACGAGGGAGCGGAGCGTTCCCAAAAACCCGGGTTGTTTTTGTTCAACTTCGTAGACTTTGCGAAGTTGTTTGACGACGATGGCGGAAGACATAGAAGTTAGGCGCTGGCGGAAGTATAGCGTTTAAGGCCTTGGAGCCACACAAAGCGACTGAGGAGTACAAGGATTGCCGTCATACACAGCATGAGGGCGAGGGTCGGTGCCTGCACTCGGCCAATGAGGGCAAGAGTTGGTGTGCTCACGATCAGAAGAATCGGAAGGACGTAGGTAAAGGCTTTGCGGATCCCGACAGGGTAGATCTCTGGAGGGAAACGTCCCACATACACCAGGTCACGATAGATCCACATCCCATTTTCAATCTCCGTGGTCCAGAACGAAAGTGCGGCGATCAGGATGTTCAGACAGACTGCCATCACGAAACTGCAGATCCAACAGACGGCGGCAATGAGAATTTGTGTGCCGCCTAAGGCATACGGCAGGTCTCGAATGGCATACGCAAGGAATCCAATCGCAAAGACAAACGTTCCAAGATCCATGAAATCAAACAGTTTGAAGCAGGTCAGAAAAAACGGAGAAACGGGTTTCGTGAGCAGCGTGTCGTATTCACCCTTGCGCACCATAGCTGGCACGAGCATGAGACCTCGACAGGTAAGCTGGAACATCACGTCGATGGTATTCATGAAGGCAAAAAACAGCAGAACCTCGCCTCGCATGTAGCCAACCAGCGCGGATGTATTTCGAAACAGAGCGAACACAAAAACAAAGAAAAAACTCATGCGGAGTACCTTGGCGATGACGTAGCTTGAAAACTCAATAAGTGAACTTGTGTTGGTGCGGAAATTTAAAAGCGTCGATCGCCACCAGATGCGAGCGTAGTCGCGGAGTCGAAAGGGTCTAGCGTCCATAGGCGCCATACGTACGTAAGCCGCGCTTCCAAAGAATACGCACCACAAGCACCATGACAATAATCCAGAGCCACTGAATGAGAAGCGTTTGTACAAAAGCGGTCCCATTAAGCTTTCCAAGATATGCCTGAAGCGGTGCAAAAAGAATCGATGGAAATGGTGTCCAGGATAGGATCGTGCTGACTTTGCGAGGCAGTGTGTCGAGGGGGATGTAGCTGCCAGACAAGAATTGCAGGAAGATCATGATGAGCCAACGCATGCCATGTCCACGATTCGTCCAGAAGGAAAATAAGCCTGCAACAAAATCAAACGTTTGAATCAGTGCGAGTGATCCAATGTAGAGTACCAATGTTTGCAAAAGAGCGACTGGGTTCGTGTGAAATGAAAATGATTGAGACGAAAACAGCCAGCTTAGAATCAAGATCTGAACGACCCCACTGCCAAATGTTAGCAACTTCGCGGCACCCGACTGAGCGATCCAGTAACCAAAATAATTGATGGGTCGGAGTAGATAGTTGCTCAGATCACCATCGGCAATCTCAGTAGCGATCGTGTTCATGCTGAAGATGAAGGCGCCAGACGCGAGCAAGCTGCCCATAAGTGTGTACGTTAACAGATCGCTTTGCGTGTAACTTCCGCTCCCTTGAGGCAGGGCTGTGTAGAGGAGAAGCAGAGCTCCGTACACGACGAATTCGCGCACACGACCCACCAGAAAATTCACGCGATACGTAAGTTGCGCGCTCCAGGCTAACGAAAAACTCTTGCGATAGGGTCCGAGGGACAACATGACTTCTCGCAGTATGCCAAATCACGGATCGCGGGTACAATAACTCCCATCTATGCCTGCTAAGGCGACATCAAGTACATCCGTTCTTTCAGGGCCATCAGCTCCTTCTATTCCGCCGGCACTTCTTTTGCTCAAAGATACGCTGGAAAAATATCCAGAAGCGCGAAAGCTGCTTTTAGAATCGGAGATCGCTCATCGTGAATGTCAGGTGGTGTTGTTGCGTTCGCATCGTATGTTGCTGCGCTTGCAGTTGTGGAGTGCGTTCCAGACGGCTTTGATCGCTGGTTTTATTATATTTTCGGTGGGAGTAGCTTTGACCGGGTTGGTCGAGGTGGGAAAGTTTGTGAACCGTGTGAGCGACTGGAATGCGTCCTTACCAACCAATGTTCTTACGCGCGGATTTCAAAATGGTGTAGCGAGTACGCTGCCAACATCGACCATGCTTCAGGTGGCGGATTACATTCCATTTTGGGATCTTCACGACGCCACCGTGATTTCGTTGATGGTGGCCTTGGCTGTTCTCACGATTCGTGTGGTGCAAGGGATTTCCAACTGGCGCGCCAGTCGTCGCCTGAAAAAAGGGGCGAACGTCTTAGATCAAGAAATCGAAGTTCTGCGGACCTGGTTGAATAAAGCCAAGTAAGCAAGAACGCCACCCGTTCAGGTGGCGTTCTGTGTGGTGCCCCGACCAGGAATCGAACCTGGATCCATAGCTTAGAAGGCTACTGCACTATCCGTTGTGCTATCGGGACGGGGTCTTGATGGGGGTTGTGGCTCATCAGGCGCAGGCAAGCGTATCGTTTATGCTATCCTTTAGGCAATATGACCACAGCTTCGCGACGTAAATGGGGGATTGCACTCATTATTGTTCCGCCACTCTGCTTGGGAGGATCGCTCGTTCTCTGGCCGATCTTGGGTTTTGTGTACGCTAGTGGATTACTCGGTTATTCCGTCTTCATGGCACGGGTTATGAACGTCCTGCTGGGGTTGATCGGTATCGTGGGGGTGGCGGGATTGTTTATCGGAGTTCCAATTGGTCTGTACCTGGTCTTCTCGAAAGGGAAAGACCAAGCATCTCCTCCGGCTCAGCAACCGCCTCAGACGCCGCCAGTCGTCTAAGCTACTTTGACATTTCATTTGCCCGTCTCTAGCCTACTTCTATATGCCATTTCTTTTTACGATTCTTGTGTGGGTGTTTATTTTCGTCGTGTTTGTGTCGTTGCGTCAGGTGAACCAATACGAGCGAGGGGTAAAGTTTACGATGGGAAAGTATTCGGGCCTCGTCGAACCGGGCTGGAAGGTCGTATTGCCGATCTTCCAAGGTATGACGAAGGTCGACATTCGTACCAAAGCGGTGGAAGTGCCTTATCAGGACGCCATCACGAAGGATAACGTGTCGTGTAAGATCAACGCGGTTATTTACTACCACGTAACCGATGCGGTGCGTTCGGTGATCGAGGTTGAGAATGTTTGGTACGCCATCTCACAGTTGGCGCAGACAACGATGCGTAACGTGGTCGGTGAACTTACGCTGGACGAACTTCTTTCTGAGCGCGATCAGGCCTCGATGCGTATCAAGGAGTTGATTGCACAACATTCCGGAAGCTGGGGGATCGAGGTGCAGGGTGTTGAATTGAAGGACATTTCTCTTCCAGAAGAGATGCAACGTACGATTGCAAAGCAGGCTGAAGCTGAACGTGAACGTCGTGCCGTCATTATTACCTCCGAGGGTGAAATTGCCGCGGCCGAGAACCTGCGCAAAGCTGCCGAAATCTTGTCGAGTAATCCAGGAGCTTTACATTTGCGTACGCTGAATTCAATTAACGACATCTCAAGTGATGCATCGAATACCGTGGTATTTGCCGTCCCGCTCGAAGTGCTGAGAGCATTTGAGGGGCTTGGGAAACTGACGGGCAAAATGTCCGATCGAGCCTAGGTAGGGAAATGTTAGAAAATACAGAAAACACCCGGATTTCCCGGGTGTTTTCTTGCATGGGGGAGGTGGGCGATAGGTTGACAAAAAGAATAAATTATGGTAGTATTGCTTGTTACAGTGAAGCTGCGTCAAAGACCAGCAAGTAGAGAAAACAAGACCAAACAACAACCCATTCAACTAAGGAGCGTGATTCCTTCTTTGAAGGCATCACCGTCCTCGGCTGAATCGACATCTCGATCGCTGAGCGCCTCTACAACCACAGATGACGCTCCCTCCGGAGCGTCCAGGAGGACCTTCCCATACGCAACCGCTTCCCCGTCACGAGCCGCCGCGAGTACCCGAACCCCCTCGTCGTGGGGATCCTGCTCTTCTTCGTCTACGTCTTCGGGAGCTGGCTCTGCCACCTCGTCACGGGCAGTTCGCCGACGTCACTCATCTTCTCGGGGCGCATCCACACCCGAGTGGTGGAGGACGCCACGAAGTACGCCCACGACATGCACCACGACTGGCTCGAGTACGTGGTGGAGTGCCAGCCGGAGGACACGAACGGCGACGACTACATCTCGTGCACCATCGGCAACGGCCACGAGGCGCCCGAGGCGATCCAGTGCCGATCGACGGTCCTGCGCGACGGCCTCCGCCAGTGCAGCGTGGCGACCAACCGCGTCGTCGTGAACCACACCGTGCGCCGCCGACGGTAGACACACGCCAGCCGCAGTCTGTGTGGACTGCACCCCATCGGCGCGACCGCGCCAACCGTACCTCCTACCACTGCAGAGCACGAGACGCACACGCGACGTTTGCCACCTCACGGTGGCCACGACTTGCGGAGCGACCCTCGCCTCGACTGAATGCTTGATCTGACGATCGAGTTTCTGAGAGTGCAAAACCCCACCGGACGGTGGGGTTTTGTTGTCTGTGTTCAGCCGCTCGTTATTTCCATCTCAGTGCTGATTCTACCGACCATTGATTTGAACGAATAAGACGATCGCTTGGAACCGCGAGATCAAGATCGCCGGTGCCCTGAATCGTATTACTCACGAGATAGGCGTACGTTGGGCGAGCCAAGAATACGGCAGGATGTTCTGCGAGCAGGCTTTGAGCAAACTTCACACGAGCTGCTTCTAGGCCGGCGGTTGAGGTAGCGGACAAGATTTCATCAATGCGTTGGTCCACCGTTTTACTTGCCAAGTTAGAGAAGTTGAAGCCTTGTGTTGCCTCAGTGCTTTTCCAGAAAGCGGTTGGATCTTGAGTCGATGGCAACAAGATGTTCCAGATTAAGATTTGATAACTCGTACGATCAGTGACGACGTCGCGTAATAGCTGTTGTGGTTCACGAGCTTCGACTTCCACTTTTGCTCCCAAAAGCGACCAGCGCTGCCGTAGATATTCTGCCATGCGTGCGAGGTCTGGCTGATCTGGGACAAGAATCTTGAGCGAGAGCAGCGTGGCAGTTGTTGTAGCCGGAACGGCGGCAACACCACGTGACGCAGGCTTTCCGGGAACTGTGATGCGTTGTGAGCGCAGTCCGGTGGTTTGATCGAGCTTCCAGCCGGCAGTCTCTAGCGCTTGGCGCAGATCATCCAGCGTTGGATTGGTGGAAGTGGAGGAAGCAGTGCTCGTTGTTGTGGTCACCGGAAGCTCCAAAAAGGGGAGAGGAGATCCACCCGGCAATGCAGCAGGCTTCACAGCATCCGCCAATCCCTCTTTATCAACTGCTTTGGATAAAAGCTCGCGTAGTTTGTTGTCCTTCAGGATGACGTCGCGCGTGTTGAAGAAGGCGATGGTCTGTTGCGGAAGACGAAGAGTGACGGGATGAACTGCGTCGTGCGTAAACGTACCGACGTCATTCCAAGGGATAAACGCCAAGGCGTCTGCTTGGTGTGCTTTGATGGCTTGAATGGCTTGCGGAGTATCCCCAAAGAAACGGAAGACACGTGAAGTAATGTATGGCTTTACTCCGTAGTATTGCTCAGAGCGATCAAGGCGATAGCTGAGTACGGTTCCTTTCTGATCACGACGAAGTGAAGCGATACGATAGGGCCCAGAACCGATCGGACGTAGGTTCAAGTCGGCCAAGAGAGGATTGGGGACATCTTCCCAAAGATGGCCTGGCAAAATCCCGATCGTAAGCTGGCTTAAGAGCTGTGGTTCTGGGTTCTCCAAGATAAATTGGACCGTCTGATCATCGACGCGCACCACATTCATTTGTTTGAACGAGCTGGAGAGGGGGCTGCGCCAAACAGACGATTTGATAGCTTGATATGTGAAGACGATGTCGTCGGCGGTAACCGGTGTGTTGTCGTGGAAGCGGGCGTCTTTGCGCAAGACGATCTCGAGAACAGTGCCGTTTTCACGCCATTCATATTTCTCCGCGAGATCGGGTTTTGGTTCAAGGCGTTCGTCTAAGCGAAACAGGCCAGAGTAGACGAGCGCTGCCAAGTCACGATCAACATCGTTCAAGGGTGCATAGAGGGGATTGATGAGCTTCGGTCCACCCACGAGGGCTTCTGTGAACGTTCCGCCATCCGTTGGGACGCGCATGAGGTGTGGCTGTGCTAAGAGCCAGCCTCCAGCGATGATCAACACAATGGCTCCAACGACCGCTGACCAAAACAAACGCTTCTCACCGAGGGTGAGTACGTGATTCAAAAAAGATAATTTTTTCCAACCACTGGCTTGGCTGACCTCGTGAACAGAAAGAACGAGCGCGTGATCATGCGAAGCTTCAGGTCGTACTTCTTCCGAAGTCGCCTTGTGCGCATGCCAAAAAAACAACCGGTTCCAGAGGGCTTTCGCTCGACTGAGCCAAGAGGCCATGGGAAGTTAGAAGAAAAGAACGCTTAAGAAAGCGGTGCCGAAAAACAAGCAGGAGAGAGCGATCGTGACGTAGAAAAGGACTTTTTCAAGACCGCGCTTGGTGCGGAAGATGGTTGTGTCTCCGCCAAAAGCAAGTCCGAGACCTGTTCCGCGTTGCTGAAGCAAGATGGCGCCAGACAGCAGGATCGAGATCACGATCAGGACGATAGAAAGGATAGTTTGTCGCATACCGTATGGGAGAAACCATACCCGACTGGGGCGTTTGGGTCAATCAAATCGGGTATTTTAAAAACTTTGAAAAGTGACCAGTTCTTCAAAACGCGAACACCCCACAGGCGAGTGTTGCGCCACGTGGGGTGGTTGTTCTTCCGTCAGCCCGGGGGAGGCTGGGGTGCCGGCGCGCCGCTCGGTGGCGGCAGCCGGCACATCCCGGGGCTGCGGGGGGAGGGGTTGTTGGGAGGGGCGCGGCGGGCGGTCGTGGGCCGCTGGCCGCGGCGCCGCGAGGTTTCGGCCTGGACCGCGGCTTCCATGGCGGCGCCAGCCGAGATGCGCTCGATGGCGGAGTTGCCCATCACCATGGAGTAGGTTGGGCTGCTCGGCACGCGTTCCTCGACGACGAGGGCGTTCAGGTCTCGGCAGAACGCCTCGAGTGAGAGGACGAACCCTGGCGTTGCGATGGCCTCGGGCGCCCTGAAGACGCCGCCGGTCGACCCGCCGTTGACGGTTCGCTCCTGGCCCTGAGTGGACCGGAAGCTCGCGGCCTCTGTCGACACGTCACGGCAGATGAGGAGCGCCATGCGCAGGGCGCGCGGCGTCGCTCGAGCGGTGAGGCGGATGATCATCCCCTCCCAGGCCTCGAGGTCGCTGCAGGTGCCGGCCATGTTGGTGGGGCACGAGGCGACGCTGGTGCGCGCTCCGGCCTGCGCTCGTGCCTCCTTCGGGTTGGCGAAGGCGAGCGCCGCGATGGTGAGAAGGGCGATGAAGATGCGGGTGATCACTGCGCGCCTCCGTTGACGTCGTTGTAGTTGACGGTGGTGCCGCCGACGATGCCGCCACCCGACTCGATGGACGTGCGCCATCCCTCGATCCTGCGCTCGCGCGCCGGGTTCGGGATTTCGCACGCGCGGTTCGCTCGATCCATCTCGGTCAGGATGGCTCGCAGATCACCGCGGTAGGCCGCGATCGGGACCGTCCCGATCTCTGACCGGACGAAGTTGTCGATGTTGGTCTCGTGGCGCGCCACCTGGACGCAGTTCACGGACCCCGTCTCGTTGGGCGAGCGCTGGTAGGCCCAGAGCGCGCCACCGATGCGCAGGCGAAGGAGTGCCGCCGACCCAGCGCGCGAGCGGCTGAGCATGTCGTAGGCCTGCTCGACGCGCGTCGCGTCTGTCTGCGACAGCCGGGCCCGGAAGCCCTGCTGGATCGGGATGTGCGTCGCGGTGACGAGCACCTGCTCGTCGAAGAGCAGGCCACGTCGCTCGAGATAGAGCAGATCGTCGAGCGCCTGTCCGAACGCCCCGCTACTGTCCTCGATCGACCGGATGGTTGCGCTGAGGATCCCCATCGCCGCTGCCCGGTTCCAGACCGTCATGCGGAGCCGACCGTCAGTCGTGCTTGCCGCCTGACGGTCCAGGTAGTCAATGAGCGCGAGCCGCGTGTTCTGCGTCACGCCCGGCTGGAAGGGCGCCTGCCCGGCGAGCCAGGTCCTGGTGCGCGTGAGCAGGGTTGCGTCACTCAGCCCGCCCGGCGGGTTCTCGTCCCGCAGGATCGAGTACTCGAGCGACGAGTTGAGCTGACCGGTGCCGGTACCGCTCCAGTGGTTCGCGACCACGCCGGCGATCTCGCCCGCGACCGTGCCGTCGTCGCGGCACACGCGACTGAGACTCTGCAGGGCGTTGATGATCGAGCCCGGGGCGGTCGTGTCGCTGTAGGCGACCGAGACGCACGCGGTCGAGAGCGTCGCGATGACGCTGTCGATCTCCTGGCCGCATATGGGGAGCTGTCCCTCCGCGGGCGGGTTCGCCGACAGGTTGCAGGCCTGCACGAGCGCGCCCACGCAGCGCACGAAGGACGCGCTGGGGGAGCGTGCCGCCGCCTCCTGGATGGTGTTGGCCGCGATGGCGCACTCGCCGAGCGACACCTGCCGAGAAGCCACGAGGGCCAGGCAGAGGTCGTCAGCGTGACTGCGCGCCTCGTCGAGCGCCCGCGCGATCACGGGTCGGGGGTCGAGCCCATCGGGCAGACCACCGGCCAGCGCCTGGCAGGACGGCCCCGAGCGGGGCAGCGGGTTCGGTGCGGGCGGCGGAGCAGGCTCCACCGCCTCGGCCGCAGGTTGGTTGCGACGACCATGGTGGCTTCGGCGCGGTTGCTGCGCCTCAGCCTCCATTGTCATCGTCATGGCCGTGGTGGCCAACAGGCCGGCCGCGATCCACGACCACAGGGTCGTATTTCGAAAGTTCATCAGGTCGATCTCCTCTCTCGATCTTCAAACACAAGGCGTTGTCGGTTGCGGACGCGAACAGGAAACGAAGGTTGCCTTGCCGTGCCACGGGTTCCGTGACATGTGGGACTCCCTCCGGGTGGCGCCTGACAACCAAGCTGGTTTTTCAGGTCTCAGCCGAAGAGAGTCTCAAATATCTGAGAATGAGTGAAGAAAATCGCTCAAAAAGAACGGGCCAGCCTCTCATTTCTTGGCCAAAATGTCAACTTTTCCAGCTCATGCTACACTGCGTTTGTCTATGCACGTTTTTGGCAAAGATGTTCACATTTCAGCGGGCAAGCTCTTTTTGTGGCTTATTGGACTGCTTTTTTTGACCCTGATGGTCTGGTTTTTATCACGGGTAAGTGTCTATTATCTAGCGATTCGTCGGGGAGATTCCAACCCAATTTTGAATCAAAAGCTGCAAATGACGGTCGGCAAAGCGATCGCAAATACCTCGGTTGATCCAGATTATGGAAAACACCTGGTGGTAGCGGACGCCCCATCGATTGGTCCTGCGAGTGCCCCACTCGTGATCGTCGAATTTCTTGATTTTGACTGTCCGTTTTGTAAGGCGGCGTTTCCATCCGTTCGTGAGCTTCAGGCTCGTTTTGGCTCCCAAGTACGGCTTGTGATTCGCCATTTTCCTTTAAATGACATTCATCCAACGGCTGAAATCGCTGCCCGGGCGGGTGCCTGTGCGAATAAGCTAGGGCGTTTTTGGGTCTATCATGACAAATTGTTCACAAATCAAGATCAGCGTACGGAAGAGCAGCTACTGCGTATGGCGGTCGAAAGTGGCATGGATGGTAATAAATTCAAGGAATGTCTGGCCTCGCAAGAAATAAAAGACCTGGTAGAGCGTGATTTTAATGATGGAGCTCGTGCAGGAGCTGTTGGGACGCCAACCTTTTTCTTCAATGGAAATCGTGTTCCAGGCTGGGGTGAATCAGAGGTTATGACCTATCTGATCCAGACCTGGCTTGATCAGCTCGCGGGCCAAAAACCCAAAACCCCGTAATCGCTTGACGGAGAGCCATTTTTCTCGTACTCTCTCCGCCATCTATGGCCGACCAAATTACGCTTCCAGCTGTTATCACGCCCTCCCAAATCCGCACGGGGATGACACTTCGTATCCACCAGAAGATTAAGGAATTGGCTCCAAACGGTGAGGAAAAAGAGCGTGTGCAGGTGTATGAAGGCATTGTCATGAAGATGAGCGGTGTTTCGAGCCGCAAGACCATGACTGTCCGCAAGGTTTCCAGCGGCGTGGGTGTGGAACGTATTTTTCCAATCGGTTTGCCTTCGCTTCAGAAGATTGAGCTCACGAAGGTCGCCCATGTTCGTCACAAGGACATTTCCTTCATCCGCAAGAGCAAGAAGCGCATGCGCGATGTGAAGAACATCAAGTTGGCCGCGGCCTAAGCCGGAAAAGAAGAAAATAGGATAGAACACCTCGTTTCGACGAGGTGTTCATGTTTTCCGCCACCTTCGGTGCGCGTGTCCTTTTCGTTTTAGATATCCGTGCTTTTTTGTTGAACCATGTTTTTGATCCAGCTCGCCACCTTGCTTATAGCTGTGTCTAACATCCCGTCATTATTTTCAACCACGACATCGGCGAGGAGGGGATAGACTCTCAATTCGCGATCAATGCGTTCGATACGCTTTTTGATGTCAGCTTCATTTGTGTGGCGTTGCTTGAGCCGTCCTAAGAGATCTTCACGCGTTGCTTCGATCAAGATGATCGTCGTGTGTTCTGGGTCGGCGGCTTTAATCTTGCGTGCACCTTCTGGTTCAAGAACGCAGATGATCGGTCGCGTGCCCGCGCGCAGAGCCTTCAATGTTTCTTTGTTGCTGCCGTAGGAGTATCCGTAGATTTCGGTCCATTCGAAGAATGTGTTGGCAGCTACCATCTTTTGAAACTCTTCAGGCGAAACAAATTGGTAGTGAATGTCATTTTGTTCGTCTTCACGTGGTGGGCGGGAGGTGGTTGTGCAAAAACGGACTAGGTTCAAAACTGGATCTTGAAGGAGCCGCTCCATGACGGTGGTTTTTCCGGCAGCTGAAGGTCCGATCAAGATGAACACGTGCACAAACAAGCAGATTAAGACTGAGCTTTGAGTTTTGCGCGCATCTCGTTAAACATGGCTTCAGCAGGCAGATCAAAGATTTCGCGTGTGCCTGTCGTTGGATCGTTGAAACTTAAGTGGACGCTCTGGAGGAGAAGCGGCGCTTCCGGAATGTTGCGATCCGTTTGTTTGATGGCGTACAGAGTATCACCAATCACTGGATGGCCGATGCCGTGCAGGTGCGCGCGAATTTGGTGGGTACGACCGGAAAGAATTTCAACATCAAGCAGGGTTGCGCCTACAAAACGTTCACGAACTTTAATGTGGGTCCAGGCGGCTTTACCCTCAGCTTTTTCTGGTCGTGCCGCCATGCGAGCTTTTGAGCTCGAGCGAGCGATTTTGAGTTTAATGTCATCTTCGTCCTGCAAAATCTCGCCGTGCACAAACGCGAGGTAGCGCTTTTCGACGCGGCGTTGTGCAAAATCTTTTTTTAGCGCATCGAAGGCCATCTGTGTTTTTGCAAGCACAAGTAAGCCACTTACATCACGATCTAGGCGATGCACGACACCGGGGCGAATCGGATTTTCCCCAACTTTGGCTACCTCTGGATAGCGCTCCAAGAACCAGTCGGCCAGCGTTGGCTCGTTGCTCGTGACTGAAGGGTGTACAAGGAGTCCGGCTGGCTTATTCACCACAATCCAATCAGCTGTTTCTTTGACGATCACGGGCAGAGGCATGTCTTTCAGCGACTTGGTGGGGGCTTTTTTGGCGGTTTCTTCTTTCAGTTCAATCACGTCACCTTCTTTGAGAAAGCGATGCACACTAGTGGGCTGTCCGTTCACGGTCACAAGCCCCCGCTGGATGGCTTTTTGGATGCCAGAACGCGTACGTTCAGACTGAACCCCCGCCAGGAAGACATCCAGACGGGTATTGATCTGCGCGGCTTCAACCGTCCAAGTAGTCATAGATTGTGTGAGATTAGCCCAAAAAACGCGATCTGACAACCATGCAATATGTTGAATAAAATAATAAAATAGGCTATTCTTTGGCCAGTTATATGAGTCGTTCTCATCTCGCAACCGATGTCGAAGCCCTGTCGAAGGGGTATACCGCTGGCCGTCGCGCCATGGATACGGTCGTGATTGTGCTGTTTTTTGTGCTGGAGGCATTTGTGTTGTATCGCTCGCTGCCATTTATTGGAGACCGTCCATTCGTCAGTGTTGTGATTGCCTTTATCGGCTATGTGGCAGCTGATTTTATGTCTGGCTTGGTGCATTGGATTGGCGATACGTGGGGGGATCCTTCGATGCCAATCGTGGGTCAGTATTTTATCCGCCCGTTTCGTGAGCACCACGTCGATCAAGCAGCGATCACGCGCCACAATTTTACAGAGACAAATGGCGCGAACTCGCTTGCGACCATGGTGGTGCTGTTGCCAACGGTTCTCTTGCTTTACGGGGTGAATACGCCAACGGTTCTCGCCTTCCATCTTTTTGCTTTTGCCATGAGTATTGGAGTGTTTGGAACGAATCAATTTCATAAGTGGTCGCATTTGTCGGATGAGCGCTGTCCTTGGATTGTTCGTCGATTGCAGGCGATGGGGGTTATTCTTCGCCCCGAACATCACTCCAAGCACCACGCCGCCCCCTATGATCGTTACTACTGCATCACAGTCGGCTGGCTGAACCCAGTGCTTGCGAAGATGAGATTTTTCCGGATGGCAGAGAAGATCATTCAGAAAGGAACGGGCGCTATTCCACGGAAAAACGATATTGTGCTGACTGCGACACAGACGGCGAGTAAGGTTGTAGCGAAGGTCGAAGGTGTCGTCGGTGAGGTGAGAGAGCAGGTTGGGGGAGCGATCGGCGAGGTAAAAGAGGGGGTGGTAGGGGCGATTGGAGAAGTAGGCGAAGCGCTTGATGAGGCGATGTATCCAAAGCAAAAAACCACCTAAAGGGTGGTTTTTTGATGGTAGGCCCGGCAGGGATCGAACCTGCGACCAAGCGTGTATAAGACGCCTGCTCTACCGCTGAGCTACGGGCCCGAGGAGCGAGCTCTTCGCGGTCCTGGGGGATTGTAAACGGTCTTACGGGTATTTGCCATGGAGGGGGAAATTCGCTATGCTCGCCGAGCAAATTTCACCATGGTGGCTATGGTGTAGAGGTAACACAGCGGGTTGTGGTCCCGTTATCATGGGTTCGATTCCCATTAGCCACCCCA